>NZ_JBMDKO010000007.1:0-240036 GCF_057809755.1 Pseudomonas sp. FG13
CTGTACTAATTGCCCGTGAGGCTTGACCATATAACACCCAAGCAATTTGCTGACCCGAAAGGGCACCAGATTGCGGTGTGTGAAGACGAAACGAACCGAAAGTTCGGACTGACTCAGCAGCAACACACAAACTATCGCATACCCATTCGCTGGAACGTGACCGCAAGGCACGCGCTGGCTACCGAATTTCTTGACGACCATAGAGCGTTGGAACCACCTGATCCCATCCCGAACTCAGAAGTGAAACGATGCATCGCCGATGGTAGTGTGGGGTTTCCCCATGTGAGAGTAGGTCATCGTCAAGATTAAATTCCGAAACCCCTATCTGCTGACGCAGGTAGGGGTTTTGTTTTGCCCGCAGGAAAGCTTCCTCTGTCTTTCTATGCAACCGTCTTGCGCATGGCTATCATGCGGGCCTCATTGTCAGGGCGCAGTTCGCATGCTCACGTTGCTAAAACTTCTGAAGGATGGCCGCTTTCATTCGGGGCAGGCGCTAGGCGCTGCGCTGGGTATCAGTCGCAGTGCTGTATGGAAGCAGCTGCAGCACCTGGAGGCAGAGCTGGGCTTGTCTGTTCATAAGGTCAGAGGCAGGGGGTATCAATTGGCCAGGCCATTATTGCTACTGGATGCGGCCGAGATTGATGCAAAGGAACCTTGCGGATGGCCTGTTCATATATTCGATTCCATCGACTCCACCAATGCTGAAGCGTTGCGCTCCATAGAGCGCGGGGTGGCGGCGCCATTCCTGGTTTTGGCTGAGCGGCAGACTGCCGGCCGCGGTCGCCGCGGTCGAAAGTGGGTCAGTCCCTTTGCAGAAAACCTCTACTACAGCCTAGTACTGCGTATCGATGGCGGCATGCGCCAAATAGAAGGGCTCAGTCTCGTTGTGGGACTGGCTGTCTTGCATGCTTTGCATGATATGGGCGTTCAGCAGGCGGGGTTGAAATGGCCTAACGATGTTCTGGTTGATGATAGAAAGATTGCAGGGATATTGCTTGAGCTAGTAGGGGATCCGGCTGATGTCTGCCACGTTGTCCTGGGGGTGGGAATCAATGTGAATATGCAGTCCAGCGATGAGGTTGATCAGCAGTGGACATCCATGAGTCTTGTGGCTGGAAGGTGTTTTGACCGGAATGAGTTGGTGGCGCGATTGGGGGCAAATCTCCAGCGATTCTTGACGCTTCACCAGGCGTCTGGATTTGCCGCAATACAGCCAGAGTGGGAGCGGCATCATTTGTGGCAAGGGCGGGCTGTATCATTGATTGCGGGTGTCAATCAAATTGATGGCGTTGTGCTGGGTATCGATTACCAGGGAGCGCTGCGTTTGAAGGTGGATGGCGTGGAAAGAAATTTTAGCGGTGGTGAGCTCAGTTTGAGGTTGCGTGATGATTCTTGAGCTCGATTGCGGCAACAGCTTTATCAAGTGGCGTGTGCTTCGCGCCGACGGCCTTACGCCGGTCGACGGAGGTGTGGTCAGTTCTGATGGCGATCTACTGGCTTGTTTGAGCGATGCTGGAAAATTTCAGCTCATAAAATGTCGTCTTGTCAGCGTGCGCACCCAGGAAGAAACCGAATCGCTGGTTACTGCGCTGGTTGATGCGTTCGGAGTGACCGTAGCGCGAGCTGTGCCAACCCGTGAAATGGCCGGCGTTCGAAATGGCTATGAGGATTACGAGCGGCTGGGCCTGGATCGATGGTTGGCTTTGCTTGGAGGGTTTCACCTGGCCTCGGGTGCTTGTCTGGTGCTCGATTTTGGTACCGCCGTTACAGCCGATTTTGTGGCTGCAGACGGTGAGCACCTTGGGGGCTTCATTTGTCCGGGCATGTCCTTGATGCGCAATCAGTTGCGTACCCATACCCGCCGGATTCGCTATGACGATAGGGCTGCGGAGCGTGCTCATGAAAGTCTCGCCCCTGGGCGGGCGACTGTCGAGGCCGTGGAGCGTGGTTGCATGTTGATGCTCAGGGGGTTTGTCCTGACTCAACTTGAGATGGCGCGGCAGTACTGGGGTGAGGATTTCGTTGTGTTTCTAACGGGGGGGGACGCTAATCTGGTTTCCGGTATTGTCCCTGACGCCAGGTTGGTGCCTGACCTGGTTTTTGTCGGCTTGGCGATGGCCTGTCCTTTGTCTTGAGGTTCCTATGCGGTGGCTGTTCCTGTTATTGCTGGTTTTGAACGCTTTCTATTATGTATGGCATCAACAGGAAGCTCCGCTTCGTGCTAAGGATGTCACCCCTCTGAGTTTGTATCGCGGCTCGCAGCAGGATATTCATCTCTTGAGTGAGACGGCGGACGCGCTTGTGAGGCGCGATTCGGGAAAGCCCGGTGAAGCGCAAAAGACGTGTGTTTATCTGGGCGGCTTTACTCGTCCGGAAATGAACCGGCAGTTGGAGCAAAAATTGGCAGCGCTGGGGGTTGTGGCGCGCGCCACTGCTTCAGGTGCCCCTGAGGCCGGATTTTGGGTCCAGGTTTCGCCGGAAAGTACAGGGAAGGTGAATGAAACGTTCCTTCAAAACCTTTCTAAAGAATTCAATGAGTTAAAACATAAAATAATGCCTTGTGAGGGGGTTGCACCCTCGGGGTAGTTTGCATAGAATGGCGCCCGCTTCGCAGCGAAGACCTTTAACAGTCAACAATGCGAAACGTGGTCAACGCAGCTAACCTCAGGTTTTTAATGAGAAAATGCTTGACAGAAGGCTGGCATGATGTAGAATGCCGGCTCGCTTAGGAGGGGTTCCCGAGCGGCCAAAGGGATCAGACTGTAAATCTGACGTCTACGACTTCGAAGGTTCGAATCCTTCCCCCTCCACCAGTTTCTAGCGTGAGCTGCAGGCTCCGCGGGTATAGTTTAGTGGTAGAACCTCAGCCTTCCAAGCTGATGATGCGGGTTCGATTCCCGCTACCCGCTCCAGGTTTGCAGGTTGTGCAAAGTGTTTCGCTCTTGTAGCTCAGTTGGTAGAGCACACCCTTGGTAAGGGTGAGGTCAGCGGTTCAAATCCGCTCAAGAGCTCCATATAACAAGGCAGATATGAAAATATCTGCCTTTGTTTTAATGGCTTGTGTGAGTTGCTAAATTCTTCTCCTAGGGGTGATTTCGATGGCTAAGGAAAAGTTCGAACGTAATAAGCCGCACGTCAACGTCGGTACCATCGGTCACGTCGACCACGGTAAAACCACCTTGACCGCTGCTCTGACCCGCGTCTGCTCCGAAGTTTTCGGTTCGGCCAAGGTTGACTTCGACAAGATCGACAGCGCCCCGGAAGAAAAAGCTCGCGGTATCACCATCAACACCGCTCACGTTGAATACGATTCGGCCGTGCGTCACTACGCACACGTTGACTGCCCAGGTCACGCCGACTACGTAAAAAACATGATCACCGGTGCTGCCCAGATGGACGGCGCGATCCTGGTTTGCTCGGCCGCTGATGGTCCGATGCCGCAAACCCGTGAACACATCCTGCTGTCCCGTCAGGTAGGCGTTCCGTACATCGTTGTCTTCCTGAACAAGGCTGACATGGTTGACGACGCTGAGCTGCTGGAACTGGTTGAGATGGAAGTGCGCGACCTGCTGAGCACTTACGACTTCCCAGGTGATGACACTCCAATCATCATTGGTTCGGCTCTGATGGCTCTGAACGGCCAAGATGACAACGAAATGGGCACCACTGCTGTCAAGAAGCTGGTGGAAACTCTGGACAGCTACATCCCAGAGCCAGAGCGTGCTATCGACAAGCCGTTCCTGATGCCAATCGAAGACGTATTCTCGATCTCCGGTCGCGGTACTGTTGTGACTGGTCGTGTTGAGCGTGGCATCGTCCGCATCCAGGAAGAAGTTGAGATCGTCGGCCTGCGCGACACTCAGAAAACTACCTGCACCGGCGTTGAAATGTTCCGCAAGCTGCTGGACGAAGGTCGTGCTGGCGAGAACTGCGGCGTGCTGCTGCGCGGCACCAAGCGTGACGACGTTGAGCGTGGCCAGGTTCTGGTCAAGCCAGGCACCGTCAAGCCACACACCAAGTTCGTTGCAGAAGTTTACGTTCTGAGCAAGGAAGAAGGCGGTCGTCATACTCCGTTCTTCAAAGGCTACCGTCCACAGTTCTACTTCCGTACAACTGACGTGACTGGTAACTGCGAGCTGCCAGAAGGCGTTGAAATGGTAATGCCAGGTGACAACATCCAGATGACTGTCACTCTGATCAAAACCATCGCGATGGAAGACGGTCTGCGTTTCGCTATCCGTGAAGGCGGTCGTACCGTCGGCGCTGGCGTCGTAGCAAAAGTCATCGAGTAAACAGTTGTAATGTCTTTTTCGGGCCGGCATAATGGTCGGCCTGATTTTGTTTTAGGTCAGTAGCTCAATTGGCAGAGCGACGGTCTCCAAAACCGTAGGTTGGGGGTTCGATTCCCTCCTGACCTGCCAGATTCACTCAGTGTGTCTGGCTTTCTTTTCACAGGATCTTCATAGATGACTCCTAAAGCTGAAGCTCAAGGCTCTCGCTTCGATCTGCTCAAGTGGCTAGTGGTAGTCGCTTTGGTGGTTGTTGGCGTTGTTGGCAATCAGTATTTTTCTGCTTCGCCGATCCTGTACCGCGTACTCGCATTGCTTGCTATCGCTGCTGTTGCTGCCTTTGTAGGCCTGCAGACAGCCAAGGGCAAGTCTTTCTTTGTACTCGCTAAGGAAGCCCGCACCGAGATTCGTAAAGTCGTATGGCCGACTCGCCAAGAAACCACGCAGACCACGTTGATCGTTGTGGCTGTTGTTCTGGTTATGGCGTTGCTGTTGTGGGGGCTTGATTCCCTGCTCGGCTGGCTCGTTTCCTTGATTGTTGGCTAAGGGTGTCCCGTGGCTAAGCGTTGGTACGTTGTGCATGCTTACTCGGGTTACGAGAAGCATGTGATGCGCTCGCTGATAGAGCGTGTGAAGCTGGCTGGCATGGAAGATGGCTTTGGCGAGATTCTGGTTCCCACTGAAGAAGTGGTTGAAATGCGTAATGGCCAGAAACGCAAAAGCGAACGCAAGTTCTTCCCAGGCTATGTGCTGGTGCAGATGGATATGAACGAAGGGACTTGGCACTTGGTCAAGGATACCCCTCGGGTGATGGGTTTCATTGGTGGTACTGCCGATAAGCCTGCGCCAATTACGGATAAAGAGGCAGAAGCAATTCTGCGTCGCGTCGCTGATGGTAGCGACAAGCCGAAGCCGAAAACATTGTTTGAGCCAGGTGAAGTGGTGCGAGTCACTGATGGTCCATTCGCTGATTTCAACGGCACGGTTGAAGAAGTTAACTACGAGAAGAGCCGGATCCAGGTCGCAGTGCTCATTTTCGGTCGCTCTACTCCGGTAGAGCTCGAGTTCAGTCAGGTCGAAAAGGTCTGATCGAACAGGCATCCCAACCCCGCAGCCCAAGGCTGTGGGGTTTTGTCGTCACTGGGATAAACGCGCAAGTAACCGGGGAGCCTTTCGAGGCGTTCGAACCCGTAATTGGAGTGCCTCATGGCCAAGAAGATTACCGCTTACATCAAGCTGCAAGTGAAGGCCGCTCAGGCTAACCCAAGTCCACCCGTTGGTCCTGCTCTGGGTCAGCACGGCGTGAACATCATGGAGTTCTGCAAGGCTTTCAACGCCCGTACCCAGGGTCTTGAGCCAGGTCTGCCGACTCCAGTGATCATCACTGTCTACAGCGACCGTAGCTTCACTTTCGAAACAAAGAGCACCCCTGCTTCGGTTCTGCTGAAGAAGGCTGCAGGTTTGACCAGCGGTTCCGCTCGTCCAAACACCGTTAAGGTTGGCACCGTTACCCGTGCTCAGCTGGAAGAAATCGCGAAAACCAAAAACGCGGATCTGACTGCAGCTGATATGGATGCAGCCGTGCGTACTATCGCCGGTTCTGCTCGTAGCATGGGCCTTAACGTGGAGGGTGTGTAATGGCTAAGCTGACCAAGCGTCAAAAGGCTATCGCCGGCAAAATCGAAGCA
This sequence comes from Pseudomonas sp. FG13, assembly GCF_057809755.1. Classification (NCBI taxonomy): domain Bacteria; kingdom Pseudomonadati; phylum Pseudomonadota; class Gammaproteobacteria; order Pseudomonadales; family Pseudomonadaceae; genus Pseudomonas; species Pseudomonas sp. FG13. The sequence continues at coordinate 5,978 of NZ_JBMDKO010000007.1, forward strand.
GGCAAGGCCTACAACTTTGTAGACGCCGCAGCTCTGCTGGCTGAGCTGTCGACTGTCAAGTTCAGCGAGTCGTTCGACGTTGCTGTAAACCTGGGCGTTGACCCACGTAAATCCGACCAGGTCGTTCGTAGCGCTACCGTGCTGCCACACGGCACTGGCAAGACTGTCCGTGTTGCCGTTTTCACCCAGGGCCCAGCAGCTGAAGCTGCTCTGGCTGCTGGCGCTGATCGCGTAGGCATGGATGATCTGGCTGCTGAAATGAAAGGCGGCGACCTGAACTATGACGTAGTGATCGCATCCCCTGATGCCATGCGCGTTGTAGGTCAGCTGGGTCAGATCCTCGGTCCACGTGGTCTGATGCCTAACCCGAAAGTCGGCACCGTAACCCCAGACGTAGCTACCGCGGTCAAGAACGCGAAGGCTGGTCAGGTTCGTTATCGCACCGACAAAAACGGCATCATCCACACTTCCGTTGGCAAGATCGGTTTCGATGCCGTCAAGCTGAAGGAAAACGTTGAAGCCCTGATCGCTGACCTGAAGCGTATCAAGCCAGCTTCTTCGAAAGGCATCTACGTCAAGCGCGTTACCCTGAGCACCACCATGGGCCCAGGTCTGGTCATCGACCAGAGCTCGCTCGACGCGTAAGACACAGATTGGCGCAAGCAATTGCGCCAATTGAAAAATTGGGGTCCCTGCCTGGCGGGGGCTATCCAAGACCGTAGGCGACGCAAGTCTTAAACCACAAGCCTACGCAGATGGTGCTCCCGGTTCCTTACCGAATCAGACACCAAAACGACATTCGGTTTCGATCGAATGAAACGGTAACAAGCAGGAGTTAAACCCGTGGCAATTAAACTCGAAGACAAGAAGGCCATCGTCGCTGAAGTCAACGAGGCTGCCAAAGTCGCTCTGTCCGCTGTCGTGGCTGATGCCCGTGGCGTAACAGTAGGCGCTATGACCGGACTCCGTAAAGAGGCCCGCGAAGCTGGTGTTTATGTACGTGTCGTACGTAACACCCTGCTGAAGCGCGCTGTTGAAGGCACTCAATATGACGTGCTCAACGACGCGTTCGTCGGCCCGACCCTGATTGCATTCTCGAAAGAACATCCGGGCGCTGCTGCCCGTATCTTCAAAGAGTTCGCAAAGGGTCAGGATAAGTTCGAGATCAAGGCAGCTGCGTTCGAGGGCAAGTTCCTCGCAGCTAACCAAATCGACGTACTGGCAACTCTGCCGACCCGTGACGAAGCAATTTCTCAGCTGATGAGCGTGATTCAAGGCGCTACCAGCAAATTGGCTCGTACTCTGGCGGCAATTCGCGATCAGAAAGAAGCCGCTGCAGCCTAAGGCTGAGCGTTTCCTCTCTCGCGTATTTTTGTTTATTTCGATGGCCGTGCCGGCTATCCCCCAATTCAGGAATTGAGTCATGTCTCTGACTAACGAACAAATCATCGAAGCAATCGGCGAAAAATCCGTAATGGAAATCGTTGAGCTGATCAAGGCAATGGAAGAGAAGTTCGGCGTTACCGCCGCTGCTGCTACCGTTGCTGCTGCTGGTCCAGCTGCTGTCGTTGAAGAGCAAACCGAGTTCAACGTTGTTCTGACCGCCGCTGGCGACAAGAAAGTCAACGTGATCAAGGCTGTTCGCGAACTGACCGGTCTGGGTCTGAAAGAAGCCAAGGAGAAGGTTGACACCGCTCCTCAGGTTATCGCTGAAGGCGTTTCCAAAGAAGCTGCTGAAGACGCGAAGAAGAAGCTGGAAGAAGCAGGCGCTTCCGTCGAAGTTAAGTAACTTCGACCTTGCGTCTCCAGCCCGAGCGTCAAGCGAAAGGCTGATGGCTGGTGGCTCTTGCCACCGGCCTTTTTCCGTTATTGGCAGCCGATTGGGTCGGTGCTGGTAACGAGCTGTAACCACCCGAGGCGGTGGCGCAAACCATGGGGTTTGCACGATTTTCTGGCTGCTCCCGTCGGGGGGAGCCAAACAAGCAGGTGACCAAGCTGGGGAACGCTGATGGCTTACTCATATACTGAGAAAAAACGTATCCGCAAGGACTTTAGCAAGTTGCCGGACGTCATGGATGTGCCGTACCTCCTGGCCATCCAGCTGGATTCGTATCGTGAATTCTTGCAAGCGGGAGCGACTAAAGATCAGTTCCGCGACGTGGGCCTGCATGCGGCCTTCAAATCCGTTTTCCCGATCATCAGCTACTCCGGCAATGCTGCGCTGGAGTACGTCGGTTATCGCCTGGGCGAACCGGCATTTGATGTCAAAGAATGCGTATTGCGCGGTGTAACTTACGCCGTACCTTTGCGGGTAAAAGTGCGCCTGATCATTTTCGACAAAGAATCGTCGAACAAAGCGATCAAGGACATCAAAGAGCAAGAAGTCTACATGGGTGAAATCCCCCTGATGACTGAGAACGGTACCTTCGTTATCAACGGTACCGAGCGTGTAATCGTTTCCCAGCTGCACCGTTCTCCGGGCGTGTTCTTCGACCACGACCGTGGCAAGACGCACAGCTCCGGTAAACTGCTCTACTCCGCGCGCATCATTCCTTACCGCGGTTCCTGGTTGGACTTCGAGTTCGACCCGAAAGACTGCGTATTCGTGCGTATCGACCGTCGTCGCAAGCTGCCTGCATCGGTACTGCTGCGTGCGCTCGGCTACACCACGGAAGAAGTGCTGGACGCGTTCTACACCACCAACGTCTTCCATGTTCAGGGTGAAAACCTCAGCCTGGAACTGGTGCCTCAGCGCCTGCGCGGTGAGATCGCGGTCCTCGATATCCAGGACGACAAAGGCAAGGTTATTGTCGAGCAGGGGCGTCGTATTACTGCCCGTCACATCAACCAGCTGGAAAAGGCCGGGATCAAAGAGCTGCAGGTGCCAATTGATTACGTCCTCGGTCGCACCACGGCCAAGGTAATCGTGCACCCGGCCACCGGTGAAATCCTCGCAGAGTGCAATACCGAGCTGAGCACCGAGATCCTGGCGAAAATCGTCAAGGCCCAGGTCGTTCGTATCGAAACTCTGTATACCAACGATATCGACTGCGGTCCGTTCATTTCCGATACGTTGAAGATCGACTCCACTGGCAACCAACTGGAAGCGCTGGTCGAGATCTATCGCATGATGCGTCCTGGCGAGCCGCCAACCAAGGATGCCGCCGAAACCCTGTTCAACAACCTGTTCTTCAGTCCTGAGCGCTATGACCTGTCTGCGGTCGGCCGGATGAAGTTCAACCGTCGTATCGGTCGTACCGAGATCGAAGGTTCGGGCGTGCTGAACAAGGATGACATCGTTGCAGTACTCAAGACCCTGGTCGACATCCGTAACGGCAAGGGTATCGTCGATGACATCGACCACCTGGGTAACCGCCGTGTTCGCTGCGTAGGCGAAATGGCCGAGAACCAGTTCCGTGTTGGCCTGGTGCGTGTAGAGCGCGCGGTCAAGGAACGTCTGTCGATGGCTGAAAGCGAAGGCCTGATGCCGCAAGACCTGATCAACGCCAAGCCGGTAGCGGCGGCGGTGAAAGAGTTCTTCGGTTCCAGCCAGCTGTCCCAGTTCATGGACCAGAACAACCCGCTGTCCGAGATCACCCACAAGCGTCGTGTCTCCGCACTCGGCCCAGGTGGTCTGACCCGTGAGCGCGCAGGCTTCGAAGTTCGTGACGTACACCCGACCCACTACGGTCGCGTCTGCCCGATCGAAACGCCGGAAGGTCCGAACATCGGTCTGATCAACTCCCTGGCTGCCTATGCGCGCACCAACCAGTACGGCTTCCTCGAGAGCCCGTACCGTGTGGTGAAAGACGCTCTGGTCACCGACGAGATCGTATTCCTGTCCGCCATCGAAGAAGCCGATCACGTGATCGCTCAGGCTTCGGCCACGATGAACGACAAGAAAGTCCTGATCGACGAGCTGGTAGCTGTTCGTCACCTGAACGAGTTCACCGTCAAGGCGCCGGAAGACGTCACACTGATGGACGTATCGCCCAAGCAGGTAGTTTCGGTCGCTGCGTCGCTGATCCCGTTCCTCGAGCACGACGACGCCAACCGTGCGTTGATGGGTTCGAACATGCAGCGTCAAGCTGTACCGACCCTGCGTGCCGACAAGCCGCTGGTAGGTACCGGCATGGAGCGTAACGTTGCCCGTGACTCCGGCGTTTGCGTCGTGGCTCGTCGTGGCGGTGTGATCGATTCCGTCGATGCCAGCCGTATCGTGGTTCGTGTTGCCGATGATGAAGTTGAGCCGGGCGAAGCTGGTGTCGACATCTACAACCTGACCAAATACACCCGCTCCAACCAGAACACCTGCATCAACCAGCGTCCGCTGGTGAGCAAAGGTGATCGGGTCCAGCGCAGCGACATCATGGCTGACGGCCCGTCCACCGACATGGGTGAGCTGGCACTGGGCCAGAACATGCGCATCGCGTTCATGGCGTGGAACGGCTTCAACTTCGAAGACTCCATCTGCCTGTCCGAGCGTGTGGTTCAGGAAGACCGCTTCACCACGATCCACATCCAGGAACTGACCTGTGTGGCCCGTGACACCAAGCTTGGCCCAGAGGAAATCACTGCGGACATCCCGAACGTGGGTGAAGCTGCACTGAACAAGCTGGACGAAGCCGGTATCGTTTATGTAGGTGCCGAAGTAGGCGCTGGCGACATCCTGGTCGGCAAGGTCACCCCGAAAGGCGAGACCCAGCTGACTCCGGAAGAAAAACTGCTGCGTGCCATCTTCGGTGAGAAGGCCAGCGACGTTAAGGACACCTCCCTGCGCGTGCCTACTGGCACCAAGGGTACCGTCATCGACGTACAGGTCTTCACTCGCGACGGCGTTGAGCGTGATGCACGCGCACTGTCCATCGAGAAGACTCAGCTCGACGAGATCCGCAAGGACCTGAACGAAGAGTTCCGTATCGTTGAAGGCGCAACTTTCGAACGTCTGCGCGCAGCGCTGGTTGGCCACAAGGCCGAAGGCGGCGCCGGCCTGAAGAAAGGTCAGGAAATCACCGACGAAGTCCTTGACGGTCTTGAGCATGGCCAGTGGTTCAAGCTGCGCATGGCTGAGGACGCGTTGAACGAGCAGCTCGAGAAGGCTCAGGCTTATATCGTTGATCGCCGTCGCTTGTTGGACGACAAGTTCGAAGACAAGAAGCGCAAGCTGCAGCAGGGCGATGACCTGGCACCGGGCGTACTGAAGATCGTCAAGGTCTACCTGGCAATCCGCCGTCGCATCCAGCCGGGTGACAAGATGGCCGGTCGTCACGGTAACAAGGGTGTGGTCTCCGTGATCATGCCGGTTGAAGACATGCCGCACGATGCCAACGGTACTCCAGTCGACGTCGTCCTCAACCCGCTGGGCGTACCTTCGCGTATGAACGTCGGTCAGATCCTTGAAACCCACTTGGGCCTCGCGGCCAAGGGCTTGGGCGAGAAGATCAACCGCATGCTCGAAGAGCAGCGCAAGGTCGCTGACCTGCGCAAGTTCCTGCACGAGATCTACAACGAGATCGGCGGTCGTAACGAAGAGCTCGACAGCTTCTCCGACCAGGAAATCCTGGATCTGGCGAAGAACCTCAAGGGCGGCGTTCCAATGGCCACTCCGGTGTTCGACGGTGCCAAGGAAGTTGAAATCAAGGCCATGCTGAAACTGGCAGACCTGCCGGAAAGCGGCCAGATGCAACTGTTCGATGGTCGTACCGGCAACAAGTTCGAGCGTCCGGTTACCGTTGGCTACATGTACATGCTGAAGCTGAACCACTTGGTGGACGACAAGATGCACGCTCGTTCTACCGGTTCTTACAGCCTGGTCACCCAGCAGCCGCTGGGTGGTAAGGCACAGTTCGGTGGTCAGCGTTTCGGGGAGATGGAGGTCTGGGCACTGGAAGCGTACGGTGCTGCATACACTCTGCAAGAAATGCTCACAGTGAAGTCGGACGATGTGAACGGTCGGACCAAGATGTACAAGAACATCGTGGACGGCGATCACCGTATGGAGCCGGGCATGCCCGAGTCCTTCAACGTGTTGATCAAGGAAATTCGTTCCCTCGGCATCGATATCGATCTGGAAACCGAATAACACGTGACGCGAATCGAGAGCGGGGCTGTCTTGCCCGCTCTCTGCTCCGCCAGGAGGAAAGGCCTTGAAAGACCTACTGAATTTGCTGAAAAACCAGGGTCAAGTCGAAGAGTTCGACGCCATCCGTATCGGATTGGCCTCGCCTGAGATGATCCGTTCGTGGTCGTTCGGTGAAGTGAAAAAGCCGGAAACCATCAACTACCGTACGTTCAAACCTGAGCGTGACGGCCTGTTCTGCGCCAAGATCTTTGGCCCGGTAAAGGATTACGAGTGCCTGTGCGGTAAGTACAAGCGCTTGAAGCACCGTGGTGTTATCTGCGAGAAGTGCGGCGTTGAAGTTGCACTGGCAAAAGTTCGTCGTGAGCGCATGGCGCACATCGAGCTGGCATCGCCGGTTGCCCACATCTGGTTCCTGAAATCGCTGCCGTCCCGTATCGGCCTGCTGATGGACATGACCCTGCGTGATATCGAGCGTGTTCTCTACTTCGAGAGCTATGTCGTTATCGATCCAGGCATGACCACCCTTGAAAAAGGTCAGCTGCTGAACGACGAGCAGTATTTCGAGGCGCTGGAAGAATTCGGCGACGATTTCGATGCCCGCATGGGTGCTGAAGCTGTCCGCGAACTGCTGCACGCGATCGACCTGGAGCACGAGATTGGCCGTCTGCGTGAAGAAATTCCGCAAACCAACTCCGAAACCAAGATCAAGAAGCTGTCCAAGCGTCTGAAGTTGATGGAGGCCTTCCAGGGTTCCGGCAACCTGCCAGAGTGGATGGTGCTGACCGTTCTGCCGGTTCTGCCGCCAGATCTGCGTCCACTGGTTCCGCTCGATGGCGGTCGTTTCGCGACTTCCGACCTCAACGATCTGTATCGTCGGGTGATCAACCGTAACAACCGCTTGAAGCGCCTGCTCGACCTGTCCGCTCCGGACATCATCGTGCGCAACGAAAAGCGTATGTTGCAGGAAGCGGTCGACGCATTGCTCGACAACGGTCGTCGTGGCCGCGCTATCACCGGTTCCAACAAGCGTCCTCTGAAATCCCTGGCTGACATGATCAAGGGTAAGCAGGGTCGTTTCCGTCAGAACTTGCTCGGTAAGCGCGTTGACTACTCCGGTCGTTCGGTAATTACCGTAGGTCCGACCCTGCGTCTGCATCAGTGCGGTCTGCCTAAGAAGATGGCTCTGGAACTGTTCAAGCCGTTCATTTTCGGCAAGCTGGAAATGCGTGGTCTGGCGACCACCATCAAGGCTGCGAAGAAGATGGTCGAGCGCGAGCTGCCAGAGGTCTGGGACGTTCTCGCCGAAGTGATTCGCGAACACCCAGTGTTGCTCAACCGTGCACCGACCCTTCACCGTCTGGGTATCCAGGCGTTTGAACCGGTACTGATCGAAGGTAAGGCTATCCAGCTGCACCCACTGGTCTGTGCTGCGTACAACGCCGACTTCGACGGCGACCAAATGGCCGTGCACGTGCCGCTGACGCTGGAAGCCCAGCTCGAAGCGCGCGCGTTGATGATGTCTACCAACAACATCCTGTCGCCAGCCAACGGTGAGCCAATCATCGTTCCGTCGCAGGACGTTGTATTGGGTCTGTACTACATGACTCGTGAAGCGATCAACGCCAAGGGCGAAGGTCGTGTGTTTGCGGATCTGCAGGAAGTTGACCGTGTGTTCCGTGCCGGCGAAGCCGCACTGCACGCCAAGGTCAAGGTGCGGATCAACGAAACGGTGAACGATCGTGACGGCAACAGCGTGACCAACACCCGTATCGTCGACACTACCGTCGGCCGTGCGTTGTTGTTCCAGGTGGTGCCGAAAGGTCTGTCGTTTGACGTCGTCAACCTGCCGATGAAGAAAAAGGCGATCTCCAAGCTGATCAACCAGTGCTACCGCGTGGTTGGTTTGAAAGAGACCGTGATCTTCGCTGACCAGTTGATGTACACCGGTTTTGCCTATTCGACCATCTCCGGTGTTTCCATCGGTGTTAACGACTTCGTTATCCCGGATGAAAAAGCCCGCATCATCGGTACTGCTACCGAAGAAGTGAAAGAGATCGAAAGTCAGTACGCCTCCGGCCTGGTAACCCAGGGCGAGAAGTACAACAAGGTAATCGACCTCTGGTCCAAGGCGAACGACGAAGTTTCCAAGGCGATGATGGCCAACCTCTCGAAAGAGAAGGTCATCGACCGTCATGGCGAGGAAGTCGACCAGGAGTCCTTCAACTCGATGTACATGATGGCCGACTCGGGCGCACGGGGTTCTGCTGCGCAGATCCGTCAGCTCGCCGGTATGCGTGGCCTGATGGCCAAGCCGGACGGTTCCATCATCGAGACCCCGATTACAGCGAACTTCCGTGAAGGTTTGAGCGTACTCCAGTACTTCATTTCCACGCACGGTGCTCGTAAGGGTCTTGCGGATACCGCGTTGAAAACGGCGAACTCCGGTTACCTGACTCGTCGTCTGGTAGACGTGGCGCAGGATCTGGTCGTGACCGAGATCGATTGCGGCACCGAACATGGCCTGCTGATGACGCCGCACATTGAAGGCGGTGACGTTGTTGAGCCGTTGGGTGAACGCGTACTGGGTCGTGTCATTGCCCGTGACGTCTTCAAGCCGGGTACCGAGGACGTGATCGTTCCTGCTGGCACCCTGGTCGACGAGAAGTGGGTCGAGTTCATCGAACTCAACAGCATCGACGAAGTGATCGTGCGTTCTCCGATCAGCTGTGAAACCCGCTACGGCATCTGCGCCAAGTGCTACGGTCGCGACCTGGCTCGCGGTCACCAGGTGAACATCGGTGAAGCGGTCGGCGTTATCGCTGCCCAGTCCATCGGTGAGCCGGGTACCCAGCTGACGATGCGTACGTTCCACATCGGTGGTGCGGCAAGCCGGACCTCCGCAGCCGACAGCGTTCAGGTGAAGAACGGCGGTACTGTCCGTCTGCACAACCTGAAGCACGTTGAGCGTGTGGATGGTCATCTGGTAGCTGTATCCCGTTCGGGTGAGCTGGCGATCGCGGACGACTTCGGTCGTGAGCGCGAGCGTTACAAGCTGCCTTACGGTGCTGTGATTTCGGTGAAGGAAGGTGACAAGGTCGAAGCTGGCGCAATCGTGGCCAAGTGGGATCCGCACACTCACCCGATCGTCACTGAGATGAAAGGTACCGTGACCTACGTGGGCATGGAAGAAGGCATCACGATCAAGCGTCAGACCGACGAATTGACCGGTATGACCAACATTGAAGTACTTGACGCCAAAGATCGTCCAGCTGCCGGCAAGGACATCCGTCCAGCCGTTAAGATGGTCGACGACAACGGCAAGGACCTGTTGCTGCCAGGCACTGACGTAATCGCTCAGTACTTCCTGCCAGCCAACGCCCTGGTCGGTGTGGCCGACGGTGCGCGGATCGCGATCGGTGATGTTATCGCTCGTATCCCGCAAGAAACTTCGAAGACTCGTGACATCACCGGTGGTCTGCCGCGTGTTGCCGACCTGTTCGAAGCCCGTCGTCCGAAAGAAGCTTCGATTCTGGCTGAAGTCAGCGGCACCATCGCGTTCGGTAAAGAGACCAAGGGCAAGCGCCGTCTGGTTATCACCCCGAACGACGGTAGCGATCCGTATGAAGAGCTGATTCCGAAGTGGCGCCACCTGAACGTCTTCGAAGGCGAACAGGTAAACCGCGGCGAAGTTATCTCCGACGGCCCGAGCGATCCACACGACATCCTGCGTCTGCTGGGTGTGAGTGCGCTGGCCAAGTACATCGTGAACGAGATCCAGGACGTTTACCGTCTGCAAGGCGTGAAGATCAACGACAAGCACATCGAGACCATTCTGCGTCAGATGCTGCGTAAAGTTGAGATCTCCGAGTCCGGTGACTCCAGCTTCATCAAGGGCGACCAGATGGAACTGACTCACGTACTGGTAGAGAACGAGCGCCTGAGCACGGAAGACAAGTTTGTCGCCAAGTTCACCCGCGTTCTGCTGGGTATCACCAAGGCGTCGTTGTCCACCGAATCGTTCATCTCGGCGGCTTCCTTCCAGGAAACCACCCGGGTACTGACCGAGGCGGCGGTTACCGGCAAGCGCGATTACCTGCGCGGCCTGAAGGAAAACGTGGTCGTGGGTCGTCTGATCCCGGCTGGTACCGGTTTGGCCTATCACAGCGAGCGCAAGCGTCGCCGTGATGCAGACAAGCCGTTGCGCGTAAGCGCCAGTGAAGTGGAAGCTGCACTGACCGAAGCGTTGAACTCGAGCGGTAACTGAGTTCTGCGGTAATTAAGTGCCTGGCCCTGGTCGCCCCATTCGCCGGATCGAGACAAATTGTCGAGATCCGGCGGGCGGGGAGGTCGGGGCCTTGCCTTGACTGGGGACAAGATCCTCTTTAGACTCTTGATCCCCTAAATTTGGCGGGAATTCGTTCCTGCCATTTTGCTTTTCTTGTAAGACAATAGCGTCGCAAGACAACAGTGGAGCTAGTAGATGGCAACTATCAACCAGCTGGTACGTCAGCCGCGTAAGCGTATCGTCGAGAAATCCGACGTACCTGCGCTGCAGAACTGCCCGCAACGTCGTGGCGTATGCACCCGTGTGTATACCACCACGCCGAAAAAACCTAACTCGGCACTGCGTAAAGTATGCCGTGTGCGTCTGACCAACGGTTTCGAGGTTTCCTCGTACATCGGCGGTGAAGGCCACAACCTGCAAGAGCACAGCGTGGTACTGATCCGCGGCGGTCGTGTAAAAGACTTGCCAGGTGTTCGTTACCACACCGTTCGCGGCTCCTTGGATACCTCCGGCGTTAAAGGCCGTAACCAGGGTCGTTCGAAGTACGGTACCAAGCGTCCGAAGTAATCGGTCGTTTTGCAGTTTTTCATTTTTATTGAGTCGATAAGAGTAAGGTCGGGCACGCGTTTGCTGTCCCGGGCTAACCTGAAGACCGTTTGAGGGCTTATCAATGCCAAGACGTCGCGTAGCAGCCAAACGTGAGATTCTGGACGATCCGAAATACGGAAGCCAGATTCTCGCCAAGTTCATGAACCACGTAATGGAAAGCGGCAAGAAAGCCGTTGCCGAGCGTATCGTTTATGGCGCGCTGGAAAAAGTTAAAGAGCGCAAGAACTCCGATCCCCTGGAACTCTTCGAAAAAGCACTCGACGCCATCGCTCCGCTGGTCGAAGTGAAGTCGCGCCGCGTAGGCGGTGCTACCTACCAGGTTCCGGTCGAAGTTCGTCCGTCCCGTCGTAACGCTCTGGCCATGCGCTGGCTCGTAGACTTCGCCCGCAAGCGCGGCGAGAAGTCCATGGCTCTGCGTTTGGCTGGTGAGCTGCTGGACGCTGCTGAAGGTAAAGGTGCTGCAGTTAAGAAGCGTGAAGACGTGCACCGTATGGCTGAGGCCAACAAGGCTTTCTCGCACTACCGCTTCTAATTTTAGCGTCACTCAATTTGCGAGGGCTTTATGGCTCGTACAACCGATATTAAACGCTACCGTAACATTGGTATCGTTGCTCACGTGGATGCGGGTAAAACCACTACCACTGAGCGCGTCCTGTTCTACACGGGCGTAAACCACAAAATGGGCGAGGTGCATGATGGCGCCGCGACCATGGACTGGATGGTACAAGAGCAGGAGCGGGGTATTACCATTACCTCCGCTGCTACTACTGCTTTCTGGGAAGGCTCGAACAAGCAATTCCCTAAGCACCGCTTCAACATCATCGATACCCCCGGCCACGTTGACTTCACCATTGAAGTAGAGCGTTCGCTGCGCGTACTCGACGGCGCTGTCGTTGTGTTCTGCGGTACTTCCGGTGTTGAGCCTCAGTCTGAAACCGTATGGCGTCAAGCCAATAAATACGGCGTTCCGCGTCTTGTTTACGTAAACAAGATGGACCGTGCTGGTGCCAACTTCCTGCGCGTGATCGGTCAGATCAAGCAGCGTCTGGGTCACACCCCGGTGCCTATCCAGCTGGCTATCGGTTCCGAAGACAACTTCGAAGGTCAGATCGATCTGATGACCATGGAAGCTGTTCGCTGGAACGACGGCGACAAGGGTATGGCTGCCATTCGTGGTCCGATCCCGGCTGAGCTGCAAGAGCTGGCTGAAGAGTGGCGCAGCAACATGGTTGAGGCTGCTGCCGAAGCCAACGAAGAGCTGATGAACAAGTACCTGGAAGGCGAAGAGCTGTCGATCGAAGAGATCAAGGCTGCTCTGCGTCAGCGTACTATCGCTGGTGAAATCGTTCTGGCTGTTTGCGGTTCTTCCTTCAAGAACAAGGGTGTTCCCCTGGTTCTCGACGCCGTTATCGACTACCTGCCTGCACCGGTCGACATTCCAGCCATCAAGGGTTCCGACCCGGATGACGAGACTGTCGAAATGGAGCGTCATGCAGACGACAACGAGCCGTTCTCGGCTCTGGCGTTCAAGATCGCTACCGACCCATTCGTGGGTACCCTGACATTCGCTCGCGTTTACTCGGGCGTGTTGAACTCCGGCGACGGCGTGATCAACTCGGTCAAGGGCAAGAAAGAGCGCGTGGGTCGTATGGTGCAAATGCACGCAAACACCCGCGAAGAGATCAAGGAAGTACGCGCTGGCGACATCGCGGCCCTGATCGGCATGAAGGACGTCACCACTGGTGACACCCTGTGCTCCGCTGACAAGCCAATCATCCTGGTTCGCATGGACTTCCCGGAGCCGGTTATCTCGGTTGCCGTTGAGCCGAAAACCAAGGATGACCAGGAAAAAATGGGTATCGCTCTGGGCAAACTCGCTCAGGAAGACCCGTCTTTCCGCGTCAAGACCGATGAAGAGACTGGTCAAACGATCATCTCCGGCATGGGTGAGTTGCACCTGGACATCCTGGTTGACCGGATGCGCCGCGAGTTCAACGTCGAAGCCAACATCGGTAAGCCACAGGTTTCCTATCGTGAGAAGATCACGAAGGCTTGTGAGATCGAAGGCAAGTTCGTTCGCCAGTCCGGCGGTCGTGGTCAGTTCGGCCACTGCTGGATCCGTTTTGCGCCTGCTGACGAAGGTCAGGAAGGTCTGCAGTTCGTGAACGAAGTAGTTGGTGGTGTGGTTCCGAAGGAATACATCCCTGCTATCCAGAAGGGTATCGAAGAGCAGATGAAGAACGGCGTTGTCGCCGGCTATCCGCTGATCGGCCTGAAGGCTACCGTGTTCGATGGTTCTTACCACGACGTCGACTCCAACGAGATGGCGTTCAAGGTGGCGGCCTCCATGGCGACCAAGCAACTGGCTACCAAAGGTGGCGGTGTTGTTCTTGAGCCGATCATGAAGGTTGAAGTCGTAACACCTGAGGACTACATGGGCGACGTGATGGGTGACCTGAACCGTCGTCGCGGTCTGATCCAGGGTATGGAAGACACGGTTTCCGGTAAGGTTATCCGTGCCGAGGTTCCGCTGGGCGAGATGTTCGGTTACGCAACCGACGTTCGTTCCATGTCCCAGGGTCGCGCGAGCTACTCTATGGAATTCTCCAAATACTCCGAGGCTCCGTCGAACGTCGTCGAAGCTATCGTTAAAAAACAAGGCTGATTCAGCCCCTTTAGGCTAGGAGTTAATTGTCGTGGCTAAAGAAAAATTTGAACGTAACAAACCGCACGTCAACGTTGGCACCATCGGTCACGTTGACCACGGTAAAACCACTCTGACCGCTGCTCTGACCCGTGTCTGCTCCGAAGTTTTCGGTTCGGCCAAGGTTGACTTCGACAAGATCGACAGCGCCCCGGAAGAAAAAGCTCGCGGTATCACCATCAACACCGCTCACGTTGAATACGATTCGGCCGTGCGTCACTACGCACACGTTGACTGCCCAGGTCACGCCGACTACGTAAAAAACATGATCACCGGTGCTGCCCAGATGGACGGCGCGATCCTGGTTTGCTCGGCCGCTGATGGTCCGATGCCACAAACCCGTGAGCACATCCTGCTGTCCCGTCAGGTAGGCGTTCCGTACATCGTTGTCTTCCTGAACAAGGCTGACATGGTTGACGACGCTGAGCTGCTGGAACTGGTTGAGATGGAAGTGCGCGACCTGCTGAGCACTTACGACTTCCCAGGTGATGACACTCCAATCATCATCGGTTCGGCTCTGATGGCTCTGAACGGCCAAGACGACAACGAAATGGGCACCACTGCTGTCAAGAAGCTGGTGGAAACTCTGGACAGCTACATCCCAGAGCCAGAGCGTGCTATCGACAAGCCGTTCCTGATGCCAATCGAAGACGTATTCTCGATCTCTGGTCGCGGTACTGTTGTGACTGGTCGTGTTGAGCGTGGCATCGTCCGCATCCAGGAAGAAGTTGAGATCGTCGGTCTGCGCGACACTCAGAAAACTACCTGCACCGGCGTTGAAATGTTCCGTAAGCTGCTGGACGAAGGTCGTGCTGGCGAGAACTGCGGCGTGCTGCTGCGCGGCACCAAGCGTGACGACGTTGAGCGTGGTCAGGTTCTGGTCAAGCCAGGCACCGTCAAGCCACACACCAAGTTCGTTGCAGAAGTTTACGTTCTGAGTAAGGAAGAAGGCGGTCGTCATACTCCGTTCTTCAAAGGCTACCGTCCACAGTTCTACTTCCGTACAACTGACGTGACTGGTAACTGCGAGCTGCCAGAAGGCGTTGAAATGGTAATGCCAGGTGACAACATCCAGATGACTGTCACTCTGATCAAAACCATCGCGATGGAAGACGGTCTGCGTTTCGCTATCCGTGAAGGCGGTCGTACCGTCGGCGCTGGCGTCGTAGCCAAAGTCATCGAGTAAGTCTCTTTTAGAGTCTGCCTGATGAGTTGAAAAAGCCCCCGCTTAGCGGGGGCTTTTTTATTGGGTTGACACCTATCAGGGGCGTCTATAGAATTGCGCCTCCTTTTAACGGGCGTATTGCGCCCGGTGGGAATAGCAGCCGGAGTCTGAAATCCAATGCAAAATCAGCAAATCCGTATCAGGTTGAAGGCTTTTGACCATCGCCTGATCGACCAATCCACCCAGGAAATCGTGGAAACCGCGAAACGTACTGGTGCTCAAGTGCGTGGTCCAATTCCACTGCCTACCCGTAAAGAGCGGTTCACCGTTCTGGTCTCCCCGCACGTCAACAAAGACGCGCGTGACCAGTACGAGATCCGTACTCATAAGCGCGTTCTGGACATCGTCCAGCCAACGGATAAAACCGTTGATGCACTTATGAAGCTCGATCTTGCGGCCGGTGTGGAAGTGCAGATCAGCCTCGGCTAAGACTCGGTCTTAGTCGTGTAACGCTCTGAAATGGGCGGCCATAGCGGGTGAAAGCCCCGTACACTCATGAGGTTTACAACATGACTATTGGTGTAGTCGGTCGTAAATGCGGTATGACCCGTATTTTCACCGAAGAAGGTGTCTCCATTCCGGTCACGGTCATTGAGATCGAGCCGAATCGCGTCACCCAGTTCAAAACTGAAGAGACCGATGGCTATCGTGCAGTGCAAGTCACTGTCGGCGAGCGTCGTGCTTCGCGTGTAACAGCTGCTCAAGCTGGCCACTTCGCCAAGGCGAACGTTGCCGCTGGTCGTACCGTACTGGAATTCCGTCTTGAAGAAGGCGAGTACCAGGCCGGCGATCTGATCAATGCTGAAATCTTCGCTGCTGGTCAACTGGTTGATGTAACCGGTCAGTCCAAAGGTAAAGGCTTCCAGGGTACGATCAAGCGTTGGAACTTCCGCGGGCAAGATAACACCCACGGTAACTCCGTATCCCACCGCGTTCCAGGCTCTATCGGCCAGTGCCAGACTCCTGGTCGTGTATTCAAGGGCAAGAAAATGTCCGGTCATATGGGCGCCGAGCGCGTGACCGTGCAGTCCCTCGAAGTAGTGCGCGTGGACGCTGAACGCAATCTGTTGTTGGTCAAGGGCGCTGTTCCTGGCGCTACTGGCGGCAACGTGGTTGTACGTCCAGCAGCCAAGGCTCGCGGTTAAGGGGAAGCTGACATGCAATTAAATGTAAATGACGCTCAAGCGATCGAAGTTTCCGAACTGACATTTGGCGGCGAATTCAACGAGACGCTGGTTCACCAAGCAGTCGTGGCCTACATGGCTGGCGGCCGTCAAGGTAGCAAGCAGCAAAAGACCCGTTCCGACGTTTCCGGTGGCGGTAAGCGCCCATGGCGTCAGAAAGGTACTGGCCGTGCTCGTGCCGGTACTATCCGTAGCCCAATCTGGCGTGGCGGCGGTACCACTTTCGCAGCTCGTCCTCAGGATCACTCCCAGAAGCTGAACAAGAAGATGTATCGCGCAGCAATGCGTTCCATCCTTGCTGAGCTGGTGCGTACTGATCGTCTGGTCGTGGTTCAGGACTTCGCTGTTGAAGCACCGAAAACCAAAGATCTGCTGAACAAGCTGAACGGCATGGGCCTGACTGACGTCTTGATCGTGTCTGACGCTGTTGATCAGAACCTGTACCTGGCTGCTCGTAACCTGCCGCACGTCGATGTTCGTGACGTACAGGGTTCCGATCCGGTCAGTCTGATCGCATACGACAAGGTGTTGATCACCGTGTCGGCCGTGAAGAAATTCGAGGAGCTGCTGGGATGAACCAGGAACGCGTATTTAAAGTTCTGCTTGGCCCGCACGTTTCCGAGAAGGCTACGGTTCTGGCAGACAAGAAAGGCCAGTTCGTTTTCAAGGTTGCTACCGACGCAACCAAGCTGGAAATCAAGAAGGCCGTCGAAAGCCTGTTCAGCGTGAAAGTAGAGCGCGTGACTACCCTGAACGTTCTGGGTAAAAGCAAGCGCACTGCTCGCGGTCTGGGCAAGCGTAATGACTGGAAGAAGGCAGTTATCTCCCTTCAGCCAGGCCAAGATCTCGATTTCAGCAGCAGTGCTGAGTAAGGAAGGGGTGCATCATGGCAATCGTTAAATGCAAACCGACTTCCCCTGGCCGCCGTTTTGTGGTCAAGGTGGTCAACCAGGAGCTGCATAAAGGCGCTCCTCACGCACCGCTGCTCGAGAAAAAATCGAAGTCTGGTGGTCGTAACAACAATGGCCGTATCACTACACGTCACGTGGGTGGTGGTCATAAGCAGCATTATCGTCTGGTCGACTTCCGTCGCAACGACAAGGATGGCATCGCTGCCACCGTCGAGCGTATCGAATACGATCCAAACCGTACTGCTCACATCGCTCTGCTGCTGTACGCAGATGGCGAGCGTCGCTACATCATCGCCCCTAAAGGCGTGAGTGCTGGCGACCAGCTGATCGCAGGTGCCCTGGCACCGATCAAGCCGGGCAACGCTCTGCAACTGCGTAACATTCCAGTTGGTAGCACCGTACACGGCATCGAATTGAAGCCAGGTAAAGGCGCGCAAATCGCTCGTTCCGCTGGTGCTTCGGCTCAGCTGATCGCTCGTGAGGGTGTCTACGTGACCCTGCGTCTGCGTTCTGGTGAGATGCGTAAAGTACTGGCTGAATGCCGTGCGACCCTGGGCGAAGTCTCGAACTCCGAGCACAGCCTGCGTTCGTTGGGTAAAGCTGGTGCCAAGCGCTGGCGTGGCGTTCGCCCAACCGTTCGTGGTGTTGCCATGAACCCGGTTGACCACCCACATGGTGGTGGTGAAGGTCGTACCTCTGGTGGTCGTCATCCGGTATCGCCATGGGGCTTCCCGACTAAGGGCGCGAAGACTCGTGGTAATAAGCGTACCGACAAAATGATCGTCCGTCGTCGCAAGTAAATAGAGGGATACGACAGTGCCACGTTCTCTGAAAAAAGGTCCTTTTATTGATCTTCACCTACTGAAGAAGATCGAAGTGGCGGCGGAAAAGAACGATCGCAAACCAGTTAAGACCTGGTCGCGTCGTTCGATGATCCTGCCACAAATGGTCGGTCTGACCATCGCAGTACACAACGGTCGCCAGCACGTCCCAGTTCTCGTGAACGAAGACATGGTCGGCCACAAACTGGGCGAGTTCGCCGGTACCCGCACATACCGTGGGCACGTGGCTGACAAGAAAGCCAAGCGTTAAGGGGTAAGGAAATGGAAGTAGCCGCTAAGTTGTCGGGCGCTCGAATCTCCGCCCAGAAAGCCCGCTTGGTCGCCGACCAGATCCGCGGGAAGAAGGTGGGCGAAGCGCTCAACCTGTTGGCTTTCAGCAGTAAGAAAGCCGCCGAGATCATGAAAAAAGTGCTGGAGTCGGCCGTAGCCAACGCCGAGCATAACGAAGGCGCAGACGTTGATGACCTGAAGGTCAGCACCGTTTTCGTCAACGAAGGGCGTTCGCTGAAGCGCATCATGCCACGTGCCAAAGGCCGTGCTGATCGCATCGTCAAGCGGTCTTGCCATATCACTGTCAAGGTTGCTGACAAGTAACGGAGTCGAAGAGATGGGTCAGAAAGTACATCCCATTGGCATTCGCCTGGGAATCGTCAAGGAGCACACCTCCGTCTGGTACGCAGACGGTCGGACTTATGCGGACTACTTGTTCGCTGATCTGAAGGTGCGTGAGTATCTCCAAGACAAACTAAAAAGCGCGTCCGTAAGCCGTATCGATATCCATCGTCCGGCTCAGACTGCACGTATCACCATCCACACCGCTCGTCCAGGTATCGTTATCGGGAAGAAAGGTGAAGATGTTGAGAAACTGCGTCAGGACCTGACCAAGCAAATGGGTGTGCCTGTGCACATCAATATCGAAGAGATCCGCAAGCCGGAACTCGACGGTATGCTGGTTGCGCAGAGCGTAGCTCAGCAGCTGGAGCGTCGCGTAATGTTCCGTCGCGCTATGAAGCGCGCTGTACAGAACGCAATTCGCATTGGTGCCAAAGGCATCAAAATCCAAGTGAGCGGTCGTCTCGGCGGTGCTGAAATCGCACGTACTGAATGGTATCGCGAAGGTCGTGTGCCACTGCACACCCTGCGTGCCGACATCGACTATGCCAACTACGAAGCTCACACCACCTACGGTGTGATCGGTGTAAAGGTTTGGATCTTCAAAGGCGAAGTAATTGGTGGTCGCCAAGAAGAGCTGAAACCACAAGCACCAGCGCCTCGTAAAAAAGCTGCTAAGTAAGGGGTACGCCAAATGTTGCAACCAAAGCGTACGAAGTTCCGCAAGCAGATGACCGGTCACAACCGTGGCCTGGCATTGCGCGGTAGCAAAGTCAGCTTCGGCGAGTTCGCGCTGAAGTCTGTTGCTCGTGGTCGTCTCACCGCTCGTCAGATCGAGTCAGCGCGTCGTGCTCTGACCCGTCACGTAAAACGTGGCGGCAAGATCTGGATCCGTGTATTCCCGGACAAGCCTGTCACCAAGAAGCCACTCGAAGTTCGGATGGGTAAAGGTAAGGGTAACGTGGAGTACTGGGTTGCCCAGATTCAGCCAGGCAAAGTCCTGTATGAAATCGAGGGTGTTTCTGAAGAGCTGGCGCGTGAGGCTTTCGCCCTGGCTGCTGCAAAGCTGCCGCTCGCCACCTCCTTTGTTAAACGGACGGTGATGTGATGAAAGCGAATGAACTTCGTGAAAAATCAGCACAGCAGCTGAACGAGCAACTGCTCGGCCTGCTGCGCGACCAGTTCAATCTGCGTATGCAGAAAGCAACTGGCCAGTTGGGGCAGTCTCATCTGCTCTCGCAAGTTAAGCGTGACATCGCTCGCGTGAAAACTGTGCTCAACCAGCAGGCAGGTAAGTAATCATGGCTGAAGCCGAAAAAACTGTCCGTACGCTGACTGGCCGTGTTGTCAGCGACAAGATGGACAAAACCATCACCGTTCTGATCGAGCGTCGCGTTAAGCACCCGATCTACGGTAAATACGTTAAGCGTTCGACTAAGCTGCACGCGCACGACGAAACCAATCAGTGCCACATCGGCGACAAGGTCACTATTCGTGAAACCCGTCCGATGGCCAAGACCAAATCTTGGGCGCTGGTTGATGTTCTCGAACGCGCTGTGGAAGTCTAAGGGCTAGGGGTCGGAGAAATTATATGATTCAGACTCAATCCATGCTTGATGTGGCCGATAACAGCGGCGCTCGCCGCGTTATGTGCATCAAGGTGCTGGGTGGCTCCCATCGTCGTTACGCTGCTATTGGCGACATCATCAAAGTTACCGTCAAGGAAGCAATTCCTCGCGGTAAAGTGAAGAAAGGTCAAGTGATGACTGCTGTTGTAGTCCGCACTCGCCATGGTGTTCGTCGCGCTGACGGCTCCATCATCCGCTTTGATGGCAACGCTGCTGTTCTGTTGAACAACAAGCAAGAGCCAATCGGCACCCGTATCTTTGGGCCAGTGACCCGTGAACTTCGTACTGAGAAGTTCATGAAGATCGTCTCGCTCGCCCCAGAAGTGCTGTAAGGAGATCCGACATGCAAAAGATTCGTCGTGACGACGAGATCATCGTGATCGCCGGCAAAGACAAGGGCAAGCGCGGTAAGGTGCTCAAGGTTCTCGCTGACAACCGTCTGGTTGTTGGTGGTCTGAACCTGGTCAAGCGCCATACCAAGCCTAACCCGATGTCGGGCGTACAGGGCGGTATCGTCGAGAAAGAAGCGCCACTGCACGCTTCCAACGTCGCCATTTTCAACGGCGAAACCAACAAGGCTGACCGCGTTGGTTTCAAAGTAGAAGACGGCAAAAAAATTCGTGTCTTCAAGTCGACCCAAAAAGCGGTTGATGCTTGAACACTGCTAGGTAGAAGACCATGGCACGACTGAAAGAGATTTACCGGAAGGAAATCGCACCGAAGCTTAAGGAAGAACTTAAGCTGGCGAACGTGATGGAAGTTCCGCGCATTACCAAGATCACCCTGAACATGGGTCTGGGCGAAGCGATTGGTGACAAGAAAGTCATCGAGCACGCGGTAGCTGACCTGGAGAAGATCACCGGCCAGAAAGTCGTTGTGACTCACGCTCGCAAATCCATCGCAGGCTTCAAAGTCCGCGAAGGTTGGCCGATCGGTGTCAAAGTGACCCTGCGTCGCGATCGTATGTACGAGTTCCTGGATCGTCTGCTGTCGATCTCCCTGCCTCGGGTTCGCGACTTCCGCGGCCTGAATGCCAAGTCCTTCGACGGTCGTGGCAACTACAGCATGGGCGTGAAAGAGCAGATCATTTTCCCGGAAATCGATTACGACAAGATCGATGCTCTGCGCGGTCTGGACATTACCCTGACCACCACTGCCAAATCGGATGACGAAGGTCGCGCTCTGCTGCGTGCTTTCAAATTCCCGTTCCGCAACTGATTGGAGTAGGAAAATGGCCAAGAAGAGCATGAAGAACCGTGAGCTGAAGCGTCAGCTTACCGTTGCCAAGTACGCCACCAAGCGTGCAGCGCTGAAAGCTATCATCGTTGATCTGAACGCAAGTCCAGAAGCACGTTGGGAAGCGACCGTAGCACTGCAGAAGCAGCCACGTGACGCAAGCGCCTCGCGCATGCGTAACCGCTGCCGCCTGACTGGTCGTCCGCACGGCGTATACCGCAAGTTCGGCCTCGGCCGTAACATGCTGCGCCAAGCTGCAATGCGTGGTGACGTTCCAGGTCTGGTTAAAGCCAGCTGGTAAGCACTGTCAAAGTCTCGGTGTTCGGGATCTCAGGATCCTGACCGCCGGTGGCCTTGAAGCAGAATCAAGCCCCTTTTGGGGCTTGATTCATTTCTGGGGTATGTCTAGAATGACCGGCTCGCCTGAGCCCGTGTTTTTCATGCCCGGAGTTTCTCGGCGACACGTAGTAGCCGCAAGGCTAATTTTTTTGCATTAGGAGCGTCTAGCCCATGAGTATGCAGGACCCGTTAGCGGACATGCTAACTCGAATCCGTAATGCCCAGATGGCTGAAAAGTCCGTCGTAAGCATGCCGTCTTCCACGTTGAAGGTGGCTGTAGCAAAAGTCCTGAAGGACGAAGGTTACATCGCGGGTTATCAGATCAGCAGCGAAATCAAGCCACTGCTGTCCATCGAGCTGAAATACTTCGAAGGCCGTCCGGTCATCGAGGAAGTGAAGCGCGTTAGCCGTCCAGGCCTGCGTCAGTACAAGTCCGTCGAGGATCTGCCGAAAGTTCGCGGCGGTCTGGGCGTGTCTATCGTCTCCACCAACAAAGGTGTGATGACTGATCGTGCTGCGCGCGCTGCCGGTGTCGGCGGCGAAGTTCTTTGCACTGTGTTCTAAGGGGGGATAAGCATGTCTCGCGTCGCTAAGAACCCCGTTAAGCTGCCAGCCGGTGTCGAAGTCAAATTCGCAGGCCAACAGCTTTCGGTGAAGGGTGCCAAGGGCACTCTTGAACTGAACATCCATTCGTCCGTTGAGATCGTTGAAGAAGCCGGTGAGCTGCGTTTCGCTGCTCGCAATGGCGATCAACAGACTCGCGCAATGGCTGGTACCACTCGTGCGTTGGTAAACAACATGGTCCAAGGCGTAAGCCAAGGCTTCGAGCGCAAGCTCCAGCTGGTCGGTGTTGGTTACAAAGCGCAAGCAAAAGGCTCGGTTCTGAACCTGGCTCTTGGCTTCTCGCACCCAGTGGATTACGAACTGCCGGAAGGCATCACCGCTGAGACTCCTAGCCAGACCGATATCCTGATCAAGGGCATCGACAAGCAGCTGGTAGGTCAAGTGGCCGCCGAGATCCGCGACTTCCGTCCACCAGAGCCGTACAAAGGCAAAGGTGTGCGCTACGCGGACGAAGTCGTCCGTCGTAAAGAAGCCAAGAAGAAGTAGGGCATAGCAAATGACCGACAAAAAAGTTACTCGACTGCGTCGCGCTCGCAAAGCACGCCTGAAAATGCACGAACTCGAAGTCGTGCGTCTCTGCGTGTTCCGCTCTTCGCAGCACATCTACGCCCAGGTCATTTCGGCCGACGGCAACAAGGTCCTGGCAAGTGCCTCGACTTTGGATAAAGAACTGCGTGATGGTGCCACCGGCAACATCGACGCGGCCACTAAGGTTGGCCAGCTGGTCGCTACGCGTGCTAAAGCCGCTGGCGTCTCGCAGGTGGCTTTCGACCGCTCTGGCTTCAAGTACCACGGCCGCGTCAAGGCGCTGGCTGATGCTGCTCGTGAAGCTGGGCTGGAGTTCTAAGTTATGTCAAATAACGACCAAAAGCGCGACGAAGGCTACATCGAGAAGCTGGTTCAAGTTAACCGCGTAGCCAAAACCGTTAAAGGCGGCCGTATCTTCACTTTCACCGCGTTGACCGTGGTTGGTGATGGTAAAGGCCGTGTTGGCTTCGGCCGTGGCAAGTCGCGTGAAGTGCCTGCTGCGATCCAGAAGGCAATGGAAGCTGCTCGCCGCAACATGATCCAGGTTGATCTGAACGGCACCACCCTGCAGTACGCAATGAAGTCTGCCCATGGCGCTTCGAAGGTGTACATGCAGCCTGCTTCTGAAGGTACCGGTATCATCGCTGGCGGCGCTATGCGTGCTGTCCTCGAAGTTGCTGGCGTTCAGAACGTTCTGGCCAAGTGCTACGGCTCGACTAACCCAGTAAACGTGGTTCACGCCACTTTCAAGGGTTTGAAAGCAATGCAGTCTCCTGAATCCATTGCCGCCAAGCGTGGCAAAAGCGTCAAGGAGATCTTCTGATCATGGCTACCGTAAAAGTTACGCTGATCAAAAGCATGACCGGCCGCATCCCTAACCACAAACTGTGCGTTAAGGGTCTGGGTCTGCGTCGCATCGGTCACACTGTAGAAGTCCAGGATACTCCCGAGAATCGCGGGATGATCAACAAGGCTTACTACATGCTGCGTGTCGAGGGTTAATCGATGAAACTCAATGATCTGAGTCCAGCGCCGGGTTCCCGTCGCGAAAAGCATCGTCCGGGCCGTGGTATCGGTAGTGGTTTGGGCAAGACCGGTGGCCGTGGCCACAAAGGTCAGACCTCCCGCTCCGGTGGCACCATTGCTCCAGGCTTTGAAGGCGGTCAACAGCCGCTGCATCGTCGCCTGCCGAAGTTCGGTTTCGTTTCCCTGAAGGCCATGGACCGCGCAGAAGTGCGTCTGTCCGAGCTGGCTAAAGTGGACGGCGACATCGTCACCGTGCAGTCCCTGAAGGATGCCAACGTGATCAACCAGAACGTACAGCGTGTGAAAATCATGCTGTCGGGCGAAGTTGCTCGCGCTGTCACCATCGGAAAGGGAATCGGCGCCACCAAAGGTGCGCGTGCGGCTATCGAAGCAGCTGGCGGCAAGTTCGAGGAATAAATGGCTAAGCAAGGTGCTCTCTCTGCGCTCGGCAAAGGCGGTATGTCTGAACTCTGGGCTCGTCTGCGTTTTCTGTTCCTGGCGATTATCGTCTACCGAATAGGCGCACACATCCCGGTTCCAGGTATCAACCCGGACCGACTCGCAGACCTGTTTCGACAGAATGAGGGGACCATTCTTAGCTTGTTCAACATGTTTTCCGGCGGCGCGCTTGAGCGGATGAGCATCTTTGCACTGGGGATCATGCCGTACATTTCGGCATCGATCATCATGCAACTGATGACAGCCGTCAGCCCGCAACTGGAGCAGTTGAAGAAGGAAGGTGAAGCTGGCCGTCGCAAGATCAGCCAGTACACCCGCTACGGCACTGTCGTACTCGCTCTCGTCCAGGCCATTGGCATGTCCATTGGCCTGGCAGGGCAGGGCGTTTCGTTCACTGCTGACTTCAGCTTCCATTTCGTCGCGGTTTCCACGTTTGTGGCAGGCGCGATGTTCATGATGTGGTTGGGTGAGCAGATTACTGAGCGTGGTGTTGGCAACGGTATCTCGATGTTGATCTTCGCAGGTATCGTCGCCGGTCTTCCGAGAGCGATCGGGCAGTCTTTCGAGTCTGCGCGTCAGGGTGATATCAACATTTTCGCCCTGGTTGCCATCGGTTTGCTGGCAGTAGCGATTATCGGTTTCGTGGTGTTCATTGAGCGTGGTCAGCGTCGTATTGCTGTTCACTACGCCAAGCGTCAGCAGGGCCGCAAGGTGTTTGCTGCGCAGACCAGCCACTTGCCGTTGAAGGTGAACATGGCCGGCGTTATCCCGGCTATTTTCGCGAGCAGCATCTTGCTGTTCCCGGCTTCGTTGGGTGCCTGGTTCGGCCAGTCTGAAGGTATGGGCTGGTTGCAGGACATCTCGCAGTCGATCGCTCCTGGTCAGCCGTTGAATATTCTGCTGTTTAGTGCAGGGATTATTTTCTTCTGCTTCTTCTATACGGCGTTGATGTTCAATCCGAAAGACGTAGCGGAAAACCTGAAGAAGTCCGGTGCCTTTATTCCGGGTATCCGTCCAGGTGAGCAGTCTGCGCGCTACATTGATGGCGTTCTGACTCGCTTGACCATGTTCGGTGCTCTTTACATGACGGCCGTCTGCTTGTTGCCCCAGTTCCTGGTGGTTGCGGCAAACGTACCGTTCTACCTTGGCGGGACCTCGTTGCTGATCGTGGTCGTGGTTGTGATGGACTTCATGTCCCAAGTACAATCGCACCTCGTTTCGCACCAGTACGAATCCCTGATGAAGAAAGCCAACCTGAAGGGCTACGGCAGCGGCATGCTGCGCTGAGTAGCGTCCATAAGGTTCGAGGAGTTGGTGATGAAAGTTCGTGCATCGGTGAAAAAGCTGTGCCGTAACTGCAAGATTATTCGCCGCGAAGGTGTTGTTCGAGTAATTTGCAGCGCGGAACCGCGTCACAAACAGCGCCAAGGCTGAGTGTGATTGTGCTTTAAGCCCGGCAGCTAGTGCGCTGCCGGGTTGATTATTTGTTATTACAGCGATATTATCTCGCGCCCTATTTCTTGGCTTCCGGGGCGTAGGTAGCTGTCAATTGGAGTCCCACTGAATGGCCCGTATTGCAGGCGTCAACATTCCAGATAACAAGCATACTGTTATCTCGCTGACCTACATCTATGGTGTTGGTCGCACTACTGCGCAGAAAATTTGTGCAGTGGCTGGGGTCAACCCAGCGGCAAAGATCAAAGATCTGAGCGACGAGCAGATTGAACAGCTGCGTGGCGAAGTGGCGAAGTTCACCACTGAAGGTGACCTGCGTCGCGAAGTCAACATGAAAATCAAGCGCTTGATGGACCTCGGTTGCTATCGCGGTCTGCGTCATCGTCGTGGTCTGCCAGTACGCGGTCAGCGTACCAAGACCAACGCGCGTACCCGTAAAGGTCCGCGTAAGCCGATCCGCAAGTAATCGCCCCAGCGAATCGACAGGAATTTAATCATGGCAAAACCTGCTGCTCGTCCTCGTAAAAAAGTTAAAAAGACAGTGGTTGATGGCATCGCCCACATCCATGCTTCTTTTAACAACACCATCGTGACCATTACCGACCGTCAAGGTAACGCTCTTTCCTGGGCTACCTCCGGTGGTTCGGGTTTCCGCGGTTCCCGCAAGTCCACCCCGTTCGCTGCTCAAGTAGCTGCTGAGCGTGCTGGTCAAGCTGCGCTGGAATACGGCCTGAAAAACCTCGACGTCAACGTCAAGGGTCCAGGTCCAGGTCGTGAATCCGCAGTTCGTGCTTTGAACGGCTGTGGCTACAAGATCGCCAGCATCACCGACGTGACGCCAATCCCGCACAACGGGTGCCGTCCGCCGAAGAAGCGCCGCGTGTAATCCAGGAGATTGTAAAGAATGGCTCGTTACATTGGTCCAAAATGCAAACTCGCTCGTCGCGAAGGCACCGATCTCTTCCTGAAGAGCGGCGTGCGCGCGATCGAATCGAAGTGCAACATCGAAGCAGCACCTGGTATCCACGGCCAACGCCGCGGTCGCCAGTCCGATTACGGCACCCAACTGCGTGAAAAGCAGAAGGTCCGTCGTATCTACGGCGTTCTCGAGCGTCAATTCAGCGGCTACTACAAAGAAGCTGCTGGCAAGAAAGGCGCAACCGGCGAAAACCTGTTGCAACTGCTCGAATGCCGTCTGGACAACGTTGTATACCGTATGGGTTTCGGTTCTACTCGTGCCGAATCCCGTCAGCTGGTATCGCACAAGTCGATCAGCGTTAACGGTCAAACCGTAAACGTTCCGTCCTACCAGGTTCGTGCTGGTGACGTGGTTGCTGTTCGCGAGAAAGCAAAGAACCAACTTCGCATTGTCCAAGCTCTCGATCTGTGTGCCCAACGTGGCCGCGTAGAATGGGTAGAAGTAGACACTGAGAAGAAGTCGGGCGTTTTCAAGAACGTTCCAGCTCGCAGTGATCTGTCCGCCGACATCAACGAAAGCCTGATTGTCGAGCTCTACTCCAAGTAAGGGCTAGAAAATAGGTGCATCCATGCAGATTTCGGTAAATGAGTTCCTGACACCCCGCCATATTGATGTGCAGGTTGTCAGTCCAACCCGCGCCAAGATCACTCTCGAGCCTCTCGAGCGTGGTTTCGGCCACACCCTGGGCAACGCGCTGCGCCGCATCCTGTTGTCCTCAATGCCCGGCTGTGCAGTAGTCGAGGCCGAGATTGACGGTGTACTCCACGAGTACAGCGCCATCGAAGGCGTACAGGAAGATGTCATTGAAATCCTGTTGAACCTTAAAGGTCTGGCTATCAAGCTGCACGGTCGTGACGAAGTTACGCTGACCTTGTCGAAGAAGGGTTCGGGGGTGGTTACCGCTGCCGATATTCAGCTGGATCATGATGTCGAGATCGTTAACCCCGATCACGTAATCGCTAACCTGGCGTCTAACGGCGCCCTGAACATGAAGCTCACCGTAGCTCGTGGTCGTGGTTATGAACCGGCAGACTCGCGTCAGAGCGATGAAGACGAAAGCCGCAGCATCGGTCGCTTGCAGCTTGACTCTTCGTTCAGCCCGGTTCGCCGTATCGCATACGTGGTGGAAAACGCCCGTGTCGAACAGCGTACCAACCTGGACAAGCTGGTTATTGATCTGGAAACCAACGGTACCCTGGATCCTGAAGAGGCTATCCGCCGCGCTGCAACCATCCTGCAACAGCAGTTGGCTGCGTTCGTCGACCTCAAGGGTGACAGTGAGCCAGTGGTTGTCGAGCAGGAAGACGAGATCGATCCGATCCTGCTTCGCCCGGTTGACGATCTGGAACTGACTGTACGTTCGGCTAACTGCCTTAAGGCGGAAAACATCTACTACATCGGCGACCTGATTCAGCGCACCGAAGTAGAGCTGTTGAAGACTCCGAACCTTGGCAAGAAATCCTTGACTGAAATCAAGGACGTTCTGGCCTCCCGCGGTCTGTCCCTCGGCATGCGCCTCGACAACTGGCCGCCTGCAAGTCTTAAGAAGGACGACAAGGCGACTGCCTGATCGTCGTAATCACCGAACGTTGTGTTTGGTAAGGAATGAACCATGCGTCATCGTAAAAGTGGTCGTCACCTGAGCCGCACCAGCTCGCACCGCAAGGCCATGTTCCAAAACATGGCGGTGTCGCTGTTCGAGCACGAGCTGATCAAAACTACACTGCCGAAAGCCAAAGAACTGCGTCGCGTTGCTGAGCCGCTGATCACTCTGGCCAAGACAGATAGCCTGGCTAACCGCCGCCTGGCTTTCGACCGTACTCGTTCGAAAGCTATCGTTGGTAAGCTCTTCAACGACCTGGGCAAGCGTTACGCTACCCGTGAGGGTGGCTACCTGCGCATCCTCAAGTGCGGTTTCCGCGCTGGCGACAACGCGCCTATGGCGTACGTCGAGTTGGTTGATCGTGCTACCGGCGGTGAAGCTGTATCCGCTGAGTAAGACGGCAATATACAAAGAACCGGGCCTAGTGCCCGGTTTTTTGTGCCTGATAGAAAAGCAAAGGAACCGTTGCGGCTGGCTTCGCTATTGGCAACAGGGCAACGTTAGATAATGACTATCGACGCCCATGATTTAATAAATTTGGATACTGTCACTAACATGTTCGATACTCCTTTCCAGCCGATTAGCCGGCAGTTCGAAGACCGACCGAGGAAGATTGAGCATGAGCCAGATCAAAACGCTTACGACCGCAAGCGGCGCTCCCGTCGCCGATAACCAGAATTCTCGCTCAGCTGGCCCGCGTGGCCCGCTGTTGCTCGACGATTTCCACCTCATCGAGAAGCTTGCTCACTTCAACCGCGAGAACATCCCTGAACGTCGTGTACACGCCAAGGGCTCGGGCGCCTACGGTACATTTACGGTAACTCGGGACATTACTCAGTACACCAGCGCCAAGCTGTTCGATTCGGTCGGTAAGCAGACACCAACGTTCCTGCGGTTCTCCACCGTGGGTGGCGAGCGCGGATCTGCCGACACCGAGCGCGATCCCCGTGGTTTTGCCCTGAAGTTCTACACCGAGGAAGGTAACTGGGACATTGTTGGTAATAACACGCCGGTTTTCTTCATTCGTGATCCGCTGAAGTTTCCAGACTTCATCCATACCCAAAAGCGCCTGCCACAAAGCAACCTGAAAAGCGCCCAGGCGATGTGGGATTTCTGGTCTCATTCTCCAGAAGCCTTGCACCAGGTCACCATTCTGTTCTCCGATCGCGGCATTCCTGACGGCTACCGTCATATGCACGGTTTCGGCAGTCACACCTACAGTCTGATCAACGCCCAAGGTGAGCGTCACTGGGTGAAGTGGCACTACAAGACCAAGCAAGGCATCAAGAACCTGGCGCCGGCTGAGGCTGCGCGTCTGGCGGGTACCGACCCGGACTACGCGCAGCGTGACTTGTTCAATGCCATCGAGCGCGGTGACTTTCCGAAATGGAGCGTTTGCATCCAGATCATGACCGAAGCTCAGGCCGCCGCCCATTACGAGAACCCGTTCGACGTGACCAAGACCTGGTCGCAGAAGGAGTTTCCGCTGATTGAAGTCGGGGAACTCGAACTCAACCGTAATCCGCTGAACTACTTTGCCGAAGTGGAACAGGCGGCGTTCGGGCCGAGCAACATGGTGCCGGGCGTAGGCCTGTCGCCGGACCGCATGCTGCAGGGGCGCGTGTTCGCTTACGCCGATGCCCACCGCTACCGTGTCGGCACCAATCACCAGCAATTGCCGGTGAATGCACCGCGCAGTCCGGTCAATACCTACCAGCGCGACGGAGCCATGGCGTTCGGCAGCAATGGCGGGGCAGCACCGAACTACGAGCCCAACAGCTACGTAGAGGCGCCGAAGCAGGCGCCGCATTATGCGGAACCAGCCTTGGCCCTTACCGGGGCGGCGGATCGTTACGATCATCGGGAAGACACTGACTACTACAGCCATGCCGGTGCGCTGTTCCGTCTGATGAGCAGCGAACAGCAGGCCCTGCTGATCAGCAACATCGCCGGTGCGATGGGCGGTGTGTCAGCGGATGTCGTCGACCGTCAGCTGCAGCATTTCTCCAGGGCAGACGCCGCTTATGGAGAAGGTATCGCAAAGGCGTTGGGCGTAGAGCTTAACTAAGTCTAAACGAGAAGCAGAACCGCCCTCATTAGGGCGGTTTTTGCGTTATTTAGCCCAGTTTTCTCAGATTTTCTTCGCATTTATTGCGATAGCACAGTGACCTGGCGGCCGGCTTGGTTCAAACTAGGGCCTTTCAAGGCTTGTGGAGATGTAGGGCGATGCAAGGTCACCCGGACGTAATCGATTACCTCAACACGTTGCTGACAGGCGAACTGGCAGCCCGTGATCAATATTTCATCCATTCGCGGATGTACGAGGATTGGGGTTTTACCGAGCTCTACGAACGTATCAACCATGAAATGGAAGAAGAAGCCCAGCATGCCGATGCGTTGATGCGCCGCATCCTGATGCTCGAAGGTACGCCGCGCATGCGCCCGGACGATCTGGACATCGGCACCACAGTGCCCGATATGCTAGCTGCCGACTTGCGCCTGGAATACAAGGTCCGCGCCGCGCTGTGCAAGGGTATCGAGTTGTGCGAACAGCACAACGACTATGTCACCCGCGAAATCCTGCGTGTTCAACTCAATGACACCGAGGAAGACCATACCTACTGGCTTGAGAAGCAGTTGGGTTTGATCAAGTTGATCGGGTTGGAAAATTACCTGCAGTCGCAGTTCTGATTGCCGGTTACCGGACGCGGAGCGTCATTGGATGCATTCCCACGCGGAGCGTGGGAACGAGCCCCTGTCGTCGATGAGATGACAGGGGCTTTTTCATGCTAGGGAATGAATCAGTCTCGATCACGTTCCAGCAACGGCTTCAGGTAGTGCCCTGTGTGGGACTGCTTCATCCCGGCGACTTGCTCAGGCGTACCCACCGCAATGATCTGGCCGCCCTTGGAGCCACCTTCCGGCCCCAGGTCTACCAACCAGTCGGCCGTCTTGATCACGTCCAGGTTGTGCTCGATGACCACCACGGTGTTGCCGTGGTCGCGAAGGCGATGCAACACGTCGAGCAATTGCTGGATATCAGCGAAGTGCAGACCGGTGGTAGGCTCGTCGAGGATGTACAAGGTTTTGCCGGTGTCGCGCTTGGACAACTCGCGGGACAGCTTGACCCGCTGGGCTTCGCCGCCGGACAGCGTCGTTGCCGATTGGCCGAGCTTGATGTACGACAGGCCTACATCCATCAATGTCTGCAGCTTGCGCGCCAGGGCTGGCACTGCGTCGAAGAACTCCCGGGCCTCCTCGATGGTCATCTCGAGGGTTTCGTGGATGTTCTTGCCCTTGTATTTGATCTCAAGGGTCTCGCGGTTGTAGCGCTTGCTCTTGCACACATCGCAAGGCACATAGATGTCTGGCAGGAAGTGCATTTCCACCTTGATCAGGCCGTCACCCTGGCAGGCTTCGCAACGCCCACCCTTGACGTTGAACGAGAACCGTCCCGGGCCGTAACCCCGGGAGCGCGATTCCGGCACGCCGGCGAACAATTCGCGGATCGGCGTGAACAACCCGGTGTAAGTCGCCGGGTTGGAGCGCGGTGTGCGGCCGATCGGGCTCTGGTCGATGTCGACGACCTTGTCCAGGTGCTCCAGGCCCTTGATGCTGTCGTGGGGGGCGGCCTCCAGGGTGGTCGCGCCGTTCAGGGCCGTGGCGCTGAGGGGAAACAGCGTATTGTTGATCAGCGTCGATTTGCCGGAGCCGGATACGCCGGTGACGCAGGTCAGCAGGCCGATCGGGATCTCCAGGTCGACGTTGCGCAAGTTGTTGCCACGGGCACCCTTGAGGGTCAGCGACAGCTTCTTGTTGCGCGGCGTCCGTTTGGCCGGCACCTTGATCTTCACCCGTCCCGACAGGTACTTGCCGGTCAAGGAGTCGGGGTGCGCCATGACTTCGGCGGCGGTGCCCTGGGCGACGATATGTCCACCATGCACACCGGCTCCCGGGCCGATGTCCACGACGTAATCGGCCAGGCGGATCGCGTCTTCGTCATGCTCGACCACGATCACCGTGTTGCCGATGTCCCGCAGGTGCTTGAGGGTGCCGAGCAGCCGGTCGTTGTCCCGTTGGTGCAGGCCAATGGACGGCTCGTCGAGGATGTACATCACTCCCACCAGGCCGGCGCCGATCTGGCTGGCCAGGCGGATACGCTGGGCTTCGCCGCCGGACAACGTGTCTGCGCTGCGGTCGAGGGTGAGGTAATCCAGGCCGACGTTCACCAGGAACTGCAGGCGCTCGCTGATTTCCTTGAGGATCTTGTCGGCAATTTCGCCCCGGCGGCCGGTGAGTTTCAGGCCGGCGAAGTAATCGGTGGCGTCGCCGATGGGCAGGCTGGTCACTGCCGGCAGTGTCTTCTCGCCCACCCACACATGACGTGCCTCGCGACGCAAACGGGTGCCGCGGCAATCAGGGCAGGGCTGGGTGCTGAGGAACTTGGCCAGCTCTTCGCGCACGCTGGCCGATTCAGTCTCGCGGTAGCGTCGCTCGAGGTTCGGCACGATGCCTTCGAACGGGTGGGAGCGCTTGACGATATCGCCACGGTCGTTCAGGTATTTGAAGTCGACGTTCTGCGAGCCGCTGCCATGCAGGATGTATTTCTGCTGATCGGCGGGCAGTTCGTTGAAGGGCTTGTCCAGGCTGAACTTGTAATGAGCTGCCAGCGACCCGAGCATCTGGAAGTAATAGACGTTGCGCCTGTCCCAGCCGCGAATCGCGCCTTCGGCCAGGGTCAGTTCGCCGTTGACCAGGCGCTTGGTGTCGAAGAACTGCTTGACCCCCAGGCCATCGCAGGTCGGGCAGGCGCCGGCGGGGTTGTTGAAGGAAAACAGCTTGGGCTCCAGCTCGCTGATGGCATGGCCGCAGATCGGGCAGGCGAAGCGCGCCGAGAAGATGATTTCCTCACCGGGCTCGTCGTCCATCGGCGCCACCAGGGCGATGCCATCGGCCAGTTTCAGCGCGGTCTCGAAGGATTCGGCCAGCCGCTGTTGCAGATCGGCCCGGACCTTGAAGCGGTCGACCACCACATCGATCGAGTGCTTCTTCTGTTTGTCCAGCTTCGGCAGTTCGTCCAGCTCGCAGAGCTTGCCATTGACCCGGGCCCGCACGAAGCCCTGGGCCCGCAGTTCCTCGAAAACCAGCAGGTGTTCGCCTTTGCGCTCGCGAATGACCGGCGCGAGCAGCATCAATTTGCTGCCTTCCGGCTGGGCCAGCACCAGGTCGACCATCTGGCTGACGGTCTGGGCTTCCAGGGGAATGTCGTGGTCGGGGCAGCGGGGAATGCCCACTCGCGCATACAGCAGGCGCAGGTAGTCGTAGATCTCGGTAATGGTGCCGACCGTCGATCGCGGGTTATGGGACGTCGATTTCTGTTCGATCGAAATGGCTGGCGACAGGCCTTCGATGGTGTCGACGTCCGGTTTCTCCATCATCGACAGGAACTGCCGGGCGTAGGCCGACAGCGATTCGACATAGCGTCGCTGGCCTTCGGCGTACAGGGTATCGAATGCCAGCGATGATTTGCCGGATCCGGACAGGCCGGTGATGACGATCAGCTTGTCCCGTGGCAGGGTCAGGTCGATGTTCTTCAGGTTGTGGGTACGGGCCCCACGAATCAGGATCTTGTCCAAAGTGGCCTCGCTCGGCGGGCATCGAAAACGTAGGAGTATACGGGCAAATACTGGATGGATAAACACTATTGAGCGTGCGATCGCAGCCATACATGAAGACTGCGCGTCAAACAGTCGCGATATACCCTCTCAATCGATGGGACTGGTAGAATCGCCGCCGGTTCAGATGAGGTTTTTCCATGCACGATCCCCACAGCGAGCGCATGAGTGGCGGCGAGACCCGGGCGGCAAGCGGTCTGGCCCTGGTGTTCGCCTTCCGTATGCTGGGCATGTTCATGGTGTTGCCGGTGCTGGCGACCTATGGCATGGACCTGGCGGGTGCGACGCCAGCCCTGATCGGGTTGGCGATTGGCGCTTATGGCCTGACCCAGGCCATTTTCCAGATCCCGTTCGGGATCATTTCCGACCGCATCGGCCGACGTCCCGTGATCTACCTTGGACTGATCGTCTTCGCCCTCGGCAGTGTGCTGGCGGCCAACGCCGACTCGATCTGGGGTGTGATCGCCGGACGGATCCTGCAAGGCGCGGGGGCGATTTCCGCTGCCGTCATGGCCTTGCTCTCGGACCTGACCCGCGAACAGCATCGGACCAAGGCCATGGCCATGATCGGCATGACCATCGGTCTGTCGTTCGCCGTCGCCATGGTCGTCGGCCCCTTGCTGACCCGCGCTTTCGGTTTGTCGGGCCTGTTCCTGGCGACCGGCGGCATGGCGTTGGTGGGTATCCTGATCGTGGCGTTCATGGTGCCCCGTTCCACCGGGCCGCTGCAGCACCGTGAATCCGGGGTGGCGCGCCAGGCGCTGATCCCGACCCTAAAGCACCCGGACCTGCTGCGCCTGGACCTGGGTATTTTCGTGCTCCACGCCATGCTGATGTCCAGTTTCGTCGCCTTGCCGCTGGCCTTGGTCGAGAAGGCCGGACTGCCCAAGGAGCAGCATTGGTGGGTCTACCTGACGGCGCTGCTGATTTCGTTCTTCGCCATGATTCCGTTCATCATCTATGGCGAGAAACGACGCAAAATGAAACGAGTTTTGCTCGGCGCCGTCGTGACGCTGATGCTCACTGAGCTATTCTTCTGGCAGTTCGGCGACAGCCTGCGAGCCCTGGTGATCGGCACGGTGGTGTTCTTCACCGCGTTCAACCTGCTGGAGGCGTCGCTGCCGTCGCTGATCAGCAAGGTTTCACCGGCGGGCGGCAAGGGCACGGCAATGGGGGTTTATTCCACCAGCCAGTTCCTGGGTTCGGCGTTGGGCGGGATTCTCGGTGGTTGGCTGTTCCAGCATGGCGGTTTGTCGGTTGTCTTCCTGGGATGCGCCGCGCTGGCTGCACTTTGGCTGGTCTTTGCTGTTACCATGCGCGAACCACCGTATGTGACGAGCCTGCGCTTGCCGTTATCGCCCGAAGCCATTCGCGAAGCAGGCCTGGTCGAGCGCCTCAGGGCCGTCGTTGGCGTAACCGATGCAGTGGTGGTCGCCGACGAAGCGGCCGTTTATATCAAACTGGACACCGAATTATTGGATCGTGCGACCCTCGAGCGCCTGGTGAACAACCCGGCCCCGACTGCGTGCGAAGCCTAGGAGAACGTTATGGCCCGTGGGGTTAACAAAGTCATATTGGTCGGTACGTGCGGCCAGGATCCCGAGGTTCGCTACCTGCCTAATGGCAACGCCGTGACCAACCTGAGTCTGGCGACCAGCGAACAGTGGACCGACAAGCAGACCGGCCAGAAAGTCGAGAAGACCGAATGGCATCGCGTGTCGATGTTCGGCAAAGTGGCTGAGATCGCCGGCGAATACCTGCGCAAGGGTTCGCAGGTGTACATCGAAGGCAAGCTGCAGACGCGCGAGTGGGAAAAAGACGGCATCAAGCGCTACACCACTGAAATCGTGGTCGACATGCAGGGCACCATGCAATTGCTGGGCGGCCGTCCACAGGGTGACCAGCAGCAAGGTGGCAACAACTACCAGCAGTCGGCCCCACGTCAGCAGGCACCGCGCCCGCAATCGGCGCCACAGCCACAACGCGAGCGCCCGGCCCCACAACAGGCCGCGCCGCAACCGGCTCCGGATTTCGACAGCTTTGATGACGATATCCCGTTCTAAGGCTGCGTCTCAGGCCTAGCCTGCCCGGTATCGCCCCGAAAGCCCCAGAGCCCCGTGCCTGGGGCTTTTTGTTTCGACGCTGGTCAGATCGGGCTGGCTCCTGCGTCCAGGACCGATCACAAATCCAAATCCAAGACCTCCTGCATCTTTTCGCCAATGGACTGCCGTAACCAGGTTGAATGAAACGCCATGTCCTTGAGTGGAATGTGCATCCAGAACCGGACCTCCATCGGCTTGCCATTGTCCCCGGTGAAGCACACCACCAAATGACAGGCGTGAGCGATAGAGTTTTCCACGCAGGGCGTGATGGAATAGATGTCGCTGTAGGGCACGCACTCTTCGGTGGGCGCGCGTGCTGGGCGGCGCTGGGTGAAGGTGAGGCGTTGCTGGCGTTCGTCAAAGCAGAAGCCAAGCACTTGAGGGCCGGAGAAAAGCCAGTAAAGCATACCGGTGGCCGCTAATGCGCTGACGCACATGAGTGTCAAAAACAGAGGATCCTCGATCGTCCTGGTATGAGTGCTCGACAGGCCCTCGGTGGAGAACAGCTCGATCGATACCACCACCAGCCCGTAGACCGGCAAGGCAAGCAATAGCATCACGGCGTACAGCAGGGTACCCAGGTATCCTGTTGTGGATATTTCGCTTGGGTAATCCCACGTGGGAGGATGTTGTGGCGTGGGTGCGGCGGTATCGGTCGGGACTGGGGAGGAAACCAGGCGCGACGGGTGTTTGCGTTTCATGCGGCTGGCTCTTGGGAAACTCAGCGGCCATTCTTATCGTTATCCCTCAACTACGCCTAGTGGAAATCGGTAATCGTCAGTTTCTAATGAAAAACCGCGCCTCGGTGCTCGAAGCGCGGTTTGTTTTTGCCTGGGTCTCAGTGGCTGGCCGCCAGAAATTGCTCCGTGCTCACTACCTTCGCATAAGCAAACCCCAACGCCGCCATGAAGGCCGCGTGGACCTGGGCTGCCGGAACGACGACGCCGTTGAATTCCAGGTCCAGGGTTGCGCAGGCGTCGTGGATCACCGTGACGTCGTAGCCCAGGTCCGCCGCGGCCCGAGTGACACCGTCAATGCACATGTGGCTCATGCTGCCGACGATGACCAGTTGAGTGATGCCGTGATGGTCGAGGAGGGATTGCAGTTCGGTTTCGCGGAATGAATTGACGAAGTGCTTGAGCACCACCGGTTCATTGGCCTGGTTAAGGACCTTGGGGTGCAGTTTCGCGCCTTCGGAGCCCGGGGTGAAGAATGGCGCGTCTTCGGAGGTGAACTCGTGGCGGATGTGCACCACTTGATTTCCTGCCTGGCGAAAGGCTGCGATCATTCGTGCCGCGTTGTCCGCGGCGGTTTCGACGCCACTCAGGGGCCATTTACCCTGGGGGAAGTAGTCGTTCTGGATATCGACTACGATGAGCGCTTGCTTGGACATGAGTGCTTCCTTGATCAATGAGGGGTGAAGCCAGTATTGGCTTTTGCCATCGGTTCGAGGATTGGCCGCAACGACAATAGGCGGGGGAAAACTGACAAATGACGCAGGAGAAGGCGGTTGCCGAGCTTGGGGTGCTGATCTATCCCGGTGCGCAACTGGCGGCGGTGCATGGCTTGACCGATCTGTTCTGCGTGGCGGACCGGATCGCGACCGAGCATGCCGGCGCACAGTTGCCGCGGTTACGGGTCAGTCACTGGCAGGCACAGGAGGGTGGGGCGCCGTCGCGGGTATTCGACAGCGCACCCGGTCCGGACGGGCCGCTGGCGGCATTGCTGATTCCACCGGCCCTTGGCGGTTTCAGCAAAAGCCAGTCCTCGGCACCGCTGATGGCTTGGCTGCGGGCCCGGCACGGCGCTGGCACCGTGTTGGGCGGGGTGTGCGTAGGGTCGATCCTGCTGGCTGAAAGCGGCTTGCTCGATGGGCGTAGCGCCACCACCCACTGGACGTCGGCCAAGACCTTTGCCGAGCGTTACCCGAAGATCAAGCTCGACGCCGACAAGCCGATTGTCGACGACGGCGACCTGATCACCACCGCTGGGCTGATGGCCTGGGCGGAGTTGGGGCTGCGGCTGGTGAATCGCTTGCTGGGCCCCAGCATCGCGACGCGCACGGCGCGGTTCCTGGTGATCGAGCACAGTGACAGCGCCAGCGAGTGCGGCAGCAATTTCGCGCCGATCCTCGGGCACGGCGACGGGGCGATTCTCAAGGTGCAACACTGGCTGCAAGGCAGCGGCGCGGTAGACGTCTCCCTGGCCGCGATGGCCGAGCAGGCGGGCCTGGAGGAACGCACCTTCCTGCGCAGGTTCCGTAGCGCCACCGGGCTCAAGCCCACCGAATACTGCCAGCACCTGCGGGTCGGCAAGGCTCGGGAAATGCTGGAGTTCACCAACGGCACCATTGACCACATCGCCTGGACCGTCGGTTATCAAGACCCGAGTGCCTTTCGAGCGACGTTCAAGAAAATCACCGGGCTGGCGCCGAGCGATTACCGGGCAAAGTTCGGAGTCAGTCCGCCAAGCGCTTCGAAACAGTAATGGCTCCCTCACTAGAGGGGGGTATGAGATTCAAATCATCGTGCAATTTGCGGGATCCCCGTCACGGATCGTGCAGAATGAGACAGGCTCGATGCTACCCATCTTCCGAAATTCGCCCGTTTCCTTGGCCGTCCACCAGCGTCACCCTGTTGGCCTGATCTCTGCACCCGTTTACCCACAGCCATGAGCGCAGGTAAAAGGGCAACGCATGACGCCAGTCAATCGCAACAAAACCGTGGTGGCCCATTCGGTCAACCCTCACGCGCCACTTCATGAAGTGGAAACCAATCGTGCCCTGGCCCGTTGGCTGGCGCAGATCCTCGGCATGGAATACGGCGGCAGCTATGACAGCCAGCAGCATGCCGGGCGCGATCTGTATCTGTTACCCACGCAAACCCTGATAGGTCCGGAAGCCGCGCGGCATTTGGGTGTCTCGGGGCCGGACGATCTGTGGGGCGGTTACGTCGAGCATGATTTCATCTGCACCAAGGCCATCACCCACGGTCTACTGAATAAGGATGCCGTCGCCCCCATCGGCTGGTCGCCGTTGTTTGCCAAGCTCGCCCGTAGCGTGGTGCTTGATGGCGT
Organism: Pseudomonas sp. FG13; assembly: GCF_057809755.1. NCBI lineage: Bacteria > Pseudomonadati > Pseudomonadota > Gammaproteobacteria > Pseudomonadales > Pseudomonadaceae > Pseudomonas > Pseudomonas sp. FG13. Next base: position 45,161 of record NZ_JBMDKO010000007.1, read on the forward strand.
GAGTGTTTTTTCACTCAAGGACGCACGTTTGGCCGCCGAACATCTGCTGTACACCGGACCGATCCGCTTCAAGCCGATTCATGCTTGTGCCGGGCGCGACCAGCGGGTGTTCCAGAACCTTGCACAGTTCGATGAAATCGCCGCTGATCCCGAGGCCCAGGCTGTATTTCGCGACGGTGTGGTGCTGGAGCAGAATCTCAATGAGGTCAGGACCCAGAGCGTTGGCCAGAGCGCTATCCATGGCAAGAGCCTGAGCTATTGCGGCGTGCAGCACCTGACCCGGGACAGCCAAGGGCTGGAAGTGTACGGCGGCTCGGACCTGTTGGTGGTGCAGGGCGGCTACATCGAGTTGCTCAGGCTTGAGCTGCCCGATGAAGTACGCGAAGCGGTGCGGCTCGCGCAAGTGTTCGACGATGCCGCCAATCAGGCCTATCCCGGTTTCTTTGCTTCTCGGCGCAACTACGACATTGCTCAAGGCATCGATACTGGCGGCCAGCCCCGTGGCGGTGTGCTGGAGCAATCCTGGCGCATGGGCGGGGCCAGCAGTGCGGAACTGGCGGCGCTACAAGTATTCGTTCAGGAACCGTCGACCAGCGTGGTCCGCGTGTCTTCGGTGGAAACCTACATCGACCAGCCGTTGCCTCCCGGCGCCATGGAGGTGTACCGCGGCCCGGCGCACAACGGTGATTTCCTACTCAAATACGTAACGGTTCATTCCCATGACGGCTAGAAGTGAAATCATTCAGATCGAGATCGACGACGAGCACATGAACGGCACGTTCCTGAGCCCCAAGTCGAAAGTCCCTGGCGTGTTGTTCGTGCACGGATGGGGCGGCAGCCAGGAGCGTGACCTGGAACGGGCCAAGGGCATTGCCGGCCTGGGTTGCGTCTGTTTGACCTTTGACTTGCGTGGGCACACCGGTGGTGCGGGCATTCCGCTGTCCCGGGTGACACGGGAAGACAACTTGCGGGATCTGCTGGCGGCTTACGACCGGCTGCTTGCTCATCCCGCCTTGGACACTTCAGCGATTGCGGTGGTCGGCACCAGCTACGGCGGTTACCTCGCCTCGATTCTGACCTCGCTACGCCCGGTACGTTGGCTGGCGTTGCGGGTACCGGCGCTGTACCGCGACGAACAATGGCATACGCCCAAGCGCGACCTGGACAAGACCGACCTGCTGGATTATCGCAGTACGCTGGTGCACGCCAGCACCAACCGCGCGTTACACGCCTGTTCACAGTTCACCGGTGATGTGCTGCTGGTGGAGTCGGAAACCGACGACCATGTGCCCCATGCCACCATCATGAGCTACCGCGCGGCGTGCCAGCAGACCCATTCGTTGACCCATCGAATCATCGATGGCGCCGACCATGCCTTGAGCGACCCCGTCTCACAACAGGCCTACACCTCGATCCTGGTGGACTGGATCACGGAAATGGTGGTGGGAGAGCGGTTGAGCATCATTCAGGAGCGGTAGACTTCATTGTCTATGCGGGCGCCATCGCGAGCAGGCTCGCTCCCACATGGGCTCGCATTCCCCCTGTGGGAGCGAGCCTGCTCGCGATAGCGTCGGTTCAGACAATGATCACTTGAGCTCGGGCTTCTTGAGCCCGGGCTTGACCCGCAACGCCTTGGCCTTCGCCTCGATCACCAGGTACATCACCACCGTGACCAGCAACGGCAGGATGAAATAGATTGCCCGATAGGCAATCAACCCCGCCAGAAGGCTGCCCCTGGACGCGTCGTGTTGCAGCAGCGCGATGAAGACCGCCTCCAACACGCCGAGCCCTGCCGGAATGTGCGTAATGACCCCGGCAATGCTGCTGATCAGCAATACGCCGAGCACCACCGGGTACTCCAGTTTGCTGGGCAGCAAAGTAAAGATCACCGCCGCCATCAACGACCAGTTCAGCGCCCCCAGCGCCAGTTGCAACACCGCCATGCGCAGCGAGGGCAAGTTGATTTCCATGCCGCGGATCGTCCAGGCACGACGCTTGGAAAACCGGCAGGCCAGCAGATACCCGGCACTGGCCAATAGCAACAGCGCGCCCACGCCCTGCAAGGCATCGCTGCTCAGTTTCCAGCCCGGCGGCATCGTCACCAGACCGCTGCTGAACACCACCCCGGCCAGGGTCATGTAGCCGAACCAGTTCGTGGCCAAGCTCAGGCCGAGGATCTTGGCGATGTTGCCGTTGCTGACCCCCAGCCGGGAATACAGCCGGTAACGCATGGCGATGCCACCGACCCAGGCGCTGAGGTTGAGGTTGAAGGCGTAGCTGATCACCCCCACGGGCAGGATCTGTCGCCAACCCAGTTTCTGGCGGATGTAGGTGCGACCGATCAGGTCGAAGCAGGCGTAGGTAACGAAGCTGGCGACGGTCAGCGTGGCGGCGATGATCAAGGTCCGCACCTTGAAATCGGCCAGGGTGTCGAATACCTCGGACCAGTCGATGCGCCGGGCCAGGGTCGTGAACAGCACGATCAGCAGCAGGAAGAACGCCAGGGTCAGCGGTCTTTTCCAGCGGCTCCAGCGTGACTTGGGTTTGCTCTCGTCCCGGACACGGGCATCGCTTGGCGCGGTGTGCGCCTCAGAGTGATTCATGGGGCTCGCTCCGAACCGCCGTCGGCGGCGAAAAAGGTTTCAGGCGCGGTTTATGGGCCGGCAGCCATCCGGCCCAGGCCGGGAAGTGACGCAGGAAGTGGAACACCATGAAACCGATGGTCATGCGCCAGAGCAGGCCCCGTGGGGCGCGACTGGCGGGCATGGCGGTGCAGTGCTCGCGGCTCAGGTAATCGAGGCGCTGAAACAGTTCGCGGTTGAACCCCCGGTCGCGGATCAGCACGTTGGCTTCCAGGTTCAGCGACAGGCTCAGGGGGTCGAGGTTGCTCGAACCGACGGTACTCCAGTCCTCATCCACCAGGGCGACCTTGCCATGCAGGGGCCGCTCGCAATATTCGTGGATCGTCACGCCGGCTTTGAGCAGGTAGTCGTACAGCATCCGCGCCGCGAGCTTGGCGATCATCATGTCTGGCTGGCCCTGCAGGATCAGCCGCACCTCCACGCCACGTCGCGCCGCATTGCGGATCTCCCGCAGCAACCGATAGCCGGGGAAGAAATAGGCATTGGCGATGACCACGCGCCGTTTGGCGCTGCGCAGCACTTGCAGGTAGACCTCTTCGATGTCGGTCTGGTGTTCGTGGTTATCGCGGTAGACCAGGCGTACCTGGCCGTCGTGGTCACTGAAGGCCAACTCGCTGCGCCGACTACGGCGGCGCTGCCACCAGTACTTGGCCCGGGCCGGCCGGCCGCTTTGCATCAAGGCGAAGTGATGGATATCGACCACTGCCGGACCTTTGACCTCCACCGAATAGTCCTGCTTGGCCTCGGGGCCGAAATCGCCCAGATGGTCGGCGGAAAAATTGATCCCGCCAATGAAGGCGATCACGCCGTCTATCACCACCACCTTACGGTGCAAACGGCGGAACCAGTTGGTACGAATGCCCAGGTGAAGAGGGGCCGGATCGAACATTTGCAGGCGCACACCCGCGTCGCTCAACGAGGCCAGGAAGTTCGGTGTCAGCTCCCCGCAACCGAAGCCATCCAGGCTCAGGGTGACTCGCACGCCCCGTTGGGCGGCGTCCACCAGCACGTCGCGCAATTCGTTGCCGACCTTGTCCTCGAACAAAATGAAAGTCTCGATGAGGATTTCATTTTCGGCTCGACGGATAGCCTCGAACACTCGGGGGAAATATTCCTCGCCATTTTCCAGCAGGGTGATGCGGTTGTTGCCATGCCAGCCGTATTCGACGTCTACCAGCGCCGGGTCGCGCTCAGTGGGCGGCGTCTCGACCTTCTCCACTGCTGCCTTGTTCATCGTCGCGCTCATAGTTCGATCTCCACCGACAGCGGGGCGTGGTCGGACAGGTGCGACCACGGGCGTACGCTCAGCACCTTGGCCTGATTAGCCTTAAGGTTGCGCACATAGATTCGGTCCAGGCGCAGGATTGGCAGGCGCGCGGGAAAACTGCGGGCCGGCTTGCCCCATTGTTCGGCAAACACTTCCCGCAGGCCGCAGGGTTCGAGCAGGTCGGTGGCCTTGCCGCGCCAATCATTGAAGTCCCCGGCGACGATCACCGGTGCCTCGGGCGGCAGCTCGCTCAAGCGCTTGCACAACAACTTCAGTTGTTCGACACGATGACTTTCGCGCAAGCCCAGGTGAACACAAATGGCATGGACCTGCGGACCGTTACCCCCTGGCAGGCGCAACACGCTGTGGAGCATGCCCCGGCTCTCATGGCCGCTGATGGACACGTCCAGGTTGTCATGGCGAATGATCTGGAACTTCGACAGCAGTGCATTCCCATGGTCGCCCGCCGGATACACGGCGTTGCGCCCGTAGGCGAACTGCGGCCAGAGACTGTCGGCCAGGAATTCGTATTGCGGCATGCTCGGCCAGTTGGAGAAGCGCTGGGGGTGCTGTTCGTGGGCACCATGCACTTCCTGCAGGAACACCACGTCGGCGGACACGCTGCGCACCGCTTCGCGCAGCTCCGGCAAGATGAAACGCCGGTTCAGGGCGGTGAAGCCCTTGTGGGTGTTGACCGTCAGGACCGTGAAGCGGCTGATCCGGTCGAGGTCGTGCGCCAGGTTCTGGGGAGCGTCGGTGGTTGCGTCGCGGGTCGCCTCGGTAGGGCCTGGCGTGCTCATGGCAACACCCCCTCGGCCGGGCGTTCGCCGGGCGTGGTCGCGAGGTCCTTGTCCAGGTCGAAACGCTCCAGCAAGTGGCGCGCGTCATAGGGCGCGCGGACCTTGATGTCGTTGTCGAAATAGCAGAACACTTCCCGGCTCTTGCGCGCCCTGGGTTTTTTATTCGGATCGATCAGTTGGGCGTCCTGCGGTTGTGTGCCGTGGCTCCAGGCCTCGATCCGGTCGCCCCAGCGTTGTAACGCCTCGTCGGTGTAGCCGCTGGCGTAGAGTTCTTCGGCACCGTGCAGGCGCAGGTAGACGAAATCGCTGGTGACGTCTTCGCGGTAGGGCCACTTGCCGGCGGTGTCTGCGATCACCAGCGCAATGTCGTAGCGCTTGAGCAAGGCGACGAAATGCGGGTCGACGAAGCTTTCATGGCGGATCTCGACCGCGTGGCGCAATGGGCGCTTCTTATCGGTTTCGGTGCTGGCGTGGCCGTCCAGGCGCGGCTCGTGCTCCCGGGCCAGAGCGGCGGCACTGACAGTGTCATGGGGCAGTTGCTTGAGGAAGTCTTCGAACAGCTCGGGGTCGAATTTGAAGCTGGGGGGAAACTGCCAGAGGATGGCGCCGAGCTTTTCCTTGAGCTCCAGCACCCCGGACGCGAAGAAATTGGCCAGCGGCTTATGGATATCCCGCAGGCGCTTGATGTGGGTGATGAAACGCGGTGCCTTGACGCTGAACACGAAGCCCGGCGGCGTCTCGGCATACCACTGGGCATAGCGTTCGGGACGTTGGAGGGCATAGAACGAGCCGTTGATTTCGATGCTGTTGACCGCTCGCGAGGCGAACTGCAATTCACGCTTCTGGGTCAGCCCCTTGGGGTAGAAATCACCCCGCCAAGGCGTGTATCGCCAACCGGAAATGCCGATGTGGATCGCCGTCATGTGTCCCTCCCGTGCCAGATGACCTCGTACTGCCGGTGTCTTGCTGATGACTGTCGGGCGGCGCAGAAAGTTTCGACGAAGTGCCCGGTGGCGAAAGCGGTGGGGTTCTTGTGGCGAGGGGATGAATCCCCTCGCCACAAGGGTTTTGTATTGGTCTTGAGCGAACTTGCCTGCCTGATATGGATCAGTTCCTTACCGATCCCCATCAAGGAGCCTCGCGTTTTGTCTCGATTGAGCCGTGTATTCCTGCTGGTATTGCTGGCGCTGACCGGCGGCATCGCCCACGGCGCAGCCGCTATTCCCGGCACGCCCGCGCCCAATGAGGCCCCCGCCGAACCCGAACCCCTGGTCCAGGGTGGTTTGCTCGGGGCGATCAGTTCGAGCATCGATGACGTCCAGTACAAGCTCGACCTCAACCAGAGCCTGATCGATGCCTGGCGCTTGCGGGCGGACCGGGCGGCGGATGAGGTGGACCGGCTGGTGGACCAGACCTCCCGATCTTCCTGGCGGGTGGCAGGGGATTTCCTGCTGCTCTCCGGCGCCTGGCTGGGCGCCTTCGGGCTGATCTGGGCCGGCGCACGGCTGCTGGTCCATCACCTCGGCCGACGCCGTTGGCTGCGCACCCGCCAGCGGGTGCTGGACCTGCTCGGCTACCTGTTGCCCTACACTGTGCCGGCGCTGGTCTGCTTGCCGCTGACCCTGTACGTCAGCCACTTCCTGCAAGTGTCGGTCGGTCGCGCCCTGGCGCTGTGCTTCGCCTATGCCACCAGCAGTGGCGTTTTCTCGACCTCAGTGCTGCTGTGTCTGATCGTGATGTTCAACGCCGGTCACAAGCGCCGGGCGGTGGCGATCATTCGCCATTTCAGCCCGCGGCCGTTGTTCCTGATCGGTTTCCTCGCCGCCCTGAGCGATGCGCTCACCAGCCCGCAGATTGCCCGGCAATTGGGTAGCAACATCACCAGCAGCGTGGCGGTGTTCACCGGGTTGCTGGCCTCGGTGATCTTTGGCTGGCTGGTGATTCGCATGCGCCGGCCGGTGGCACACCTGATCCGTAACCGGCCGCTGGCCCAACGCCTGAAACAGCCCGCCCTGCAGGAGTCGCTGCGGATCTTTTCCGGGCTCTGGAACTGGCCGATCCTGTTGATGGTGCTGGTGTCGGCGGTGAGTCTGATCGGCGTCGGCGAAGACAACCAGAAAGCCCTGCGTTGCGCGCTGTTCACCACCATCCTGCTGATCGCCACGGTGTTTCTCAGCACCGTGCTCCAGCATGTGTTCAAGTCGCCCAAGGCCGAAACCATCCAGCGCAACAGTGCCTACAAGGGCCGGCTGCTGAGCCTGTTACACGCCTTGCTGCGGATCGTCATGGCGGTGGCGTTCATTGAAATCCTCGGACGGATCTGGGGGATCTCGCTGTTCGAATTCGCCTCGCGCAATGCGGTGGGGCGGGCGATCAGCGATTCCCTGAGTCGCATCGGCTTGATCTTCCTGGTGACCTGGCTGATGTGGGTGGTGCTCGACACGGCGATCCAGGAGGCTCTGAAACCGCCGATGAACAAGCGCGGCGCACGTCAGCCCAGCACTCGGATCAAGACCATCCTGCCGCTGTTGCGCAACGCGGCGAAAATCATCCTGGTGGTGATTTGCGCCATCACCACCATGGCCAACCTGGGCATCAACGTTGCGCCGCTGCTGGCGGGCGCCGGGGTGGTGGGATTGGCGATCGGCTTCGGTTCGCAGCAACTGGTGCAGGACGTGATTACCGGGCTGTTCATTATCATCGAAGACACCCTGTCCATCGGCGACTGGGTGGTGCTCGACTCCGGCCACGCCGGCACCGTCGAGGGCCTGACGATCCGCACCCTGCGCCTGCGCGACGGCAAGGGTTTCGTGCATTCGGTGCCGTTCGGCCAGATCAAGGCAGTGACCAATCAGTCCCGGCAGTTTGCCTTTGCTTTTTTCTCGGTGCAGTTCACCTACGACACCGATGTGGACCAGGCCATCGAACTGATCCGCGAAGCCGGGCGTTCGATCTCGGAAGACCCGTTTCTGAAGTTCAACCTGCAAGGGCCGCTGGACGTGTTCGGCGTGGACCGGATGGACCTCAATGGTGTGGTGCTCACGGCGCAGTTCCGCACCGTTTCGGGTGGGCAGTATGCAGTGAGCAGGGCGTTCAATCAGCGCTTGAAAAAGCTTGTGGATAACCATCCGGCGGTGCATTTCGCGCAGACTTATCCACAGCAGGTGATGTTGCCGAAGCGATTGGTGGAAGATCCGGTGGAGGGGGCTGAGGTGCCTGATCGTCCTCAGTAGAAGCTGGCTTTGTAGTGGGGTTGCTGGCCCCATCGCGAGCAGGCTCGCTCCCACAGTTGAAATGCATTCCTCGGTGAAATTGCATTCCCCTGTGGGAGCGAGCCTGCTCGCGATAGGGCCCGCCCAGCCACCTCAATTTCTCTGGATAAGCTTGCTGCGGATTTCGCCCATCGCCTGCACATCCAGCTCCATCCAGAAATGCAGCTTCCCGGCAATCTGCGCCGCCACCGGCATTCCATCGCGATACACCAGCCGATTGCTCGCCAGCGCCGGCACTTTCGCCCCAGGCAGCAATGTCCCGGCCAGGTTCAGCGGGTCGACGCCGCACACCGCAATCACGCTGCCGTCAGTGGGACGACGACGGACTTCGCGCAGCAGCGGGATGGCTTCGGGCAGGGCGAACTGCTCTCCGGCCAGACCGCTGACAAAGCGCCCGCCACGGATTTCGCCGCGTGCCTCCAGGCGATGGAACGTGCGCAGCAACTCGCGCCAGCTCGGCAGCCAATCCGCCTCCCGCTCCAACAAGCGCCAGAACACCACGCCGTAACGGCGCAGCAGGGTCATTGCGATGTGCTCCAGGGTGTCGGGCGGTGTGGGCGCGGGTCGGTTGCCTTCGGTCGGTGCTGGCTGGCTGCGGCGCAACAAGGCCCAGCGCCCGGCATCGTCCATGCCACCGACAAACGCCCCGCGCCCACGCCGACTGCTGCGGGCCTGGCGTTTGCTGGCGGGTGTGATCAATGCCCGCAGCCCGGCGAAGCTGTCGGCATTCACCAGGCCGGCACCCACCAGCTCTTGCAAGGCGATTTCCAGTTCGGCGCGCAGCAGGTGGGCTTCGTGCAGCAACTCGTCGAAAAACAGCGCGCCATGTTCGCTGAGGGCCTGGTGGACTTTTTGCGTCTTGAGGGACAGTTCGCTCAGTGGCGTCTGCTCTGTCAGGCTGCTCCACAGGGTGACCTGACTGCGCGGCAGCAACACCACCGGCGTGCTGCGCAGGGCCGTGGCGGAGGCTTTCTGCCGGGCGCTGAGGCGAGTCCAGACCAGCTTGCCGCTGCGACACAGTTCGTCGAGCCAACTGGCGGAGTAGTCCTTGATCCGCGCCGGCAAGAGGTCGCTATCCCAGGCCGAGGCCGCAGCGGGGTAGCCTTCGAACTGGCTGACGATCGACGGCAGCACGGCGCTGCCCCGGCCCTGGGTCGACGGCGACAGGTGTTGCCAGTCGAACAGGAACCGCATGAAATCCTGCAGCATCACCGGTTCGATTTCCCGGCGCAGGCGCTTGACGGTGTAGCGGTGGATGCGGGCCAGCAGATGCCGTTCGCACCATTCCTCCTGACTGGTGCCCGGTGTGAAGCGGCCGCGCAGCACGTAGCCTTGTTGTTCAAGGTGCGCCAGGGCCTGGGTGGCTTGCGCTGTCGATAATCCCAACGGATAGGCGATGGCAGTGAGTGGCAACGGGCCAAAGGCGCTGAGCCGGGCGCGGAGCACTTCCACCACGGCTTCGTCGCTGTCCCACGCTTCATCGAACCCGGCCAGGGGTGTCAGCGCGGGCTGCCATTGGGCCTGTGGATAAATCCCTTGTAGGCAGGTCAGTCGCTCCAGTGGCACCCACAGGCCGCGCTCGGCGCTGATCTGCACATGGCTGGCCCGCCCGCGTTCGGCCAACGCTTGCAGCCAGCCCGGCCACGATTCGTGGGCGCGTGCTTCGCTGTCGGCGATGCAGGCCAGGCTCATCAGCGCTTCGTGCATTTCATCGAGATTGGCGGGCGTCGGCCAGGCTTCCTCCCTGACCGACTGGATGGCCTCGGCGTCCAGCGCACCGAGGTCGTCAGTGGATTGCGGATCGCTCCAGCGCCGGTTGATGACCGCCTGGGTTCGGCGCTCTTCCAGCGGCGCGTCGTCGAGGAAGGTGTAGGGGCGGGCGCTGAGGATTTCTGCCGCCAGGGGCGACGGGGCAGGCAGGTCGCGACTGATCAGGCGAACTTCGCCCGCCTCCATGCGCCGCAACAGCGCCAGCCAGCCTTCGCTGTCCATGGCTTCGTGCAGGCAGTCATCGAGGGTCTGTTCCACCAGCGGGTGGTCGGGGATTTCCCGCTCGCCGGCGAGGTTCTCCAGGCAGGCGATCTGATCAGGGAACACGCTGGCGATCAGGTCTTCGCTTTTCATCCGCTGGATTTGCGGGGCGACCTTGCGTCCGCCGGTGTAGCGCGGCAAGGCCAGGGCTACCCCGGCATTCCAGCGCCAGCGCACGCCGAACAGCGGCGCATCCAGCACCGCCTGTACAAGGATCTGTTCGGCGCTGTGACTGTTGAGGTAACGCCAGACCTCATCCAACTCGAAACTGTGGCTGGTGGACAGCGACAGCACGATGGCGTCTTCGCTGGCGGCGGCCTGCAATTCGAAATTGAAGGTGCGGCAGAAACGCTTGCGCAGGGCCAGCCCCCAGGCGCGGTTGATGCGGCTGCCGAACGGCGTATGGATGATCAGTTGCGTGCCGCCGGACTCATCGAAGAACCGCTCCATGACCAGCGTGTCCTGCGACGGCAGGGCGCCGAACGCCAGGCGGGCCGGGGCCAGGTAATCCACCAGTTGTTCGGCGCTGGCCAGGTTCAATTGCAGGGTGCCGGTCAGCCAGTCGAGGGCCGGCTGCAGATTGCCGGGGGTGGCGCCGAGCAGTTGATCGAGCTGTGCTTGCAGTCGGGCCACGGCCAGGGACAGTTCGGCGCTGCGCCCCGGGGCCTCGCCGAGCCAGAACGGAATGGTTGGCGGCTGGCCCTGGGCGTCCTCGACCCGCACGCGGCCGGTCTCGACGCGAATGATGCGGTAGGAGGTATTGCCGAGCTGGAACACGTCGCCGGCGATGCTTTCCACCGCGAAGTCTTCGTTGACGCTGCCGATGTTCAGGCCCTGAGGTTCGAGCAGCACGCTGTAGTCGGCGTTGTCCGGAATGGTGCCGCCGCTGGTCACGGCGGTCAGTTTGCTGCCCCGGCGCCCGCGCAGGGTACGGGTGACTGCGTCACGGTGCAGGTAGGCGCTGCGCACGCCCTGGCGACCGTTGAGGCCTTCGGCGAGCATCTGCAACAGCGACTGATAATGCCCTTCGTCCAATTCGGCGTAGGGCGCAGCACGGCGAAAGGTGTCCAGCAGCGCCTGTTCCTGCCATTCCTGGCAGCTGACCTCGGCGACGATCTGCTGAGCCAGCACGTCCAGCGGTGCTTTGGGGATGTGCAGGATGTCAAGTTCACCCCGGCGTACGCAATCGAGCAGGGCGGCGCACTCGATCAGGTCGTCGCGGGTGGTGGCGAACAGCCGTCCCTTGGGCGTGCCGCCGACCTGGTGGCCGGAGCGGCCAACCCGTTGCAGGAACGCCGAAATCGAGCGGGGCGAGGCGATCTGGCAGACCAGGTCGACGTCGCCGATGTCGATGCCCAACTCCAGGGACGCGGTGGCGATCAGCACCTGCAATTCGCCGCGTTTGAGCCGCTGCTCGGCGTCGAGGCGAAATTCTTTCGCCAGGCTGCCATGGTGGGCGGCTACGGCGTCCTTGCCCAGGCGCTCGCTCAAATGGCGGCTCAGGCGTTCGGCCAGGCGCCGGGTATTGACGAACACCAGGGTGGTGCGGTGTGCCCGGGCGAGCTCGGCGAGGCGGTTGTAGACCAGTTCCCACACATCATTGGCCATCACCGCCGAGAGCGGCACTGGCGGCACCTCGATGTCCAGGTCGCGGGGACGGGCATGGCCGATGTCGACGATTTCGCACGAGCGACCTTCGCCCACCAGAAAGCGTGACATTGCTTCGATGGGTTTTTGCGTTGCGGACAGGCCGATGCGCACCAGCGGCTCGCTGCACAGCGCTTGCAGGCGTTCCAGGCTCAGGGCCAGGTGGCTGCCGCGCTTGCTGGCGGCGATGGCATGGATTTCATCGACGATCACCGTGCGGGTACTGGCGAGCATCTGCCGGCCGGAATCGGAGCCGAGCAGCACGTAGAGCGATTCGGGCGTGGTCACCAGAATGTGCGGCGCGGTCTTGCGCATCGCCGTGCGTTCTTTCTGCGGTGTGTCGCCAGTGCGTACGGCGGTGGTGATTTGCAGGGCTGGCAGGCCCATCTGCCGCAATTGTTCGGTGATGCCGGCCAGCGGGGTTTGCAGGTTGATCCGGATATCGTTGCTCAGGGCCTTGAGCGGCGAGACGTAGACCACCAGGGTCTGGTCCGGCAGGCCGCCCTGTTCCAGGCCCCGGTGCACCAGCTCGTCAAGCACGGCGAGAAACGCCGTGAGGGTCTTGCCCGAACCGGTGGGCGCGGCCACGAGGGTCGAACGACGCTGGCCGATCAACGGCCACGCCCGGGCCTGGGCGGCCGTGACCGCCGGGAAGGTCTGGCCGAACCAGGCACGGACGGCGGGGTGAAAGCCTGCCATGGCGTGGTCGGCTGCAAGGGGCAGATTCATAGGGGCAGTTATGCGGGTGGGATGGGGAAGATGCAAGTACTGGCTGATATCTCCGTTGCCTGCAGGCCCCATCGCGAGCAGGCTCGCTCCCACAGGATGGAGCACCACAGAGCCATTGTGGGAGCGAGCCTGCTCGCGATGGGGCCCTGAAGCGCGGCGCAAAATCCCTGATCTGCACTTTACGGATGACGGTTGCGCACTAAACCCGCAAAATGCAACGATTCCGGCAACGCCTGCGGGCGTTGTCGATCAAATTCTTGTGCCAACAGACTGGGCCTGCGAACTTTATGCGAATGCGCCTTATGTTACTGGGCGGCGGAAATGCCCTTGGGCAGGCGCTGATTCGCCTCGGTGCGGAAGAAGACATCGGTTTTCTCGCCCCCCGCCCCCCCGAAGATGGCTGGGATGCCGCGAGCCTGACGCAGCTGCTCGACGACACCCGTCCGGACGCCTTGATCAACCTGGCGTACTACTTCGACTGGTTTCAGGCCGAGGTCGTCAGCGAGCAGCGCCTGGCCAGCCAGGAGCGCGCGGTCGAGCGCCTGGCCGAATTGTGCCAGCACCACAATATCGTCTTGCTGCAACCGTCGAGCTATCGCGTGTTCGACGGCTCCCGTGCCACCGCCTACAGCGAAAAAGACGAGCCCGTGCCCCTGGGCCTGCGGGGTCAGGCCTTGTGGCGGATCGAGCAGAGTGTGCGCGCCACGTGCCCGCAACATGTCCTGCTGCGCTTCGGCTGGCTGCTGGACGACAGCGCCGACGGCATCCTCGGGCGTTTTCTCGCCCGGGCCGAACAGCCCGAGGAGCTGTTGCTGGCCGATGACCGTCGAGGCAACCCGACGCCGGTGGACGACGCTGCCCGGGTGATCATCTCCGTGCTCAAACAACTCGACTGCGCCGCGCCGCTGTGGGGCACTTACCATTACGCCGGACATGAGGCGACCACGCCGCTGGCGCTGGGTCAGGCGATCCTCACCGAAGCCCGCGCCCTGCATCCGCTGGCAATCGAGTCGCCCACGCCCCAGGCCCACGCCGCACGACCGGATGCCGCGGAAGAACCGCAGCATGCGGTACTGGCCTGCAAGAAAATTCTGCACACTTTCGGGATCAAGCCCCGCGCCTGGCGCGCCGCACTCCCGGGCTTACTGGATAGGTTTTATCGCCATGGCTGACGGCCCTGTTTTAATCACCGGCGGTGCGGGTTTCATTGGTTCACACCTGACCGACGCCTTGCTCGCCAAGGGGCATTCGGTGCGCATCCTGGATGACCTGTCCACTGGCAAGCGCAGCAACCTGCCGCTGGACAATCCCGCTGTCGAACTGATCGAAGGCGACGTCGCCGACGCCGCCCTGGTGGCGCGGGCCATGGTCGGCTGCAGCGCCGTGGCGCACCTGGCCGCAGTGGCTTCGGTGCAAGCCTCGGTAGACGACCCGGTGCGTACTCACCAGAGCAATTTCATCGGCACCCTGAATGTCTGCGAAGCCATGCGCCAGGCCGGCGTGAAACGGGTGCTGTTCGCCTCAAGCGCAGCGGTCTATGGCAACAACGGCGAAGGCCAGTCCATCGACGAAGAGACCCCCAAGGCCCCGCTAACGCCCTATGCCTCGGACAAACTGGCCAGCGAGTTCTACTTCGACTTCTACCGCCGCCAGCACGCGCTGGAGCCGGTGGTGTTCCGCTTCTTCAACATCTACGGCCCGCGCCAGGATCCGTCATCGCCGTATTCCGGGGTCATCAGCATCTTCAGCGAGCGGGCACAGAAAGGCTTGCCGATCACCGTGTTCGGCGATGGCGAGCAGACCCGGGATTTCGTCTACGTCGAAGACCTGGTGGATTTGCTGGTGCAGGCCATCGAGAAGCCTGAGGTGGAAGTCGGGGCGGTGAACGTCGGCTGGAACCAGGCCACGACCCTCAAGCAAATGCTTCAGGCCCTGGCCACGGTTGTCGGTGACCTGCCTCCGGTCAGCTACGGCCCGGCGCGTTCGGGGGACATCCGCCATTCCCGGGCCGATAACCATCGGCTGTTGCAACGCTTCAGCTTCCCGCAACAGACGCCGATGAGTGTGGGGCTGGCGCGGCTGTTGGGTCGCTGAGTTTCCAATCGGCACAAAAAACTGTGGGAGCGAGCCTGCTCGCGATAGCGGCATGACAGTCACTGAAGAGGTGAATGTCAGGCCGCCATCGCGAGCAGGCTCGCTCCCACAGGGGCATCTTATGTTCTGGTTCGGTTAGAACTTGTAACCCAACCCCACCATGTAGATCCACGGATCCACATCGACATTCACCTTGGCCCGGGTGCCACCGGCCACGGCGTTGTTGTCGACATACGCCGTGGTGTCGATGTCGATGTAACGGATCTGGCCGTTGATCATGATGTTGTCGGTCAGCATGTAGTCAGCGCCCACTTGCCACGCCATGCCCCAACTGTTGCTCGCCCGGAAGTTGCTGAAGCCGTTGGCGCTGGCTTCGCTGCCGACATGTTCGTCGTAGATCCAGGTGTAGTTGATGCCGGCGCCGACATACGGTTGGAATGCCGATTTGGCCTCGAGTGGGTAGTAGACCAGGCTCAGGGTCGGTGGCAGGTGCTTGAGGGTGCCGAGCTTGCCGTTGGCCGCGCCCAGGGCGGTGCCCTTGATCTTTACGTCGTGCTCGAACGGCGAGGCTGCCAACAGCTCGATGCCCAGGTGGTCGGTCATCATGTAGGCAAAGTTCAAGCCCAGTTGCGTGTCGCTGCTCATGGTCGCTTTGCCACCTAGATCGGCACCGGCTAGGGGGCCACGGTCGACCTTGACGCTGGAACTGTCGGCTTCCGGATTGACGGTGATGGCGCCGGCGCGAACGATGATATCGCCGGCCGTATGGGCCTGGGCGAGAGGGGCTGTGAGCGCGAGGGCGACGAGGGAAGCGCTGAGCAAGGACTTGTGCATGGGGGCTCCAGAGGACATTTCAAAAGGATGTCCCATGGTACGGAGGCGTCTGGTTCCGTCTTTTGACTCAGCTCAATGAAAGTGTGATGAGCCCTTTGAGGGCCTCATCGCGAGCAGGCCCGCTCTTACACTGATCGTGAGAACACCAACGATCCCATGTGGGAGCGAGCCTGCTCGCGATAGCTATTTCACAGACAATGCATGACCACCGGATTCACTCCGGCAGCTCATACACATAAATCTTCTCAGCCTCCATCTGATACCCGGCATCGGCCAGTTCGCTGGTGGACGGCTTGACCTGCATCGGCCCTTCGACCCAGTACGGTTGATACAGCTCATCGAGCTTCACCCCGACTTCGCTCTTCACATGCACGATCTGGTTCGAAGGCGGTGGCGGCACATGGATACAGGCACCGAAATACGGCACCAGCAAGAAGTCCGTGGTGCGGCCTTCCTCGCTCACTTCCAACGGCACGATGTAGCCCGGCAAACGAATCTGCTGGCCATCGAGCGCCTTGACCACCGGTGCGTTGGGCAGGTCCTGTTTGGCGGCTGGGGCGGATTCGGCGGACAGTGCGGTGCCCATCTGTGACAGGTCATGCAGCGGGGTCATGTTCGGCACTTCCGGCGGCGCGTCGGGCGGGATCATTTCCGACCAGGCCAGGTCCCTCGGCTCGGCCGCCCACAGTGGCAGGGCGACCATCATCAACAGCGCAAACAGGGCGCGGGGCATCTTCAATGTCCTCATAAACGGATCGACAAGCCGTCGGCCAACGATTGGCGATAGGCGCGCCAGGCCGGCACGCTGCCCATCAGCAGGGCGGCGACCAGGATGCCAGCCATGAGCGTCCATTCATATTCGCTTGGCCAGCTCAACGGCAGGTACAAGCCATAGGCCGACTGTACGTAACCCTGGGCGCCGCCGATGCCGATGTACAGCAAGGCCAGCCCGGCGGCGACCCCGGTCAATGCCAGGGCAAAGGCTTCCAGCACCAGCAGGCTCGCGATGTGCCACGGCCGCGCGCCCACCGAGCGCAAGATCGCCATCTCCCGACGACGCTCGTTGAGACTGGTTAGGATCGCCGTGAGCATGCCGATCAACCCGGTCAGGACGACGAACAGCGAAATCACGAACAAGGCTTTTTCCGCCGTGCCCATCAGGCTCCACAACTCTTGCAGGGCCACGCCGGGCAGGATCGCCAGCAATGGCTCGCCCCGGAACTCATTGATTTCGCGCTGCAAGGCAAAGGTGGAGATCTTGCTGTTGAGGCCGAGCATGAACGCGGTGATGGCCTGGGGCGTGAGGTCCATATTGCGGGCCTGGTCGGCGCTTATGCGACCGTTGCCCTGGGCCGGCACGCCGTTCTTCCAATCGATGTGGATCGCTTCCATGCCGCCGAGGCTGATGTGCAGTGTGCGGTCCACCGGGGTGCCGGTGCGCTTGAGAATGCCGACCACGGTGAAGGGCTTGTCGTCATGCTTGACCAGGCTGATGGCCGCTACGCCGTGGGCCAGCACCAGTTTGTCGCCGAGCTTGTAATGCAGCGCCTCGGCCACTTCGGCACCGAGCACCACTTCAAACGGGTCGCTGGCGAAAGCCCGGCCGTCGGCCAGTTCCAGGTGTTGCTGGCGGCCGTACTGGTAATGCTCGAAATAGGCCTCGGTGGTGCCCATTACTCGGTAGCCGCGATGGGAATCACCGAGCGACATGGGGATTGCCCACTTCACTTTCGGGTTGCTGGCGAAATGTTCGAAGCTGTCCCAGCGAATGTTGTTGGTGGCGTTGCCGATGCGAAACACCGAGTACAG
The DNA here is from genome assembly GCF_057809755.1 of Pseudomonas sp. FG13. Taxonomy (NCBI): domain Bacteria; kingdom Pseudomonadati; phylum Pseudomonadota; class Gammaproteobacteria; order Pseudomonadales; family Pseudomonadaceae; genus Pseudomonas; species Pseudomonas sp. FG13. The sequence continues at coordinate 62,286 of NZ_JBMDKO010000007.1, forward strand.
CAACAGGTTCACCGAGCCGGAACGGGCGCCGACGATCAGGTCGGTGCCGCTGATGGTGCTGGCAAAACTGGCTTTTGCCTCGGTGCGCACCCGCTCCACCGCCAGCAGCAGGCAGACCGACAGGGCGATGGCGAAGGCAGTGAGGATCGCAGTGAAACGGCGGTTTGCCAGGCTGGCCATGGCTAGACGGAACAAATACATCTCAGACCTCGAGTGGCTTGGCGGCACGATTGAGATTGGCCAGCGAGAGGTTGCGGTCGAACAGCGGCGCCAAGCTCTGGTCATGGCTGACGAACAGCAGGCTTGAGCCGGCCTCGCGGCATTCGGCGAACAGCAGCCGCAGGAAGTTTTCCCGGGCGTCGTAGTCCAGGGCCGAGGTCGGTTCGTCTGCGATCACCAGTTCCGGCTGGCCGATCAACGCCCGGGCGGCGGCGACCCGTTGCTGCTGGCCGATGGACAGCGAGTCGGCGCGGCGCCCCAGCAGGTTCGGGTCGGTCAGCCCCAGGTGGGTCAGCAGCGTGGCGGCGGCCTGATCGATGCTGCCGTGGCGCTGGATGGCTCGCTGGGCCCGCAGCCTGGAAAAATGGCAGGGCAGCTCGACGTTCTCGCGCACCGAGAGAAACGGCAGCAGGTTGAATTGCTGGAAGATGTAGCCGGTGTGGTCCACGCGAAAGCGGTCGCGGCTGCCGGCACCCAGTTCGGTGAGCGGCTGGCCGAGCAGGTGGATGCTGCCGCGATCCGGCGTCTGCACCCCGCCCAGCAGCCCTAGCAAGGTGGTTTTACCACTGCCACTGGGCCCTTTGAGGAACAGGGTTTCGCCGGCTTCGAGGCGAAAGGCCGGGATGTCCAGCAGTGGCGGATGCCCGGGCCAGCTGAAGACCAGGTCGGACAGTTCGATGAGTGCTTGGGTCATGGTGGCTGATATCAGGATGATGGAAGCCCCTGTGGAGTACCTGTGGGAGCAAAGCTTGTCCACGATGGGCTTGTCACATTCAACGTCGATGTCGACGGTCGGACCGCTATCGCGGGCAAGCTTTGCTCCCACAGGCTTCCACCGCAGGGCGTGCAGTGTATTCAGAACTTCAGCGATGGCGCCTTGGCCGTCACTTCCACGCCTTGCTGGCCGCTCGGGCTGATCAGTTGTACCTGAATTTTCTGGGTGGCCGGGAAGGTTTTGAACAGCGTCGCCAGGTCGAGGTTCTTCAAGGCACCGGGTGTGGCGCAGGTGAACTGGTAGTGGGCGTGGATTTCGCTGTGCTCGTGGTGGTGCTCGTCACCGTCGGTGTCTTCGTCTTCGTCATGCTGTTCATGATCCGGTTCATCACCGAACAACGGGCTTTCCAGTTCCTGCTGGGCCAGGGTGCATTGGGCGGCGGCCGGCAGGTTGAACAGTGCCAGGGGCTTCTCAAGACGCGCCCGGGCCGCTTCGACCTTGGCCTTGTCGGCATCGCTGGTGGCTTCGTGTTCAAAGCCGACCAGGTTCATGGCCGGGCTCTCCAGCTCGAGCTCCAGGGTCTGGCCGTCGAGCGCAGCGTTCAGGCGGCCAACGCCGTGTTCATGGGCACCCAGGCTGCCGTGCTCATGATCATGGTCGTGCTCGACCGCCGCGTGAGCAACGGCCAATGGCAGCAGGGCGAACGGCAAAGCAAGAAGCAGACGACGCATGACGAGTCTCCAGACAAAGTGAATATTTTGTTATGTAATCTTATAACGAATCTGCGCAGAGTTTGACCGTCTGCTTGGCGTCGCGCAAGGCCCGTGGGAGCATGGGAACATTAAATCTTCAGGAGCACGGTGATGTTGCGCATACGCGGAACCGTCGGCGATTGGCCGGTGGACTTGTCGATCGAAATGGACGAGGGCGATTGGGCGCAGCTCGGCGCGCAGTTGCAGGTGGTCAAGCCGGAGGGCGCGGCGATGGCGGCGGCCAAACCGGCGAATCAGGACGATGCGCTGTGGCAGATCGCCAGGGAGTTGCTGCGCAAGGCCGGGCAGTTGAGTGGCCCGGACCTGCTGGAACAACTGGAAGGCCTTACGGGCAGTGCTCCGGCGGGCAAGCGCCTGTTGGTGCGCTTGCGCCACAGCGCCGAGGTCAAGGTGCTGAGCGGCGGTGATACGCCGCTCTACAGTTGGGTGGGGGCTGAGGCTTAGTACAACGCGGCAAACAGCTTGCGGCGATAGGTCGTCACCAACGGATGATCGTTGCCCAACAGTTCGAACACTTGCAGCAGCGTCTTGTGCGGCAGACCCTCGCTGTAGCCCCGGTTACGGCTGAACAGCTTGAGCAGTGCGTCGAGAGCCGGCTCATATTGCTGGCGCGCCAGTTGCTGGATCGCCAGTTGATACACCGCTTCATCGTCCTGTGGGTCTTTTGCCAGGCGGGCCTTGAGGTCGGCGGCGTCTGGCAGATGCTTGGCCAGGCCGAGGAACTGGATCTGCGCCTTGGCCCCGGCCAGTGCGGCCTTGTGCTCGTCGCTTTTCACCGAGTCCAGCACGGTCTGCGCTTCGCCCAGCTCGCCGCGTTCAGCCAGGCAACGGGCAAACAGGATCAGCGCCTTGGCGTTGGTGTTGTCTTCACCCAGCAGCACGGTGAGTAGGGCTTCGACATCGGCGAAACGCCCGTCGTCGAACAACGCCTGGGCCTGCTCGAGCGGATCGGCCGCGGCGGGAGGCGGCATCTGCACATGGGGTTCGAGCATCGCCCGCACCGCCGATTCCGGCTGGGCCCCGGCGAAACCGTCGACGGGCTGGCCGTCCTTGAACAGCACCACCGTCGGCAGGCTGCGGATGCCGAAGCGGGCGACGATGTCCTGCTCGATGTCGCAGTTGACCTTGGCCAGCAGCAACTCGCCCTGATAGCTCTCGGCAATACCTTGCAACATCGGCATCAGCGCCTTGCACGGCGCACACCACTCGGCCCAGAAATCCACCAGCACCGGTTTGTGGAAAGAGTTCGCGATCACCGACTGGTCGAAATCGGCGGTGGTGGCGTCGAAGATGTAGGGAGTGTCCTGGGTCATGGGAATCTCTTAGAACGCTTGAATGAGGCAACTATACGCGGGGTCTTGGGGTGCCTGGTAGGTCGCTATCGCGAGCGGGCTCGCTCCCACGGTTTGATCGCGTGCTATCTGAAAAAAACTCGATCACCTGTGGGAGCGAGCCTGCTCGCGATGCCTTTCAGGGCGAACGCCGCGCGTGATACAGGCTCACATGCCGAAACTCCTCGGGCTCGGCCAGGTCCGGCAGGGTCATGGCTTCGAGCAGTTCGATACGTCGGTACAGTGGATGCTGGAAATCCCGTACCCGGGAGTCGGCCACCAGGGCCTCGCGGCCGCGGCTGAGGAACTGGTCCAGCAGTGGCAGGTTGGCCCGGTCGTAGAGCACATCGGCGACCAGGATCAGGTCGAAGCGATCCGCTTCGGCGAAGAAATCCGTCGAATAAGTCAGCGCCACGTCATTGAGCAGGGCATTGGCCCGGCATGCCGCGATGGCCAATGGATCCAGGTCGCACGCCACCACTTCCAGCGCCCCGGCCTTGATCGCCGCGATGCCCGCCACGCCGGAGCCGGCACCGAAGTCCAGCACCCGCTTGCCCTCGACCCACTGCGGTCGCTCGGCCAGGTAGCGCGCCATCGCCAGGCCGCTGGCCCAACAGAAGCTCCAGTAAGGCGGTTCATGGAGGATGCGCCGGGTTTCCTCCGGGCTGAAGGCGCGGTCCATGTTATCGCCGTCGATCAACCACAGCTTCAAATCAGTGCCGGGTAACGGGCAGTCCACCAGGTGCGCGTCCCCCAGCAACTCGCTCAGCGCGTGTTGCAGGTCCTGCGGTGCATTCATGGCGCTTTGACTAACTGCAAGGCGCCCAACGCCTGGGTGGTTGGTTGCGCGATGCGCTGCTCCGGCAGGTGCAGGATCAATTGGCCCGACTGGCTGGCACGGCCACGCAGTTCCACGCGGGCGCCGACCGGGAAGGCATCGGGATTGAAACGCAGGCGGAAGGGCAGGGCGCGGTTGGTACCAATCAGGCTGGAGCTGGCGAGCAATTGCTGTGGACGGCCCTTGTCGTCGATCACCAGCAGCGCCAGTTCGACCTCGGCCCCGGTCGGTACGCCTTCGAGGGTGCCGCTCAGTTCCCGCTGGTACGCTGGCAATGGTCCCAACTCGGCGGCTTGCCGGGCTTTATCCTGGGCCTGTTTCGGTGCGGGCGCCGGTGCGGGCGCGGCGGGCTTGGGAGCGTCACTGCTGCACGCCATCAACAGGCTGAAAAGACTGAGCAAAACGAGCGATCGTAGCGGCATGTGCGGCTCCAACAGGGGTGAATTCCATGGATCTGACGGTAAGCCCGTCTGTATACCGTAAACCCTATGGCTTGTCTTGCCAGTGGGATGCGCTACCATGGCCCTCCCATTTTTTGTTGCCTGCCACCATGCACTGTCCCTTCTGCGGTGCCAACGACACCAAAGTCATCGACTCGCGACTGGTCGCCGAGGGCGAACAGGTCCGCCGTCGGCGCGAATGCCTGGCCTGCGGCGAACGTTTCACCACGTTCGAGACCGCTGAACTGGTGTTGCCGCGCCTGATCAAAACCGACGGCAGCCGCCAGCCGTTCGACGAAGAAAAACTGCGTGCCGGCATGCAGCGAGCCCTGGAAAAACGCCCGGTGAGCGTCGAGCGCCTGGAAGCGGCGCTGGTGCACATCAAGCACAAGCTGCGGGCGACCGGCGAGCGGGAGGTCAAATCCCTGGTGGTTGGCGAGCTGGTGATGGCCGAGCTGCAGAAGCTCGACGAAGTCGCCTACATCCGTTTTGCCTCGGTGTACCGGCGCTTCCAGGACCTGAACGAGTTCCGCGAGGAAATCGACCGCCTGGCCCGCGAACCGGTGAAAGAATGACCGTCCCGGCGCAACAGGCCGTCCTCGACGCCCATTACATGGCCCGCGCCCTGGAACTGGCGCGGCGCGGTCACTACACCACCCATCCCAATCCGCGAGTGGGTTGCGTGATCGTGCGTGACGGGCAGATCGTTGGCGAAGGCTGGCACATCCGCGCCGGTGAACCCCATGCCGAAGTCCATGCCTTGCGCGCCGCCGGTGAACTGGCCCGGGGCGCCACCGCCTACGTGACCCTCGAACCCTGCAGTCACCACGGCCGTACGCCGCCTTGTGCCGATGCGCTGGTCAACGCCGGTGTTGCCCGGGTCGTGGCGGCGATGCAGGACCCGAACCCGGAAGTCGCCGGTCGCGGTTTGCAACGGCTGGCCCAGGCCGGTATCGCCACCGAAAGCGGCGTACTGGAAGGCGAGGCCCGTCAGCTCAACCAGGGTTTTCTCAAGCGCATGGAGCACGGCTTGCCATTCGTGCGGGTCAAGCTCGCGATGAGCCTCGATGGCCGCACCGCCATGGAAAGCGGCGAAAGCCAGTGGATCACCGGCCCGGCGGCACGTTCAGCGGTGCAACGGCTGCGAGCCCAGGCCAGCGTGGTACTGACCGGCGCCGACACGGTGCTGGCGGACAATGCCCGGCTGACCGTACGCGCCGATGAGCTCGGGCTGGATGCCGATCAGACAGCATTGGTCATGAGTCGTCCGCCGCTGCGGGTACTGGTGGACGGTCGCTTGCGGGTGCCGCTGGATGCCCCCTTCTTCAAGGCTGGCCCGGCGCTGGTCGCCACGTGCATGGCGGTGGAAGAACAGTACGCCAACGGTCCCGAATGCATGATCGTGGCAGGCGATGATGGCCAGGTCGACCTGCGGCGCCTGCTGGTGGAGCTGGCGGCTCGTGGCGTCAATGAGGTGCTGGTGGAAGCCGGCCCACGCCTGGCGGGGGCATTCGCCCGGCAAGGCTTGGTGGACGAATTCCAGATTTTTATCGCCGGCAAGTTCCTGGGATCTTCGGCGCGACCCTTGCTGGATTGGCCGCTGGCGCACATGAAAGATGCCCCGGCGCTGAAAATCACCGAAATCCGCGCCGTGGGCGATGACTGGCGAGTCATCGCCGTTCCCGTTCCGCCGGCCAGCGTATAATTCCCGGCCTTCGCTCAAGCGGCGGCCTGTTCTCGAGGAGGACTCCATGTTTACCGGCATTATCGAATCCATCGGCAGTATCCGTGCACTCACCCCCAAGGGCGGCGACGTGCGGGTTCACGTCGAAACCGGCAAGCTCGACCTGAGCGACGTCAAACTGGGCGACAGCATCGCCGTGAACGGTGTCTGCCTGACTGCCGTCGAACTGCCCGGCAATGGTTTCCTGGCGGACGTCAGCCGCGAAACCCTCGACTGCACCGCCATGAACGACCTCAAGAGCGGCAGTCCGGTCAATCTGGAGAAAGCCCTCACGCCCACCACCCGGTTGGGCGGGCATCTGGTCAGCGGCCATGTCGACGGCGTCGGCGAAGTGGTTTCGCGCACCGATAACGCCCGGGCCGTGGAGTTTCGCATCCGTGCGCCGAAGGCGCTGGCCAAGTACATCGCGCACAAGGGCTCGATCACCGTCGACGGCACCAGCCTGACGGTCAACGCGGTGGATGGCGCCGAATTCCTGTTGACGATCATCCCGCACACCTTGAGCGAAACCATCATGGCTTCGTACCGGCCTGGGCGCCGGGTCAACCTGGAAGTCGACCTGCTGGCCCGTTACCTGGAGCGCTTGCTGCTCGGTGACAAGGCCGCAGAGCCGACGTCCGGCAGTAACATCACCGAAAGCTTTCTGGCCGCCAACGGCTACCTCAAATCCTGACCCAAGGGGGTGCCGCGTGGCGCTCAATAGCATCGAAGAGCTGGTTGAAGACATCCGCCAAGGCAAGATGGTCATCCTCATGGATGACGAAGACCGCGAGAACGAAGGCGACCTGATCATGGCCGCCGAATGCTGCAAGGCCGAACACATCAACTTCATGGCCAAGCACGCCCGTGGCCTGATCTGCATGCCGATGAGCCGCGAGCGTTGCGAGCTGCTGAAGCTGCCGCTGATGGCTCCGCGCAACGGTTCCGGCTTCGGCACCAAGTTCACCGTGTCCATCGAGGCCGCCGAGGGCGTGACCACCGGCATTTCCGCCGCTGACCGCGCACGCACCGTGCAAGCCGCCGCCGCGAAGGACGCCAAGGCCGAAGACATCGTCAGCCCTGGCCATATCTTCCCGCTGATGGCCCAGGCCGGCGGTACCTTGGCCCGCGCCGGCCACACCGAGGCAGCGTGCGACCTGGCGCGCATGGCCGGTTTCGAGCCCAGCGGCGTGATCTGCGAAGTGATGAACGACGACGGCACCATGTCCCGTCGCGCGGAACTGGAGGCCTTCGCCGCCGAACACGACATCAAGATCGGCACCATCGCCGACCTCATCCATTACCGGATGATCCACGAACGTACCGTTCAGCGGATTGCCGAGCAGCCGCTGGACAGCGAGCTGGGCCATTTCAACCTGGTGACCTACCGCGATTCGGTGGAAGGCGACGTGCACATGGCACTGACCCTGGGCACCGTCTGCGCCGAAGAGCCGACCCTGGTCCGCGTGCATAACATGGACCCGCTGCGGGACCTGCTGATGGTCAAGCAACCCGGCCGCTGGAGCCTGCGGGCCGCGATGGCCGCGGTGGCGGAGGCCGGCAGCGGCGTGGTGCTGCTGCTCGGACACCCCCTCGATGGCGATGTGCTGCTGGCGCATATCCGCGAAACCGGCGAGCAATTGCCGGTGAAGAAGACCACCACTTACAGTACGGTCGGCGCCGGTTCGCAGATCCTGCGTGACCTGGGCGTACGTAAAATGCGCCTGATGAGCGCACCGATGAAATTTAATGCGATATCCGGTTTCGATCTGGAAGTTGTAGAATACGTGCCCTCCGAATAATGACCTCGTTCAGTTAAGGAGGTCTTCCCCCTGTGGGAGTGAGCCTGCTCGCGAAAGCGGTGCATCAGGCGACATTAATGTCTCTGAGCTGACGTCATCGCGAGCAGGACCGCTCCCACAAGGGGTGCAGTTTCCTGAAATGAACGGCTGGCCCTGTAATTCGTGGCTAAATATCACCGAGGAGCGCGCACCGAGCGCGTTCCGGCTCTTTAAGAGAATTGACGAATGACCCTGAAGACCATCGAAGGTACCTTCATCGCCCCCAAAGGCCGCTACGCTCTGGTAGTGGGCCGTTTCAACAGCTTCGTGGTCGAGAGCCTGGTTGGCGGTGCGGTCGATGCCCTGGTTCGCCATGGCGTGAGCGAAAGCGACATCACCATCATCCGTGCCCCTGGCGCCTTCGAAATTCCGCTGGTTGCGCAGAAAGTCGCTCAAAAAGGCGAATATGCAGCAATCATCGCCCTGGGCGCGGTCATTCGTGGCGGTACTCCGCATTTCGAGTACGTGGCTGGCGAGTGCACCAAGGGCCTGGCCCAGGTGTCCATGGAGTTCGGCGTGCCGGTGGCTTTCGGCGTGCTGACCGTTGATTCCATCGAACAAGCCATCGAACGTTCCGGCACCAAGGCCGGTAACAAAGGCGCCGAAGCCGCCCTGTCCGCCCTGGAAATGGTCAGTCTGCTGGCGCAGTTGGAGGCCAAGTGATTAGCGACGAAAGCGATCGTTTCAACCCGCGCGATCCCAAGCCTGCCGATGCCGGCAAGCCTTCGAAAAGCGTCAAGCGTCGCGAAGCCCGTCAGCTTGCGACCCAGGCGCTGTATCAATGGCACATGGCCAAGCAGTCGCTGAACGAGATCGAAGCGCAGTTTCGGGTCGATAACGATTTCAGCGATGTTGACGGCGCGTATTTCCGCGAGATCCTCCACGGAGTTCCGGCGCACAAGACCGAAATCGACAAGGCCCTGGCACCTTGCCTGGACCTGACCATCGAAGAGCTGGACCCGGTTGAACTGGCGGTGTTGCGCCTGTCCACCTGGGAACTGATGCAGCGCGTCGACGTACCGTACCGCGTAGTGATCAACGAAGGGATCGAGCTGGCGAAGGTCTTCGGTTCCACCGACGGACACAAATTCGTCAACGGTGTGCTCGACAAGCTCGCCCCGCGTTTGCGGGAAGCTGAAGTGAAGGCGTTCAAGCGCTGAATGGGTGAGTTTGAGCTGATCCGCAGCTATTTCGCCGCGGCGCCTTGTGCGCAGGGCGGCGACGGCGTTGCGCTGGGGATCGGCGACGATTGTGCCTTGCTGGCGGTTCTTCCCGGGGAGCAGTTGGCAGTGTCCACCGACACGCTCGTGGCCGGTGTGCATTTTCCAGATCCTTGCGATCCATTCCTGCTCGGCCAGCGCTCGCTGGCCGTGGCGGTCAGCGATCTCGCCGCCATGGGCGCCAGGCCCCTTGCCTTTACCCTCGCCCTGACCTTGCCGACGGTGACCGCCGATTGGTTGCAGGCCTATGCCCGTGGTTTGAACCAGATGGCCCAGGCTTGTGGCGTTGCGCTGGTGGGTGGTGACACCACTCGCGGGCCGCTGAGCCTGACCATGACCGTGTTCGGTCGCGTGCCGTCCGGCCAGGCGTTGACCCGGAGCGGCGCGCAGCCTGGCGATCTGCTGTGTGTCGGTGGCGAACTGGGCAATGCTGCCGGTGCATTGCCGCTCGTGCTTGGCCAGCGTCACACTGAGCCGGCCGTCGCCGAGCCGTTGCTGGCGCATTATTGGTCACCGCGTCCGCAGACCCGCCTGGGGCTGGCGCTACGGGGCAGGGCCAGTGCGGCCATGGATATTTCCGATGGTCTGCTGGCCGATTGCGGGCATATCGCATTGGCGTCCGGCGTGGCCATCCAGGTTGAACGGGACCGGCTACCGTTGTCCAACGCTTTGCTGGCCTTCCTCGGCCGAACGGACGCGGAGCAGGCCGCGCTGAGCGGGGGTGACGATTATGTGCTGCTGTTCAGCTTGCCACCGGTCCGATTATCGGCGTTGCAGGCCGAAGGCTGGCCAATCCACGTGATCGGCAGTGTCATGGCAGGGCAGGGTGTCATGCTGGTGGACGCCGATGGAAGCGACATCACCCCGCAAATCCGGGGTTATCAACATTTTCGGGAGACACCGTGACAGATCATCCCAACCAGGTTCCAGCCGAATTCGTCCCCCCCTCGGTCTGGCGTAATCCCTGGCATTTCCTGGCATTTGGCTTCGGTTCGGGTACTTTGCCCAAGGCGCCAGGTACATGGGGCTCGCTGGTTGCGCTACCCTTCATACCGTTGTGGCAGATGTTGCCGGACTGGGGCTACTGGCTGATGCTCGGCATCACCATGCTGTTCGGCTTCTGGTTGTGTGGCAAGGTGGCGGACGACCTGCGTGTGCACGATCATGAAGGGATCGTCTGGGATGAAATGGTCGGGATGTGGATTACCCTGTGGCTGGTGCCGGAAGGCTGGTACTGGCTCTTGGCGGGTTTCCTGATGTTCCGCTTCTTCGATATTCTCAAGCCATGGCCGATCCGGTGGATCGACCGGCATGTCCACGGAGGCGTCGGTATCATGCTCGACGACATCCTGGCCGGGGTGTTTGCCTGGCTGGCAATGCAAGGACTGGTGTGGTGTCTTTCCTGAGGGATCCAGGCATGGGCGTAAGCCGAGCGCTGTTGCTGTTGCTGTGTCTAGGGACTTGCCTCGGCGTTCTGGCGGCCGAGCCAACACCGTTACCTGGCAAGATCCGCGCAGCCAGTGAAGAGTGGAGCGACTATACCGGCGCTGATGGCCGGGGCATGGCTTGGGACATCTTGCGCGAGGTGTTCGAACCTGAAGGTGTGAAGCTGGAGATCCGCAGCGTCCCCTACACCCGTTCGATCGGCTTGGTGCAGCGCGGCGAGGCCGATGCACAGGTCGGTGCCTATCGCGATGAAACCGAAGGGCTGCTCTATCCCCAATGGCACTACGACGTCGATCATATCTATGCCTTGGGACTGGCCTCCAAGCCGTCACCCACACTGGAGACGGTCGGCAATTATCGGCTGGTGTGGATGCGCGGGTACGAATACAACGCCTATCTGCCCAACATCCGCCGTTTCAACGAAATCCACCGGGCGGTGGGTATCCTGCCGATGCTGCTGCATGATCGGGCCGATTATTACATCGACGCCTTGATGGAGATCCAGGGCGTGCTCGCCAAGGCCGACAATCCCCAGCAGTTCAAGCTCTCGCCGTTGATCAACCTGCCGCTGTACCTGGGCTTCGCCAACACCGAAAACGGACGGGCGCTGCGTGCGCTGTTCGACCGGCGTATGGAGGTTTTGGTGAAAAGTGGTCGGTTGAAACCGATTTTCGAGCGCTGGAAACAACCTTATCCTTTCGACGAGCACGGTAAGCCACCGAAGCCGTAATCAATCTCTTCGATAGTAATAGTCGACAATTCAGCCTAAGCGTCTGCCGGGACCTGCTGTTACAATGCCCTCCTCTGCGAATCTCCAGTACTAGATCAGGAGCACACCGGTGCCTGTCGTTTTTGTTGCCGCTTCCAAGCTGCCAACGCCCTTTGCGCAATTCACCATGCATGGTTTTCTGGATGAGGCCACCGGCCGCGAGCACGTTGTGCTGAGCCTGGGTGATATTGCCGACGGCGTTCCGGTACTGGGCCGCTTGCACTCCGAATGCCTGACGGGGGATGCCCTGTTCAGCCAGCGCTGCGACTGCGGCTCGCAACTCGAAGCCGCCTTGCAGGCCATTGCCCGCGAAGGTCGAGGCGTGTTGCTGTACTTGCGCCAGGAAGGGCGTGGCATTGGCCTGTTGAACAAGATCCGTGCCTATGAATTGCAGGATGGCGGTGCCGATACCGTGGAAGCCAACGAGCGCCTCGGTTTTGCCGCCGACCTGCGTGACTACAGCATCTGCCTGCCCATGCTCGAACACCTGGGCGTCAAGTCCCTGCGGTTGATGACCAATAACCCGCGCAAGGTCAAGGCGTTGACCGACATGGGCATCGTCGTGGCGGAGCGGGTGCCGCTGCACACCGGCCATAATCCTCACAACAAGCTCTACCTGGCGACCAAGGCCAGCAAGCTCGACCACATGATGGGCAACGAGCACCAGGGCGAGGTCGACCGGGCGTGACGCGGGGTCAGGTCCGGCGGCGATTGTCCATCAGTTGGTGGAAATACCTGGCGTTGGCGTTGCTGCCGCTGTTCGTGATCAATCTGGTCTTCGGCCAGGGCGAAGCGATCCTGCCGGTGTTGGCGATGCCGCTGTTCATCGCCGGCGTGGCCTCGATGTTCGTCAGCCTGCGATTCTTTGGCGCATACAAACACGCTTTGATCGCCACCCAGAATGCCCTCGATACCCCCGAAGAGCCCCAGGCCTGGATCACGTTGGCTGCCAGTCGGCGTGCTGCGTTCCTGGTCGCCGGGCTGCCGGCCTGGATCGGTGCCCTGGCGGTGTTCGTGGGCCTGGAAGCCGTGCCGCTGATGTTGCTGGCCTTGTCTTCCACGGTGCTGTTCTACCTGTATCGCCTTCCGCGTCAGCTCGGCTGATAGACCGCGGCGTCCCTATCGCGAGCAGGCTCGCTCCCACAATTGAATGATGGTGTCTGTTCGGGCGCGGTCCCTTGTGGGAGCGAGCCTGCTCGCGATGGCGGTGTATCAGTCCAAACAGTCGTCGACTGACAGATCGCATCGCGAGCAAGCTCGCTCCCACAGGGTAGGTAGGTTACAGGCCCAGCAACTGCAGCCGCCGGCGCACGGATGCTTCGATCCCAGCCTCGTCCAGCCCGCACTCGGCCAGCATTTGCGCAGGCTTGGCGTGTTCGACGTAGATGTCCGGCAGGCCCAGGTGCAGCACGGGCTTGAGGATGTTCTCCCGGGCCAGGAACTCACTGACCGCCGCGCCGGCGCCGCCCATGATGGCGTTTTCCTCGATGGTCACCAGCAGCTCATGGCTGGCGGCCATTTCGCGGAGCAGGGCTTCGTCCAGCGGTTTGACGAAGCGCATGTCCACGACAGTGGCGTCCAGGGTCTGTGCGACTTTCAAGGCCTCGGCCAGTTGCACGCCGAACACCAACAGGGCGGTCTGCTTGCCCTGGCGGCGGATCACACCCTTGCCGATCTCAATCGGCTCGAGGGTGGTCTCGATGGTCGCGTTCGGTCCGCTGCCACGGGGATAGCGCACCGCCGCTGGGCCATTGAACAAGTGGCCCGTGGTGAGCATCTTGCGCAGCTCGTTCTCGTCGCTCGGGGTCATCACCAGCATGCCGGGGATGCAGCGCAGGTACGAAAGGTCGAAGCTGCCGGCGTGAGTCGGGCCGTCTTCGCCCACCAGGCCGGCGCGGTCGATGGCGAACAGCACATCGAGATTCTGCACCGCGACGTCATGGACCAGCTGGTCGTAACCGCGTTGCAGGAAGGTCGAATAGATCGCCACCACTGGTTTTGCCCCTTCGCACGCCATGCCGGCGGCAAAGGTCACGGCGTGCTGCTCGGCAATCGCTACGTCGAAATAGCGTTGCGGGTAGCGTTCGCTGAAGGCCACCAGGTCCGAGCCTTCCTTCATGGCGGGGGTGATGCCCACCAGTCGCGAGTCCTTGGCGGCCATGTCGCACAGCCATTGGCCGAATACGGCGGAGTACTTGGGGCCACCGGCCTTTTTCGGGGCGGAGGCCGGGGCATCCAGCGGTTCGAGCTTGGTGATGGCGTGGTAACCGATAGGGTCGACTTCCGCCGGGGCGAAGCCCTTGCCCTTCTTGGTCACCACATGCAGGAACTGTGGTCCCTTGAGGTCGCGCATGTTGCGCAGCGTGGCGATCAGCGTCGGCAGGTCATGACCGTCGATCGGGCCGATGTAGTTCCAGCCCAGTTCTTCGAACAGCGTGCCGGGGACCAGCATGCCCTTGGCATATTCCTCGGTGCGGCGAGCGATTTCCCAGGCGCCGGGCAGGCGCGACAGGACCTTCTTGCTGCCTTCGCGCATGCTGGCGTAGGTGCGGCTGGAAAGGATCTTCGCCAGGTAGTTGGACAAGCCGCCGACATTGCGCGAGATCGACATGTCGTTGTCGTTGAGGATCACCAGCATGTTGGCGTTGACTTCCGGCGCGTGGTTCAGCGCCTCGAAAGCCATGCCCGCCGTCAGGGCGCCATCGCCGATCACGGCAATGGCCTTGCGGTCGCTGTTCTGCAGCCGGGAGGCAATGGCCATGCCCAGGGCAGCGCTGATGGAGGTGCTGGAGTGACCGACGCCAAAGGTGTCGTATTCGCTTTCGGAGCGCCGTGGGAATGCCGCGATGCCGTCCTTCTGGCGCAGCGTGCCCATGCGCTCGCGGCGACCGGTGAGGATCTTGTGCGGGTAGGCCTGATGGCCGACGTCCCACACCAGCCGGTCGTCCGGAGTGTCGAATACGTAATGCAGCGCGATGGTCAGCTCGATGACGCCCAGGCCGGCACCGAAGTGCCCACCGGTCTGGCCGACCGTATAGAGCAGTTCCAGGCGCAACTCATCGGCCAGGGTTTCCAGCTCGGCTTCACCCAGCCGACGCAAGCCGTCCGGCGTGTTGGCGCGGTCCAGCAGGGGCGTGGTCGGGCGTTTGCGGGGAATCTCTTGAAACGTCGTGGGCATCAGGCGAATCGTTATAGGTATAGAAAGAGGCGGCAGTTTACCTTATGCATCGCAAGCTGCCCACGCGTTGGCCGGAACTTGGCCGATACGCAGTCTGAAAGGTTGACCCCGTATCAGCTGCGTCGTTCGACGATATAGCGCGCCAAGTCGCGCAGCGGTTCGGCCGCCGCGTCAAACAGCCGCAACGCTTCCAGGGCCTGGTCGCGCAATTCCAGGGCGTAGGCCTTGGCGGCGTCAAGGCCTAGCAGGGCCGGGTAGGTCGGCTTGTCGCGGGCGATGTCCGCACCCTGGCGCTTGCCCAGGGTCTGGGTATCGCTTTCGACATCGAGGATATCGTCCTGTACCTGGAACGCCAGGCCGATGGCCCGGGCGTATGCCTGCAAGGCGTGCAACTGTTCTGGGGTGGCCCGGCCGCTGGCGAGGGCGCCGAGCTTGACGCTGGCTTCGATCAGGGCACCGGTCTTGTGCCGGTGCATGTATTCCAGCGCACCCTGATCCAGCTTCAGGCCGACCGAACCCAGGTCGATGGCCTGGCCGCCGACCATGCCGGCGGGGCCTGCCGCCAGTGCCAGGGTGCTGACCATATCCAGGCGGACCTGTGCCGGGCAATCGCTCAGGGACGGATCGAGCAGGGCGCTGAAGGCCAGGCTCTGCAAGCCGTCACCGGCCAGGATCGCGCAGGCTTCGTCGAATTGCTTGTGGGTGGTCGGCTGGCCGCGACGCAGGTCGTCGTCATCCATGGCCGGCAGGTCGTCGTGCACCAGGGAATAAGCGTGGATCAGTTCCACCGCACATGCCGCGCCGTTGGCCTGTTCGGCCACACCGCCCAAGGCTTCGCATGCGGCATAAGCCAGCAGGGGCCGCACACGCTTGCCGCCGTTCATCACGCTATAGCGCATGGCTTCGTACAGGCGCGCCAGCTCGGGGCTCGGCGCGGTAAACAAAGTGCTCAACGCAGCATTGACCCGGGCCTGGCTGCTGGCCTGATAGGCGCCGATCATTCAGGCTGTTCCGCGTCGAAAGGTTCTTCGGTCAGCTCGCCATCGCGCTCGAGCAGCAACTGCACCTTCTGCTCGGCCTGGGCCAGCGCCGCCTGGCAGTCGCGAGTCAGGCCGATACCTTGTTCGAAGGCAGTCAGCGAGTCTTCCAGCGACAATTCGCCGTTCTCCAGCCGTTCGACCAGCGTTTGCAGGTCGGCCAGGGATTGTTCGAAGTCCAATGCAGCTTTTTTGCGGGCCATGGCGGCTATTCCGGTTGACTGTTAAACCGGCGCGACACTAGCAGACATGGGGTTTTGGGGCAAATCAGGGCGGGTTACAGGTGGCGTGTTCGTTTGTGGCGCCCCTTTGCAGCATCTGCTCGCTATAAACGCAATCTCATGCCGCTGGATAATTGATCCGGTACCGAGTGCTGCGTCCACCTCCCGGTAAGCGCTCCAGACAGCCTTTTTCCAGCAACTCCGTCAGATGTCGGGTTGCCGTTGCCTTGGAAACCTTGGCTACGGCCTGGTACTGCGCGGCGCTGATACCCTGCTCAAAACCTTTTTCACCACCATCGAGCAACCGGTTAAGCACTTTGGTCTGTTCTGGCGTGAGTCCTGAGGCGCGATGAACCTGCCAGAACCGCGCCTTGCCCAGCACGCTTTCGATCTGCGCCATGGCTTTGTGCAAGCTGCGCGACAGGGTCTGCAGAAACCAGCTAAGCCAATCGGTGATATCCAGCGTGGCTTTCTGACTGCTTTCGAGTGCTCGGTAATAGCCTGCGCGGTCGTCAAGAATGCTCACGGACATGGCGTAAAAACGGATCGCCTGGGCTTCGCCCTGGGCCAGTGCGAGATCGGTGAGGGTGCGGGTCAGGCGACCTTTGCCGTCGTCGAACGGATGCAGGGTAACAAACCAGAAGTGGGCGATACCGGCCCGCAACAAAGGATCGAGTCCGGGTTGATGGCGGCTGGCCTCAAACCAGTCGAGGAACGTTTGCAATTGCCGTTCGAGACCTTGGCGAGGCGGTGCCTCGAAATGAACGGTAGGGCGGTCCAACCTGCCCGAGACCACTTGCATCGGCTCGTCCCCCCGCAGCGAACCTACGCGGATGTGCTGGTGGAAAAGTTCCTCCGCCTGCTCAGGGCACAGCCACTCATGCCATTCAAGTAGCCGCTCGACCGTCAGGGGCTGGCTGAAATGCCGGGTCGCATCCAGCAGAAGGTTTGCCAGACCCTCGCTGCGTGGGCTGACGGGGTTATCGCCGGCCCGCTCCAGGCCCAGGCGTCGGGCCAGGGACGACCGCACCGAGCCCACATTCAATTGCTCCCCTTCAATGGCCGAAGAGGTCACGATGTTCTGCAACAACGCGTCAAGTTCGTTCTGGGCGTTGAGCGCCTTAGTGACAGCGCCGGTCATTCCGAGCAATTGACCTTGGGTTTGTACGCATTCCCGTAGCAGAGGCGTTAACGCTTCAGGCTGCCAGTGAAAGTTGGGCCAGTCGGGCTGTTGCCAGATCCAATAGGGTTCCATGAGTCTCTCCATTCCTGGGATGAGCCGAATAATAATGCTATTCGGCTCATTTTGTGAGCCGAATAAATTCACTAATCGGCTCACGCTCTCCTCAAGACGTGATTTCCCACACAGAATCACGCGTTCCCCGATTGTGAATAACGCGCCGAATCGCTAACCTTCGCGCCATCTACAGCCCCCGTATGGCGGGCCCCTGACGAAACCTGAAAAAAGATAATCAATGCGCCGAGGAAGGGCGCCGGGTTGCGTTGTGCATGGCAGGAGGCATACATGCGTTTTCTTTCATTGCTGATCGCGCTGACGGTCGCACCGCTGGTGTGGGCCGAGCCTACGGCCGAGATGTCGGAGCCGGTGGGCGGCTGGCGTTACAGCGGCTTGCTCGATCGCACTGAAAACCCGCAGGTGGCCTATCCCACGCCGCCCATCGACCGGGGCGTGCAGCGCAATCGCACGATGATCGAGGGCCGGCTCAAGGCCATGGGCACCGCCCGTCCGCCCCACAGCCTGGCGGTCAATGGCAATCCACTGAATCTCTATACCGACGACGAAGGCCGTTTCGCCCGGCCGTATGCGTTCGGCGCCGGCTCCAACAGCGTCGAGGTCCGCAGCTCCGAAGGCAAGTCCCTCAAGCGTGTGCAGTTCTACGAGGCCAACAACCTGCGGACCCCGGCGCAGATCCGCGTGGTGTTGGGCTGGGACGATCCCAAGGCCGAACTCGACCTGCACATCATCACCCCCGACGGCCAGCACGCCTTCTTCGGCCAGCCGGCGCTGAGCAATGGCGGCGGCCTCGACCCGGACGGTGTCGATGGCCCCGGCCCCGAAATGTTCACCATGACGGCGCCGATGCACGGCACCTACCTGGTCTACGTGAACTATTGGGGCAACTACGGCGACGGCGGCTATAACTTCGACGAAACCAGCAACCAGAACGAGGTGATCACCTCGCAGATCAATCTGGTGCTCAACGAAAACACCGTCAATGAGAAACGCGAAACCTTTGTCGTGCCATTGCGCGCCATCGGCGATCTTTTGCTGGTCAAGACTTTCAACTACTAATTCCGCTCCACGGATGAACAGGCCCTTGTGAATATGAGCGACAACACTGCTTCCCCGACCGTGCCGACACCTGTCGCTAAACCTGCGCGCCGCTGGCCGGCGTTGCTGATCGGGCTGTGCCTGGTGGCCGGTGTCGCCGCCGGGTTGGGCTGGTTCATGCACAAGCCCAAGGCACCGCCCACGGCGCTGGCATTGGAAAAGCTCGGCCTGAGTCGTCCCGACGGGCTGCTCGAAGCCCATTCCCTGAGCCAGTTGCCCAAGGACCTGTTGGCGGTGCCGTTCCTCAAGGCCACGCTCACCGAGGATTTCGTCTTCTATTACCAGGCCCATGCCGACCGCCTGGGGCTGATCGGCAGCCTGCGCCGGATCATCTACGAGCATGACCTGAAGCTGCAGGACAGCCTGATCGAAGAGCTTTTCGACCAGCCGGCCGATGTGGCGCTGTGGCGCGGCGCGGATGGCCGGCTCAAGGATTTCCTGCTGGTGATGGACCGCGGCGGGTTGGCCAAGGTGCTGGAACCGCTGGCGAAAGTCGCCCTGGACGATACGCAGTTGAGCAAGCTCAGCGACCTGAAGGTCGGCGGCGATGACGTCGCGCTCTACCAGCTCAGCTACAACGCCAGCAAATCCCTGGTCTTCGCCTCCCATGGCGACAAGCTGGTGGTGCTGTCCGACCCGACCAAGCTCTATGACCCGGCCAATGGGGCGTCCGAAGAGCACGGCAGCGTTTCGACCACCGCACTGGCTGCGCTGCTCAATGGCGACAAACTCTTCACCGAAGCCTTCGGCCTGCCGCCCAAGGCGCCTGAGGTCAAGCAACGTATCTCGGTCAATGCCAGCGTGCTTGCCATGGGCTACCAGCGTTTCATCCCGAACTTCGCCGGGTTGCGTTTCGACATGGACGACAAGGGCTGGCACAGCTTCCTGGCCATGGACGAACTGGAGAACCAGCCGGATTTCGACTTCAAGCCGATCTGGCAAGCCATGCCCATGGGCGCGAGTGCCTGCGTGGCCTTGCCATTGGCCGCTGAACAACAGAAACCGCTGCTGGTGAAACTCGGTGCCGAGGAGAAAGCCGCCCAAGCCATGGTCGACCATATGGCCGGCGCGGCGGGCCTGTGCTGGTACGCCGATTCGCGGCTGTACACGCCGCTGCTGGTGGCCAGCCTGAACGAAGACGACGGCAAGATCGACGCCGACCTGGGCAACCTGTTCGGGTCGATGGTGGGCGCCTATGAAAACAATGTGGCCGAGCACGCGTTCCCGGTTGTCGAGAAGCAGGAAGGCTCGATGCATCATTGGCAGCGCCAGGTGAGCTCCAATTTCGGCCCGTACCTGGCCAAGGACTCGCTGCAACCCGATGCCATCACCGGCAAGGCGTTCATGCGGGTCAGCCTGGCGCGCCACGGTTCGACCCTGCTGTTCTCCCTCGACGACAAACTGGTGGACAAGGCCCTCGGTACCCTCGACAAGCGCTTCCCGCCGATGGCCGACGTGGTGCCCAAGGACCTGCTGATGCCGTTCTACTTCGGCCCGGACTCCATGGCCCAACTGATGCAGCGTGAAACCCTGGACAGCTTGCCCCAGGACATGGAACCGGTGTTTTACAACGCCGCGCAGACCTACCTGATTCCAAAACTGCGCACCCTCGGCGGTTATGGCAAATACGCGTTGACCCTGCCGGCAGGCAGCGAGCCGGACGGCCACTGGCAGTGGTTGCCGCTGGAATGGAAAGCACTGTGACCGGACTGATCCGCACGCTCGGGCTGATGGCACTGTTCCTGGGAGGGCAGGCGTTCGCCATGGAAGCGCCGTCGCTGGATGTGCAGCAATCCCAGGTGTTCCGTGCCTGGTTCGTGCGCATCGCCGAGGAGCAACTGAGCCGGGGCCCGAGTCCGCGTTGGTATCAGCAGGACTGTGCCGGGCTGGTGCGTTTTGCCGCCAACGAAGCGCTGAAGGTCCACAACGAAAAATGGCTGCGCAGCAACGGCCTGTCCAATCGCTACCTGCCGCCGGAGCTTGAGCTGAGCGACGAGCAGCGGCGCCTGGCCCAGCAATGGCAGCAGGGCGGCGGCAAGGTCGGGCCCTACGTCAACGCCATCAAGTTGATTCAATTCAACAGTCGCCTGGTGGGCCGTGACGTGGCCCAGGCCCGTCCCGGCGACCTGATGTTCTTCGATCAGGGCGATGACCAGCACCTGATGATCTGGATGGGTCGCTACATCGCCTATCACACCGGCACCACAACCCCTACCGACAACGGCATGCGCTCCGCAAGCCTGCAACAACTCATGAACTGGAAGGACACCCGATGGATACCCGACGCAGCCAACCCCAACTTCATCGGCGTCTATCGACTCAACTTTCTCTCCCAATGACCGGTGCCCGCATGCTGCGCTTGTGTTCGAAACTGTCCCTGCTGTTTGCCTTGTTGCTGGCCTCCTTCGTTCACGCCGAAGACACGGTGGAACCAAGCGGCTACACGCCGGTGTCCGGTGAAAGCTTCTTCCTGCTGGCCGACAGCAGTTTTGCCAGCGATGAGCAGGCCATGGTCCGCCTCGAGGCACCGGGCCGCGACTATCGCCGGTTCCGCATGGAGCCTTACGGTGGCGCCGATATCCGAGTCTATCGCATCGAAAAGCCCCTGGACTTCCTCAAGCGCCAGAAGAACCTGCACCGCGTCGTCAGCGACGGCCAGTTCAAGGGTGAAGGGCTTTCGAACACCCTCGCGTACCTGTGGGACAACTGGTACCGCAAGTCCCGGCGGGTCATGCAGCGGGCGTTCTCCTACGAGTCCCGCCAACAGGTCACCGAAGAAGTACCGGAGCTGAAGATCGGTGACGCTCTGGTCGCACCGACGCCTTACGAGGCTCCGGCCCAGTTCGCCCTGATCCCTGGCCTGCCGCTGGTCAGCCAATTCCGTTATCCGCTGTGGCAGGCCAAGCCGATCCAGCCGCCGGCAGGCGTCAATTTGGCCGGTTCGTCCAGCGAGTTCGTCAACGTCGCGCCGGGCAACGTCTACGTCCCGCTCGGCCAGCTCAAACCAGGCCTGTACCTGGTGGAAGCACTGGTCGGCAAGTACCGGGCGACCACCATGGTCTTCGTCTCGAACACCGTGGCGGTGAGCAAGATTTCCGGCGACGAGCTGCTGGTCTGGGCCGCCCGCAAACATGAAGGCAGCTCGGTGCCCAAGGTCAATGTGCTGTGGACCGACGGCCTGGGCGTGATGAACAGCGGTGCTACCGATGAAAGCGGCCTGCTGCGCCTCAAACACGTCAGCCCGGAGCGTTCGTTCGTGATTGGCGAGGATGAGGAGGGTGGGGTATTCGTCTCCGAGAACTTCTACTACGACAGCGAAATCTACGACACCAAGCTCTACGCCTTCACCGACCGACCGCTGTATCGCCCGGGGGATTGGGTCTCGCTGAAGATCGTCGGCCGTGAGTTCAAGAATGCCCGCGACTCGGTGCAACCGACGGCGGCCGACGTCAACGTCAGCGTGCTGGATGCCACGGGCACCGCGCTGCAGACCCTGGCCCTGAAACTGGACTCCAAGGCCGGTACCCAAGGCCGTTTCCAACTGCCGGAAAACGCTGTGGCCGGTGGCTATGAACTGCGCTTCAGCTACAAGGACCAGCTCTATAGCAGCGCCTTCCGCGTGGCTGAATACATCAAGCCGCATTTCGAGATCGCCTTGAACCTGGCCAAGCAGGAATACCGCACCGGCGAGCTGGTCAAGGGCAACCTCGTGCTGCTGTACCCGGACGGCAAGCCCGTGGTCGATGCCGCGGTGAGCCTGAGCCTGCGGGCCCAGCAACTGTCGATGGTAGACAACGAACTGCAATACCTGGGGCAATTCCCGGTGGAGTTGACCAGCAGTGAAGTGACCACCGACGGCCAGGGCGTCGCGACGCTCGAACTGCCGGCCGCCGACAAGCCGAGCCGCTACACGCTTACCGTGTTTGCCAGCGATGGCGCGGCGTATCGGGTCAAGACCACCAAGGAAATCCTCATTGACCGCGGTGCCGCGAATTTCCGCCTGAGCGCTCGCCAGCGTTTCAGTGCGGCCGGCGAGAAGGTCGCGTTCAGCTACGTCAACGAAGGCGGCAGCGAACAGAGCAAGGCCGTGACGCCGGCCGGCTACGCCTGGGTACGCCTGGAAGACCAGAGCACTGGCGAGGGCAAGCTGACGGCCAAGGACAAGGGCTTCACCGTGGCCTTTGACCGTCCCGGTACCTACAACCTCACCCTCAAGGACGACCACGGCCGGGTCATCGGCGCCGCGGCTCATGCGGTGACCGGCGAAGGCGTCAAGGCCGTGCCGGGCACCGTCGAGATCGTCCTCGACAAGCCGGAATACAAGGCTGGTGACGAAGCACTGGCACTGATCACCTTCCCGGAGCCGGTCAGCGATGCGCTGCTGTCCCTGGAACGGGACAAGGTCGAGGCCACGGCGCTGCTGTCCAAGGGCGGCGACTGGCTGAAAATGGAAAGCCTCAGCCCGACCCAATACCGTGCTCGCATCCCGGTGAAAGACAACTTTGCGCCGAACATGACGTTCTCGGTCCTGTACACCAAGGGTGGCCAATACAGCTTCCAGAACGCCGGCATCAAGGTGGTTACGCCGCAGATCGACGTCGCTGTCGTCACCGACAAGGCCACCTACCGGCCTGGCGACACAGTGACCGTGGACCTGAGCACCCAGTTCGCCGGCAAGGCGATTCCGGCGCACCTGACCGTCAGTGTCGTGGATGAAATGATCTACGCCCTGCAACCGGAAGTGGCGCCGACCATCGATCAGTTCTTCTATCACCCGCGCCGCAACAACGTGCGCACCAGCGCCAGCCTGTCGTTCATCAGCTACGACGTGGCATTGCCGGGCAGTCCGGGTGCGCCGGGCAAGGCCAACCGCAGCGAACGCGGAGTCAAGGTGCTGGAGCGGCCGCGTCGTGAAGATGTGGACACGGCTGCCTGGCAGCCGGAGCTGGTCACCGATGCCAGCGGCAAGGCCCGCTTCACCTTCAAGATGCCGGACTCGCTGACCCGCTGGCGCATCACCGCCAAGGCCATCTCCGACGACGGCCAGGTCGGTCAGAAAAAGCAATTCATCGCTTCGGAAAAACCGCTGTACCTGAAGTGGAGCGGCCCGACCCGGTTCCGCACCGGCGACAAGCCGCAACTGGGCCTGTTCGCGTTCAGCCAGTCGGATAAACCGTTGAAGGCGGAACTGCTGATCCGTTACGCCGGTGCCGAGCAACGTGTGGTGGCGGACCTGAAGAAAGGTATCAACTACGTGGCGCTGCCAGCCATGGAGTTGAGCAGCGGTGACCTGAGTGTTCAATTGCAGTTGAGCGGTGAAACCCAGGACGCCCTGGCCGTTCACCTGAACGCCGTCGGCAATGGCTGGCAGGTTACCCAAAGCCAACGCCTCGATGTTGCCGTCGGCGACACGCCACTGACCTTGCCGGCCGACGCCAGCGATGTCCGCCTGCGCCTGGACGACAGCCCGCAAGCGCTGTTCCGTTCCGCCCTGGACGACCTGTTGAGTTACCCCTACGGTGGCGTCGAGCAGACCGCCAGTAGCCTGCTGCCGTTGAGCATCGCGTACCCGACCCTGGCGTCGGACTCGCAGACCCGCGACCGCTTGCGCCTGATCATGCAGAACAGTCGCCTGCGCCTGGTGCAGATGGCCGGCCCATCGGCGAGCTTCACCTGGTGGGGCCAGGACGGCGAGCCGGATGCTTTCCTGACCGCCTATGCCTATTACGCCGACTGGCACGCCAGCAAGGCGCTGGACATCAGCCTGCCGCCGGAACACTGGCAGCGTGTACTTGAGGTCTACGCCAAGCAGGCCGGTGACACGCCGCTGTTGCAGCGCGCATTGATCCTGTCGTTCGCCAAGCAGATGCAACTGCCGGTGAACACCTTGCTCAGCGGTCTGATGGACGATCTGGCGAAGGCCGGTGCAGGCAGCGCCGGGAGCGTGATGGACAACGGTGACGACAGCCTGGTCATGAACGCACCGGATTCGGCCCTGGGGCTGGCCAGTGCTCGGGTACTGACCGCAGCCCTCGCCAAGCAGGCGAAAGTGCCGCTGCCGGATGCTTTCAACCGTCAACTGGCCGCCGCGCAACAGCAACTGGACGTCAGCGTCGAGCCGTTTGCCCAGGCCCTGGTGCTGTCGTTGCAAACCTTCGATCAGGCCCGAGCCGCCGCGTTGCTGGAACGACTGCTGCCACAACAGTCCACCCTGGAACGGGCCCTGGCCCTGACCTGGTTGCAGCGCAGCATCGAGCAGGCGTCGCCGGCCGTGGCGCTGGCTCCTGGCGAAGGTTGGAAAGCCCGCCAAGGCGCCACCGGGGAAACCTACTGGCAGTGGCTGGGCGCGCAGTTGCCGACCACGCTGACCCTCAGCGGTGCGCAGCAGCGTCCGTTGCAAGCGGCGCTGAGCTTCCAGAGCCAGCAACCACCAGTGGCACCGATGGCAGTGTCCATCACCCGTCGGTTGTCGCGCCTGGTACCGGGTGGCGATGCCTTTACCTTCACGCTTGAGGCCGTGGGCAACAAGCCGTTGTCCAGCGACAGCCTCTACCTGGATGAAGTGATCATCAACAGTAAGGCCACCGTACCGCTGCGCTACGGCATGCTCGAAGTACCGCTGCCGCCGGGCGCCGACGTGGAACGCACTACCTGGGGCATCCAGTTGCAGGGCAAAGCCGACAGCGAACCGACGTCGCTGGAAAAGGCGCGCTTCGAGCCGGGCCAGATGGCTTATGCGGTGCCGGTGGATGCCCTGAGTGGCGAACTGCGCCTGCGTCATCTGGTGCGTTTCTCCCAGAAAGGGCAGTTCAACCTGCCACCGGTGCGCTTCACTCAGGTCTACGCACCACAGAACCAGGCCTGGGAAAAGAAACCAGCGCTCGGCCAGGTCACGGTCAACTGACATGCGCCTGCGGTGGGTGGGTTGGTTGTTGTGCTTGATACCTGCGTTGGCGACAGCGCAGGACGAACCCTTGCGCCTGGCCTTCGATGGCCAGTTGCTGCGGGTGAGCCAGACCCAGGTGCTCGATCGCCAGCCATTGCCCGATTCCCTGCAGACCCCGCTGGGCAGTCTGTGGAAGTTGTTCGTCTACGCGTGGCTGGTGGACACCGATGCCCACGAGCCGGCCTATGAGTGCCGCGGTGAGTCGAAAGAAGAGGTTTACTGCTGCAGCGCCGGGAAAAGCATCGGTCGCGATCAGGCACTGGTGAAGTCCTGCGGCTTGTATTTCGAACCGCAGCGGCTCGGGTTGTCGGCCGCCAGTTGGCGCGACTACTGGCAGATCCGTCAGGCGCCCGAGTGGCTGCTGGACCTGCCGGCCCTGCAACCGCAAAAACAGGTTCCCGTCGCGCAATTACTCAAGGCATTGGCGACGCTGCCGGCTCAGGACCAGGCCCGCCGGGTGCTGCTGGACGTGGCCCTCAACGCGGCGGATGGTCGCCTCGTCGGGCAACTGGGCAGCCGTTTGCGAGTCAAGACCTGGAGCTGGCTGGGTGACCAGGGACCTTCGTCACGCCAGGGCGGTTTCGCCGGTTGGCTGGCCGACGGCACGCCCGTATGGGCCGGTGGACGCGGCACCAGCCAGCAGGTCCTGAAGGTGTTCGGTGATGGACTGGCCACGGCGCTGCCGACCCAGTGGCCGGCCGAAACCGGGCGTTGCGTGGAAGTGGGGTTGTTTGCCCGTTATCCGTTGCAGCGGGTCATGTCGGGCAACCAGCCAGCCTCGCCGGGTCAGTTGCGGGGCGATTACCGTGTCGAGTTCACCAATGGCAATCAGCTGGATATCCACAGCGATGGCGAGCTGTTCCTCACGCCCGGCAAGCTGGTGGCGCGCCTGGATCGGGAGGAGTATGTCGCCCGAGTCCTGCAACGGGAGGCCAAGGCCGAGCCCGCCGAGGCGGCCAAGGCCCTGGCCGTGGCGATCCGCACCTACCTGCTGCAAAACGCCCAACGCAACGGCGATTGTCTGAGCATCGACGACAGCAGCCATCGCCAGCGCGTCGCGCCACGCCCGGCGGCACCGGAAACCCGCGCTGTCGCGGCCTGGACCAGCGATCTGGTCCTGGCCGGCACCGACGTCACCTATCACTCCGACCAATCCGGCCCGGACAAATTGTCCTGGCTGCAAGCCGTAGAACAAGCCAACGCCGGCCAACGCTACGACGCCATTCTGTTGCATGCCTATCCGCGTGCCAGCCTCAGCCGCTGGGACAATCCGGTGGCGTCCTGCGAAGCACTGCCGGCCGCCCAGGACTGGTTGCTCAAGCAGCGTCGAGGCTGGCGTTCCAGGCTGGAAAGCGAAGTGGGCTACAACGAAATCAGCTCATTCGCGGTGTGCCGCGTCGCTTTCGGCCGGCCTTACGTCGACCGCGAACGCCAGCGCATCTACGTCCGTGGCGTGCTGTCGCTGCAGGACCGTCTCGACCTGACTCACGAATATTTGCACCTGGCCTTTGAAGCTCATCCCAACGGCCAGGACGAAGACTATATCGAAGGGCTCGCCCGTCACCTCTTGCTGGAATAGACCATGACACTCCGTTACCCACAGGTCTTGCTGTTGCTCTGCGCCATGACCGCGTTGCCCCTGGCCATTGCCGCCGATGAGATCAAACTCGACACTCCGATTGGTGGGTGGCGCAGCGGGGCGCCGGGCGGCGAAGGTGAAAACTTCAGCCAGACCGTCAATTACCCGGCCTCGTCGGTCAATACGCCCCAGGGCCAGGCCAACACCGCGCGCATCACCGGCCAGATCAAGGCCATGCCCAAGGACAGCAATGACCCGGGCAAGCTCATCGTCAACGGTGTGGCCTTGCCGTTGAAACTTAATGAGGAAGGTCGCTTCGACCGGCCGTTCTCGTTCCCCAACGGCAGCAACAGCGTCGAGGTGCGCAGCCCCGATGGCCAGCACCGTCACCGCACCCAGTTCCTCAACACCAGCGGCGGCGCCACACCGGCCAAGCTGCGGGTGCTGCTGACCTGGGACAGTGACGGCACCGACCTGGACCTGCACGTCATCACCCCGGACGGCGCTCACATCTGGTACGGCGACCGCGTCGCCCCCAACGGCGCGGTCCTCGACGTCGACGTCACCACCGGCTACGGCCCGGAAATCTTCGCCATGCCCGCACCGATCAAGGGGCAATACCAGGTCTACCTGAACTACTACGGCGGCGGCTATCGCAGCGTTTCGGATGATGAGGAAGGCGACGGGGAAAGCAGCGGCGGCCAGGACGCGGTGCAAGCCCTGACCACGGCGCAAGTCACCGTGATCACCGAGGAAGGCACCCCGAGCGAGAAGATGGAAACGTTCGTCGTGCCGATGCGGGCGGTGGGGGAGCTGACGTTGGTGAAGAGCTTTAGCTATCCGTGAAAAGGAATTGTCCGACAGCGGTTGGACAATTCAATAGGCTACTCGGAGAGCGCTTATCAATCGGATGAGATGCGCTCCTGCGCATCTTGATAAACTGCTTCACGCTCGCGTTTTCCTATCGCAACAACGAGCACCACAACTTCCTGATCAATAACTTGGTAGATCAGGCGATACCGGCGCTTCGCAATTTCAACTTGTAGCAGTCGGGAAGTTGTCTAAGTCGATTGGCTTCGATGCGAGGGTTTTCAAGTACCTCGATCAGTTTCTTTTTGAACTGTTGTCGCAGTGTATCGCCTAGCTTGTTCCATTCTTTTAATGCACGTCGATCAAACTCGAGGCTATAGGTCATCCAGGCTGACCTTCACTCGTTGAGGGTTGGAAAGACGCTCCGTTACCACCGCAATGAGTGCTTCGTCTTCTTCACTGAGCAGAGCTGCTTTAAAAGGCAGCTTGCCTCGCTCTGCTACGTACTGAAGTGTCTGACGCAGCAACTCGGAAGGTGTGACGCCGAGCTTCTCCAGCTCGGCGAATGATCGCTGCTTCAGGTCGTCGTCGATGCGAATGTTGATAGAAGCCATGGGGTGGTACTTGTAATGACGTTTGACGTTACGTTAACAATTGCCTCTTGTATTCGGCAACCTCGATTTGCTGATCGGGTGTCTTTCAGACGAAGAGGAGGTCTGACGGGTGCCGCCGCTTGTCGCCTCCCCTGAATTCTCCTCCTGACTTCCAGTCGATTTCAAAGAGCCCATTCATAAAACAGGGCAAGCCCACCCTCGCGACAGGAGGCCACCCATGCGCGTCCATCACCTGAACTGCGGTTGCATGTGCCCGGTGGGTGGGGCTTTGTTCGATGGCTATAGCGGGGGGCTGACGGCGTGTCTGGTGTGTCATTGCCTGTTGATTGAAACCGACACCAACGGCCTGATCCTGGTGGACACCGGGTTCGGCCAACGGGATATCCAGACGCCGGAGCGGCTGAGCCGATTCTTTCGTGTCTTCAACAACATCAAGTTCGAACATCGCCTCACGGCCCTGGAACAGGTACGGCGCCTGGGTTTCGACGCCCACGATGTGCGCCATATCCTACTGACCCATCTGGATTTCGATCATGCCGGCGGGCTGCAGGATTTCCCCCAGGCCCGGGTACATGTGATGCGCGATGAAATGGCGGTGGCCCGCTCTGCAAACACCTGGATCAGTCGGCGTCGGTTCCAGGCCCGCCAGTGGCAGGGTGTGGACAGTTGGGAGTTCTACACCACCGAAGGCGACACCTGGTTTGGCTTCGATTCGGTGCGGGCACTGATCGGTGCGGAAGAGGAGGACATTTTCCTGGTGCCGCTACGGGGCCACACCGCCGGTCACGCCGGAATCGCCCTGCGCACCCCGGACGGCTGGATGCTGCACGCCGGCGACGCGTATTTCTTTCATGATGAAGTCCATCAGCCCGAACCCCATTGCCCACCGGGCCTGAAGTTCTACCAGTACATGATGGACACCCATCGCCCGGCGCGCCTGCATAACCAGGGGCGTTTGCGGGAACTGGCACTGTCCCGCAACCATCAGCCCGTGGACATTTTCTGCAGTCACGATGCCCGGGAATGGGAGCGCGCCCTGGCCCGGGCGCGCAAGGTCCGGGGCGATTGCACCGCTATGCCATCCGCCACCGGCAAACAGTCAAGCTGACGCTTCTCGGCGTGCAGAGCGCTCGTTTCCCCTTGCCCACTTCAAGTGGGCTTTTTTTTCAGGTCCACCAGTACCGCACCAGATGGAAGAAGATCGGCGCGGCGAAGCACACCGAGTCCAACCGATCGAGCATGCCGCCATGACCTTCGATCATGTGCCCCCAATCCTTGACGCCCCGGTCGCGCTTGATCGCCGACATGACGATACCGCCGGCAAAGCCCAGCAGGTTGATCAGCAAGGCGATGAGGAACGACTGCCAAGGATTGAACGGTGTGATCCACCACAGCGCGCCGCCGATCAGCGAGGCCAGGAAAATACCGCCGGCAAAGCCCTCGACGGTTTTCGACGGCGACAGGTTCGGCGCGATCTTGTGTTTGCCGAACAGCTTGCCGCACACGTACTGCAGCACATCCGACAGTTGCACCACAATCACCAGGTAAGCGATCAACAGCAGGTTGCGTCCTTCAAAACCGGCGATATCCAGGGTCAGCAAGGCTGGCACGAAGGAGATGCAGAACACCGCGATCATCAATCCCCACTGCACCTTGGACGCACGCTCCAGGAAGTGCGTACTGTCGCCTCCCAGGGACGCCAGGATCGGCAGCAGCAGGAACACATAGACCGGGATAAAGATCGAAAACAGCCCGTACCAGTCGTAGTAGATCAGCAGATACTGCAGCGGCAGCGCCAGGTAGAACGCGGCCACCAGCGCCGGATAATCGCTGCGTCGGGTCGGTGTGAGGGTCAGGAATTCCCGCAGGGCATAGAACGACACCGCATAGAACAGCAGGATCACCGCCGCATTGCCGAGCCAGAACGCGACGCCGATCACCAGCACCATGATCCACCAGGCGTTGATTCGCGCGTTGAGGTTGTCGATGACCGAGTTCGGCGTACCTTTGGTCTTCAGCTTGAGAATGAAACCGATCAGCGAGGCCAGCACCAGAATCGCGCCAATCCCGCCAAACAACATCAGGGTATATCGATCCATCAGACGTGCTCCGGGGCCAGTGCCAGCAGTGCGGCGCGGCTGCGTTCAAGGAAATGCTCTTTGCTTTCACCGTCTTCGATGCGAAGCGGTGCGCCGAAACTGGTGGTGCACAGCAGCGGCAGGGGCAGCACGCGACCCTTGGGCATGACACGGTTGAGGTTGGCGATCCACACCGGAATCACCTCGACCTCGGGGTGGCTCTTCATCAAGTGATAGATCCCGCTCTTGAACGGCAACAAGCCTTCGTCGGGGTTGCGCGTGCCTTCGGGAAAAATGATCAGCGAGTCGCCATTTTCCAGGGCTTCGAGCATCGGTTGCAGAGGGTTGTAGGACGGGTCCTTGCGCTCCCGATCCACCAGCACGCCGTTGAACACCCGGTTGATGATGTAGCGACGCACCGGGCTCTTTTGCCAATAATCGGAACCCGCCACGGGCCGGGTGAGCTTGCGCAGCGCCGGCGGCAGTGAGGCCCAGAGCAGCACGAAATCACCGTGGCTGCTGTGGTTGGCGAAATAGATCCGCTGCACCGGCTGCGGCGCGCTGCCGAGCCACAGGCTGCGGGCGCCCGTGACCATGCGGGCCGCGGAGGTGATGAGGTTGGCAACGACGGGTTCGAGCATGAGGATTCCTTATCCTGTAAAAGCTAACCAAGGGCTGGCCAGGATGAAGCCCAGCGTCAAGACAATTTGTGCGGCCAATAACAGCGACTGCGTGCGCAGCAACCGCAAGGCGCCGTGGCTGCGTTCGCTCCAGGGGCGGCCAGCGCGTTCGACCGGCTGAAGGCCTAGCGTGCTCAAGGCCTGATCCAGTGCCTGGGTGCGTTCGGCCAATGGCTGGATACCGTCAGCCACGCGCTGGAACAGATCGGCATCGAACGCCACGCGCAACGCCCAGTATTTTTGCAACACGCCGAGGCTGAACAGCGTGATGCTGAACAGCAGCAACCAGGGGTCGACGCTGCCCACCAGCCATTGCCCCAACCCCAGCAGCGCCGCCAGCAGGGTCAGACCGGTGGAAAACTGGTCCAGCGAATGGCCTCGACGCAACAGGCTCGCCACGGCGTGCAGTTGCATATCACTGTTCATGGCGATGGCCTTTGCGCAGTGGCTCCAGCGCCTGACGGTGCGCCTGATGCAAAACGATATGGGGGCGGACGCGCTGGAGCTGCACAATCGCGGCATCGACACTGGCCGCCCGGTCACTGTGCAACAGCCAGGCGATCATGGCGGTAGCGCTGCGCGAATAACCCAAGGCGCAACAGACCAGCACCGGCCCTCGCTGGCGCAGTTGTTCAATGGCCAGCGCGGCCTCCAGGCATTGCTCGGCGGTCGGTGCCGTGAGGTCGAGCACCGGCAGCGAGCGATAGGCAATCCCGGTGCTGTCCATGGACATTTCGGCACAGAGGTCGAGCACCCCGGTAAACGCACTGTCCTTCAACTCCAGTGGCGTGGGAATGCGACCCAGCCAGACGTTGTCGGTCACGTGATCCGGCTGCGGATGGTTGCGCGTCCACCAGCGGGAATTGATCCAGGCGGCGGCGAGATACGGCGCCAACAACCAGCGTACCGCTGGGCTCAGTTGGCCATCGGCCCGCTTCTGGAAGCCGCCGGCATCGAACAGCAGATAATTGAGCGCCACAAACAGTACCGCCACCGCCGGCCAGATCAGCCAGAGCCACGCGCCGCCGAAGGCAAACGCCGGAATGAACAACGCCGCCGCACCCACGCCGTAGCGCAGGGCCAGTTGCAGGCGGCTGCGGTCCGACGTCAGCCGAGCGCTTTGCAGTGGACTCGGCCGGTCCAGCGGCCACAGCCAGACGCACAGCCAACCGGCCAATGCGCCGGTCGGTACGTCGACAAAGTGGTGCTGGTAAGTTGTCAGCACCGACACGCCAATCAACGCGAACCAGCCGTGCATCACCCAGCGCCATATGCCTCGCAAGTGCCGCTCATAGCAAACCCAGAGAATCACCAGCAAAGCGATGTGCAACGACGGTGCCTGGTTGAATGGCTTGTCAAAACCGGCCAGCACCTCGAACAGCCAACCGAACACCCCATCCATTTCCGGCCGGGGGAAGGTGAAGCGTAGCGGCCAGATCAGAAAGCAACTGACCGCAATGGCCTGGGCCGTGAGCAGGCGCAGGGCGTGGCGCTTGAGTTCGGTGCGGCTGGTGGGCAGCAACAGTGACAGGCCGTAAAGCAGGTCGATCGACCAGTAAGGCACGATAGTCCAGGCCAGGAACGGCATGTGGCTTTCCCAGCCGAACACCAGGCTGCCGACGTCGTTGCGCTGGGCCGTCACCCAGGTGGCGAAACCGTAGGTGCTGAAGAACAACGGCGCGAGCAACAGCAGCCAGTACACCGCCGGTTTGAGCAGGGCAGGTTCGCGGGGCGGTGCGATGACGGCACTCATCACTGCACGCGCTGCGCCAGCGAAACGCTGAAGATGCCCCACTCATCGACTCGCAGGGTGATCTTGCGAAAGCCCGCCGCTTCGACCAATTGATCCATTTCGGCCTGGCTGCGCCGACGCATCACCCAGGCCTGGCCGGCACGGTGGCTGGTGAGGGCGCGGGCAATCAGTTCCAGTTGCGGGTGCCATGGCTGGCCGGTGTAGACCAGGTAACCGCCAGGCTCCACCGCTTCAGCCAGGCCGGCGAGCGAGCCGCCGACCATCTGGTTATCGGCAAACAATTCGTACAGGCCAGACACTACGGCGAGGGTCGGCTTGGGCTCCAGCGCCGCGAGATCCTGGCGGTCGAAGGCGTCGCCTTTGACGAACCGGGCGATGTCACCCAAGCCTTTTTCGACGATCAGCGCGCTGCCGTCGCGCACGTTGATATCGCTGTAGTCGCGCAGCAGGATCGACTCAGGCAACGGGCTGACGCCTTGCAGCGCCTCGAGAATGTAACGGCCATGACCGGCGGCGATGTCGACGATGCGCACCTCGCGATTCTCTTCGCGCAACTTGCCCATCGCCAGGCGCAGCAACTCCTCGACGTTCAGCTTGCGCTGGCGAATGCCGCGCCAGCCGATGGAGTTCAGGTAGTTCTGGTCGATCATCTTGCCAATCGGCGAGGTGCCGGTGGGGCGGTTGCGGTAGACATAGTCCAGGGTGCTGCCGGAATCGAAACCGGTGTCGAAACCCAACTTCACCCCGGCCGACAGCTTGCTGCCGAAGCGCATGCTGGCGCGGGTCATGCGCCAGTACAGGTCGCGCAACGAATTGTGGGGCAGGGGTGTTGCCAGGGCTTCGGACTCGGCGCAGGTCGCACCGATGCGGTCCGCATCCAGCAAGGAAGGGCGGTCCAGCGGGCGGGCGAAATTCTGCAGGATGAAACGGCGTGCACTGGCGACGGCCGGCGCGCGGTTCTTCTCGCCCAGGGTGTCGTGGAAGAACCCCGGCAGGATGTGTTTTTCCTTGTGCAGACTGCCCAGCCGCTCGAAGAATTGTTCCTGGGGTTTGCGATGCACCACAAAGTCGGAACCGGAGATCAACAGCTGCGTCGGCACCTGGATCGCCTGGGCATCGGCGACCACGCGGTCGGCGGCTTCGTACAGGCCCAGCAGCACGTTCACCGAAATCGCCTTGGTGATCAGCGGGTCGCTGTCATAGGACGCCACCCGTTCCGGGTCATGGCTGAGGAACTTGGCCTTGACGTAGCTGTTGACGAAGAAGTTGCCGCGAAACTTGCGCATCAGCGCCAGGCCCGGGCGGGCGAACGGCACGTACAGCTTGACCTTGAACGCCGGCGACGCCAGCACCAGGGAGCGAATGCGCGGCGCGTAATCGTGAACCCAGGTAGACGCGATCACCGCGCCGACGCTTTGCGCCACCACGGCGATGTTCTGCTCGTCGATCTGATGCATCGCGCCGATGTGGTCGCAGAAGGTCTGCACGTCCCGCGCGCTGGTGGCGAAACTCGGGCTGTCACCGCGTTCACCGGGAGACTGGCCGTGGCCGCGGGCGTCCCAGGCAAAGAACTCGAAACCGGGCAGGTCCAGCTCATCCACCAGATGCGCGATGCGCCCGGAGTGCTCATGACCTCGGTGAAACAACAACACGGCCTTACGGGGTTCGCCCGGGTCCACGGCCACGGCCGGCCAGTGCCGGTAGAACAACTCCACGCCATCATGGGTGGTGAATGTCCGGTCTTGAGCTTCGCGCATTGCAAGTTCCTTTATGCTGAGGGAGCGTTTTCCTTCACTTGGTCCAGGCCATGACGGACCCGGTTGACCAAGGTATAAACCAGCAGGGCGGCAACCACCGCCATCACACCATCGACCCACAGCGCCCCGAGCC
Source organism: Pseudomonas sp. FG13 (assembly GCF_057809755.1). Lineage (NCBI taxonomy): Bacteria > Pseudomonadati > Pseudomonadota > Gammaproteobacteria > Pseudomonadales > Pseudomonadaceae > Pseudomonas > Pseudomonas sp. FG13. Next base: position 96,740 of record NZ_JBMDKO010000007.1, read on the forward strand.
AACCCAAGGCAATACCGGTCGCCAACACGCCGCATACAAAGGCCCGGTCACTCTTGCCCATGGGCCCGTCATAGCGCCGCGAAGCCCCGACCATCGCCCCCAGCACACCCGCGTATTCGCTGAACAACGCCAACAGCGTGACCAACAACACGAGCAACAGACTGGCATCGGGAATCAGGGCAAAGGGGAGGATCAGGGCCGCGTCGGCGATGATATCGCATAGCTCATTCAGGTAGGCCCCCAGATGCGATTGCTGCCCGAACTCCCGCGCCAGCATGCCGTCCACGGCATTCAAGGCCATGCGCAGGAACATCCAGACCGGCACCAGTACAAACACCCACGGATGACTGGCGAACCAGGCGATCACCACACCCACCAGCACGGAAATGATGCCTGCGAGCAGGGTGACCTGGTTGGCGGTGACACCCTTGTCGTAGAGCCGTTGGACGGCGGGACGCAGCAGGTTCTGGAAGGCGGGCTTGAGTTGGTAGATGGAGGGCATCGGGGCGAGATCTCGGGCCGGTTGCGGGCATAAAGGATTCAGCAGCGAGATTACGATAGGTTGAGGGTTTGCTGGTGGTTATTTGTTGGGAATGAGCTTCGGTCTACATCTCGCGCTGAATCCTCCTGGGATGGAAACACCATTCAAATGTGGGAGCGAGCCTGCTCGCGATAGCATCGCCAGAGGTTCTGGCTTGTAGGCCTGTACTTGCCCATTCGTGGGGCGCCTTAGTGATGCCGATGGATCGTATGTTGGAACTCTATTCTTAATTTTGATAGGTAATGAAATGGCTCGCGATAGAGAGTCTGAGGGCTTCAGCGATCTGTTGACTGATGCGCCGCTTCCTCGAGCAGGTTCGCACAGAGGGCCTCATTCTTTCTTTTGAAGCGCCCGCCCATGCGCCGTAAGCCGATATTTTTGTAAGCGACTGCGCGGCTTATCGGGGATGGTCATTTCGATCAGGCCACCTTCCAAGGCCGGACGGATATAGGCATCGCGGAAGTGTTTCTCGTCCTTGAGGCCCAGTAAGGACTGAATTTCGCTACGTGTGAGTTCGCCTTGGATAGTCTTTAGAAGCTTCGCGACTTCGGGGGTGACTTCGGGGGTGACTTCGGGGGTGACTTCGGGGGTAGCAGGTTTCCATTCCGATTCTGGTCGCCAAGCCAGGGCGCTGAACTGGTTACCTATCACATCGTCGATCAGCTCAATGCGTGGCCATTCTCGAAGCGCGCGCGGAATACCGCTGCCCAAGCCTCGATAAGGAAGTATTTGAGCTGCGTGCTCCGTCAATGTTGGATTGCGCCGGTTGGTTTTGCCTTGGTGGATCGCCTCAACGCTCAGGCTGTCGGGTAGGTGGCCGGGGCTAGCAATCTCCACCCGATCGGCAAAAACCATAATTCGGATCGAGGCGCTGGTGAAGTAGTCGCGATGGATCAATGCGTTGACCAGCAGCTCCTCCAGCGCCGGTTCGGGAATCTCCAACTCACCCAGTGTATTGAAACCACGACCACGCTGTACGTGATGGAGATTGCGACGGATAAAGGCGAAGCTGCCTTTGAATTGTTCCAGTAACGTACCGCCAATATCCTCACTGTCCAAATAACGATTATCGGCCAAGCTTGTACCGGGAAACGCCACGGCCTTCACCTGGAAGGCCGGTCGCCAACGCTGCGGCTGTCGGCCAAATAGCATCAGGCCGGCCAGGGTCAATTCACGTCCGTCACCTAATCCCAGGTTCTGCAGTAACTGCTCTGTCGACAGCCCATCCAATTCACTGTTTTGTCCATAACGGCGGTTAAAGTAGGTGTCGAAGGCCTTGACGTCCAAGTCGGTGACAGATGTACCTGCTACAGGCACCACATCGGCATAAACCAAACCAGCCCTCTGAAATAGGCGTTGCAGCTCTTCACGTGCTGTTACATGGCGCTTATCGGAGCCACTCTTGATCCATACCCGCCCCTGCAGATCCATGTACGGTTTGTTCAGCCCATCGGCCACTGACACCACCATGACCAACCCGGACGCTGTCTGCACGTTTTCGGTCAGAGGGTGAACGGGCGGTCGTATGTTCTGACTGGCGGCATTGCTGAGCAGTTGGTTCAAGCGTCGTATGGCGGATGCGTCCAACCCGCGAATGCTACCGTCGTCGTCCACGCCTATAAACAGTTCGCCACCACCACTATTGGCCAGGGCCGCGAGTTCGGCTGCCACACCGTCGGCGTTGACCAGGTCGCGCTTGTACTGATGGCGACTATCTTCACCTCGCGCCAGTATCTGTAGAAGTTCGACTTCGGTCATGGAACGTTACTCTGAAATGACGTCTTCGGGTCTGCCGGCAGGTGCTGCATCATGCCCTGTTTCGGTTTGTGAGGAAAACCATCAAACCCGCCCAGCAACATCCGCTATCAATCCTCTGAACCACTGCTGTGCCGGATGAGACTCGCTGCGCCGGTGCCAGATCAGGTCGAACGCCATCCGAGGCAACGTCACCGGTGGTGGGAACATCACCAGCTTGTTGCTGCCCGCCGCGCCCATCGCCACCCGTTTCATCACCGTAGCGGTCAACCGGGTACGGGCGATCAGTGAGGGCACTGCGAACATCTGCGGCAGTGTCAGGGCCAGTTCGCGCTGCTTGCCCTGTTGGGCAAGGGCGTGATCCACCAAACCGTGCAAGTCCCCTTCAGGCGAAACCAGCACATGGCGAAGTTGCAGATAGGTCTTCAGGGTCATGGCGCGACGGGCCACCGGGTGGTCATGGGCGACGATGGTGACGAATTCGTCGGTGAGCACGGTCCGGTTCAATATCCGCGCCGCCGCCTGGGTCGGCGGCACGCCCACTGCTGCGTCGATCAAGCCGCTGTCCAGCATGTCGACCGCGTGATCTCGGTCGTTGAACGCGTACACGTTCACCGAAACCCCCGGCGCCTGCTCCGCGAGTGCCTGCAACAGCGCGGGCAGGAGCACATAGGCCGGGTAATCGGAGAGGCCGAGTTTGAACACCAGCGAAGCCTTGCCAGGCTCGAACTCGGGCCGCTCGACCAATGCAACTTGAAGCTGGTGCAGCGCCTGGGCAATCGGCACCGCCAGGTCCCGAGCTCGAGGCGTCGGCAAAAGCCCCTCGGCACTGCGGGCAAACAACCCATCACCAAGCAGCGTTCGCAGCCGCGATAACGCGGCACTCATCGCCGGCTGACTGACACCCACCCGAGCCGCCGCGCGGGTGACATTGCGCTCCGTCATCAGCGCGTCGAAGGCCACCAGCAGGTTCAGATCAATCCCATGAAAATCCATAAATCAAATAATCATTCATATCGGCTATTTGTTAGACGGATCATAGCCCTCAATCCCAAACTCTCGCTACCACCCCACTTCAATGGCGAGACCCCCAATGACCCTATCAACCACCCACCTTGCTGAACAGCTGCGCGCCGAGCGCCGGGCCGTCGAAACCTTCTACCGTGCATTCAGTGACCAACAGCCAGACCTCGTCGATGAAGTACTCACCCGTGACTGGGACGACATCCCGTTGGCTCCTGGTCAGGTACCTGGCCCGGAAGGCATCAAGGCCATTATCCGCAGCTTCGTCCAGGCGTTTCCGGATGTGCGGATCGTCGTCCACGACATGGTCCAGGAGCCCGGAAAAATGGGCGTGCGCGCCGAAATCACCGGCACCCATGCAGGCGAACTCTTCGGCATCGCCGCCACCGGCAAGCAGGTCAGTTTCCGCATTCATGAATTCCACACGTTCCGTGACGCGAAGCTGACCACGACATGGCACATGGAAGACTGGTTTGCCCTGTTCCTTCAACTCGGCCAGTTCCCTGCCCAGGCCTGAAAGGAGTTTTCCCATGAAGAGCGCTTTGATTAATGAGTTCGGCAGCCCGGATGTGATCGTCGAGGGCGAAGCGAGGTTGCGAAACCCACAACCCAACGAAGTGGTCGTGCGCATTGAGGCCGCCAGCGTCAATCCGCTGGACGTCAAGATACTCGCCGGTTACATGCAGCCGATCTTCCCGGTGGCATTCCCCTATGCTCCAGGGACCGATTTCAGCGGTGTGATTGAGTCCGTCGGCGAGCAGGTGAGCGTCCTCAAGACCGGGGATCGAGTGGTCGGACGAACCTCCCCCGAGCATGGCGGTGCGTTCGCCACCCATCTGGTCATCGCCGCTTCCGAACTGTGTGTCATTCCCGCGCCGATGAGTTTCGAACAGGCCGCTGCATTGCCGACCGCGTATGGCACGGCCAAGCAGGCGCTTTTTGATATTGGCAAGTTGCAGCGCGGCCAACGTGTGCTGATCCACGCCGGTGCCGGCGGCGTCGGCAGCATGGCAGTCCAGCTGGCCCATCTCGCCGGCTGCCATGTGATCGCAACGGCCTCGGCGAAGAACCTCGAACTGCTGAAAAGCTTGGGCGCCGATGAAGTCATCGACTACCGAACCCAGACCCTGGACAGTGTGCGCGAAATCGACCTGGTGCTCGACACCCTGGGCGGCGAAACGCTGGAGGAATCCTGGCAGGTGCTGCGTCCGGGCGGACGCATATCTACCCTGGTGGAATTCAATATCGAGGGTCGGGACGGTCACGCGGGTGAGTTCGTCTTCTTCGCCAGTGCCGTGTCTTTCCTTCCCGAGGCGATCCGACAGTTCAGTGCGGGGCAATTGCAGATCATCATCGACTCCACCTTCACGCTGGCGGAAACCCGGGCGGCGGTGGAAAAGGTCGCCACTGGGCATGCTCGAGGGAAGGTGGTTATTCGCCCTGGGGGCTGATCGTTAATCCAATACCCAACTTCTAACCGTCGATTAGTTGCCGCTGCAGGTCAAAAAAAGCACCAAGTTTCGAGGCAGCTCGATTGAGCATGCCTCTTCTAAAGCTTCAATTTGAAGTTTATCTAATTGATAGTCATACAAATATTCGTCCTCTTTTGCCCAATTCATTATTTTAGCTAGGTCCTTGGTTTCGAGAGGAAGTTCGATTTCGTATGACGCAAAGTCCTCTCCGTCAACTACACCCATTATTGTATGTTTCATGGTTCTACCGTCCTAGTTGGGTTAGCTGGTTTGGTCTGAAGTCCAGTAACGTGATCAAATTCACCCAGGTGCTTGCCTCGCTTGTTATATTTTTCTAACGCGCCATGTTGAAAGTCCCATTCATATATTGTTCTGTCAGGGTCTTTCCAGCGAGGGCGCAACCCTCCGCCTTTCATACGCGTTTTGGGCTGCGCCCATTTTGCATCCGGAAAAGCAGGTAGGGAGCCCGGTTTTTGATGGTAGTCATGATGTGCGGTGCTCAAGACCACATAAACCGGCCGAACCCCCGTCCCCACCGGAAACACCAGAATGAAATCCCGATACTCCGGCGGATAAATCGGATCGACGATGATGCTGTCGGCCATCGGTGTGGGCGGGTAGATCCAGATGGGAGGGGCCTGCGGTGCCGCTTCCAGGGCGGGGATACCCAGGGTGTCGGACGGATCGACGGCTGGCGTCCAGATCAGCTCGATGCCGTCACCCAAGTCGGCGATGTAGTGGTCGGCGCGAGGGACCAGGTGGACGACGTCGACCATTTCCCAATCGCGGTTCTGGCCGGTATAGAAGCCATAGCCCTTGAGGCTGCCATCGGCCTGTTGCTCTATTTGCAGGCGCATGCGGCTGCGGGCCTGCTTCAAGTTGTGTAGCTGTTCTTCGGAGTAAAGGGCGCTATCACCCAGGCTGGAAGGCCAGAGCAAGGCAACCATGCCGGTCAACAGCCCCGTGACGACGGTGCCGCCCACCGTTGCCGCGGTTGCTTCAAGTGCGGTGCCGCCGAGAGCAAGCCTGCCCAATGACGCGGTTACCGCGCCGGCGCCCATCTGCTTGAGGGGCACAGTCCCCGATCCATCGGTATGCCTGCCGCCGAGCCAAACCAGATCGCCGTACTGCTTGACCAAGTCAGCCGGCACATAGCCGTTGGGGTTGCGGTAATCAATGACGCCGTCGGGTAACTTGCAGCTCTTGGCGAACACACTGCCGGTGACGGGCAGTGGCGTTCTATCGACCGTGGCCCAGCGTTCCTTTTCGTAGGCGGCCTGCCGGGCAAGCATGGTTTCATACTTCAGTTGCCCGGCTTCACGCTCGGCCAGCTCGCTGGGTGTCATGTCCCGATAGGTGACGTAATGCCCGTCGCCGCCGGGCGGGTTCTTGACTTGGGGGATGTCTTTTTGGCGTGTCACGGAGGGGCAGGTCTCGTCCAGTCGATGCGGGAGAGACGCTAACCCAAGGGCTCAGGCTGGGGCTGTAGGCGCTTTCTGTATTGGTTGTGCCTTTTTCCTCAGGCTCCGCAGGACACTGGAGCGCGTGAACGAAGAAGGCGCGTTGCAGCCAATAACTTCGCACTCAGCCATTAAAAAAAGCAGACCTTTGGCACCGATAACATCGTTTCTCGGGTGCTTTGCTTTTCCCTATATTGGCTGCCAGATCGGTGAATGACTCAGCGTTCACCCCCTAAGTGCGAGTAGCCTCAATGAATAACAAACCTGACAGCGCAGGGCTTGATAACGCAGGAGCGGGAACCCGGGCGGTCTGGGGTGGCGAGCAAGTCAGGCATCCCTACAACGCCACACAAACCCCCATCGTGGTCAGCGCCGCGTACGGCTATGACGACATCGACGTCTGGTACGACGTCGCCTTGGGCAAGGCCCCGGGTTTTATCTACAGCCGCATGAGCAACCCCACCGTCGAGACCCTCGAAGCCAAGATCCGTGAACTGGAAATGTCCGAGTCCGCCGTGGCGTTCAGCACCGGCATGGCGGCGATCAGCAGTGTGCTCTACACCTTTCTGGCCCAGGGCGATCGGGTGGTGTCCACCAAGGACAGCTACGGCGGCACCAACAAGATTTTCGAAGAGTTCCTGCCGCGCATGGGGGTGGAGGCGACCTTGTGCGAGACTTTCGATCACGATGAGATCGAACGGGAAATCGCCAAGGGCTGCCAGGTGGTGTACCTGGAAACCCCGACCAACCCGACCCTGAAAATCCTCGATATCCAGCGTCTGGTGGCGGCGGCCAAGCGGGTCGGCGCCGTGGTGGTGGCGGATAACACCTTCGCCACGCCGCTCAATCAGAACCCCCTGGCATTGGGCGTGGACGTGGTGATCCACAGCGCGACCAAGTTCCTCAGTGGCCATGGCGATGTGCTCGGCGGCCTGGTCTGTGGCAGCGAATCCCTGATGGCCAAGGTACGGCATTACCGGGAAATCAACGGTGCGGCACTGGACCCGTTCTCAGCCTTCATGATCATTCGTGGCATGAAAACCCTGGTGCTGCGCATGCGTCAGCAGCAAGCCAGCGCGCGTGCCCTGGCGGAGTTCCTGTGCACCGAGCCGCTGGTGGAATCAGTCAACTATCCCGGCTTGCCCAGCCATCCGAACCACGCCGTGGCGTGTGCGCAAATGGCCGGCTTTGGCGCCATCGTCAGTTTCGTCCTGGTCGGAGGCATGGACACCGTCACGGCGCTCTTGCCCCGTCTGCGCTTCGCCCACTGCGCGGGCAACCTGGGTGCGGTGGAAACCATCTATGGCCCGGCGCGCACCACCAGCCATGTCGAAAACACCCTGGAGGAACGGCTGGCCCTGGGCATCTCCGAGGGGCTGGTGCGGGTCTCGGTGGGCATTGAAGACACCGACGATTTGCTCGACGACTTGAAGCAGGCGTTCGCTTTTGTCCGGGCTGCGCGGGAACAGCGGACGCAAACGAATTCGCACGCTTCAACCCTGGAAGTGTGCACCGAAACCAGCCGTTGAACTGTCAGCGTCAGACCCTTGCGACAAGGCGGTCACGGGGGTGTTCATGAATAGGAAAATAATAAAACCGGATGACGACCCGTGTTGTCTCTGTGCTGTCACTGCGCGCAGAGGTCGGGGCGTGTCCTCACGACTTTCATGAGAACAACCATGTCCATAAAACAAGAACAACTCAGTACGCAGGTCGGCTTCAAGCAGGAAATGCAAACACGCCATATCGTCATGCTGGCATTGGGTGGCGTGATTGGCACCGGGCTTTTCCTCACGTCCGGCTACACCGTGAATCAAGCCGGCCCGTTGGGTGCGGTGATCGCTTACATCATCGGCGCCTTGATGGTGTACATGGTGATGATGTGTCTCGGTGAACTGGCGGTGCAGATGCCGGAAACCGGTTCATTCAGCACCTACGCCACGCGCTTTCTCGGCCCGGGCACCGGTTATACCGTGGCGTGGTTGTACTGGCTGACCTGGACCGTGGCCATCGGTTCTGAATTCACCGCCGCCGGTATCCTGATGGCGCGCTGGTTTCCAGACACACCGGTGTGGATCTGGAGCGCGCTGTTCGCCTGTGTGGTGTTCCTGAGCAACGTGGTCTCGGTGCGCTTGTTCGCCGAAACCGAGTTCTGGTTGTCCCTGGTCAAGGTCGCGACCGTGGTGGCGTTCCTGCTGATCGGCGGCGGCGCGATTCTCGGCCTGCTGCACATCGATCAGGCCCACAGCATCGGCTTGAGCAACTTCACCCGCGAAGGGCTTTTTCCCACCGGCTTCATGCCGATTGCCATGACGCTGCTGGCGGTTTCGTTTGCCTTCTCCGGCACGGAGTTGATCGGTATCGCCGCCGGTGAAACCAAGGATCCCCAGCGCAATGTACCCCGCGCCATCCGCACCACCGTGCTGCGCCTGGCGATCTTCTTCGTCGGGACCATCTTCGTCCTGTCGACCTTGTTGCCTCGCGAACAGGCCGGCATCGTCGAGAGCCCCTTCGTCACCGTGTTCACTTACATCGGCATTCCGTACTCCGCCGACATCATGAACTTCGTGATCATCAGCGCCTTGCTGTCGGCCGCCAACTCCGGCTTGTACGCCGCCTCACGGATGCTCTGGACCCTGAGCGACCAAGGGCACCTGCCCAAGCAGTTCTCGGCACTGACCCGCATGGGCACGCCTCTCAACGCGATCATCGTCAGCATGGCCGGCGGCGCCGCCTCGTTGCTCAGCAGCGTCTTTGCCGCCGACACCATCTACCTGGCGCTGGTGTCGATCTCCGGGTTGGCCGTGGTGGTGGTGTGGATGAGCATCGCCGCCAGCCAGATCGCTTTCCGTCGTCACTACGTTGCCAATGGCGGTGATGTGCGCCACCTCAAGTTCCGCGTCCGCGGCTATCCGTGGGTGCCGCTGGGGGCACTGGCCTCCTGCGGGTTGGCGTGTGTCGGGATTGCTTTCGATCCGGAACAGCGGGTGGCGTTGTACTTCGGCTTGCCATTCATCGCCTGGTGCTATTTCGTGTACTTCATTACCCGCAAAAGCCGCGAGCAACGCTTGCTGGTGAACCCGTTGGCACAGCCGTCCGATGCAATCTAGACGGTGCCGGGGGGAGGGCGTCAATGAGGCAGGATCATGAAGCAGAAACCGTTACCCCCGTTGAACTGGCTGCGGGCATTCGAAGTGTCGGCCCGCTGCCTGAACTTCACCCACGCCGCCGAGGAGTTGTGCTTGACCCAAGGCGCGGTGAGCCAGCAGATCCGTCAGCTGGAAAGCCACCTGGGGGTGGCGCTGTTCAAACGCCTGCCCCGTGGCTTGGGGCTGACCGAGGAAGGCCAGTCCTACCTGCCGGTGGTGCAGGATGCGATCACACGCCTGGCGGTGGGGACCAACGAGATTTTCGGCCAGCACAAGCGCCGGCCGATCAAGGTCCGCGGCAGCCTGGCGTTCTTCGTGCACTGGCTGGCGCCGAAACTGGTGGACTTCCGCCAGGCCCATCCCCAGGTCGACATCCGCTACATCAGCAACATCTGGGTCAAGGAACTGGATGGCGAGGACGACCTGGAAATTCGCTGGGGCCATGGTCAGTGGTCGGGCCTGGTGTCGCAGCGGCTGACCTGGGACACCTTGTTCCCCGTCTGCTCTCCGGCGCTGATGGCGCGTTCGCCACTGCAGGAACCGGCGGACGTGGCGAAGCATCCGCTGTTGCATGTGCTGGGGTACGAAGAAGGCTGGGGGTACTGGCTGAACATGGTCGGTGCCGACCACGTCGATTCGTCGACGGGCATGCAGTTCGACACGCTGGTCTGCACCTTGCGCATGGCCGAACTGGGGCAGGGGATCGCCCTGGCCCGGTCGTCGATGGTCGCTGACCTGCTTGAGGAGGGACGCCTGGTCGAACCCTTCAGCCAGCGCATCGAAGCCAGCGAGTCGTTCTACCTGGTACGCGGTTCCGGGACCGAACAGCACCCCGACGCCGTCATGTTCGCCACCTGGCTGGTCGAGCAGGCACATCGTTTCAAATGAATGGCCGGAGCCAACCATGCGCTATGTAAGTACCCGAAACTCGGTCGTGCAGGTCGATTTCGAAAAGGTCGTGTTATCGGGCGTGGCCCCGGACGGCGGGCTGTTCGTGCCGCTGGAGTTGCCGCTGTTCGAACCCCAGGAGATTGCCAACTGGTCGACCTTGTCCTATGACGAGCTGGCTTATCGAGTAATGAGCCCGTTCGTGGGCGAGACAATTCCCGAGGCAGACCTCAAGCGCATGCTCAAGGAGGCTGGCAGCCAATTCAGCCATCGCTCCCTGGCGCCTCTGCATCAGGTGGATCGCAACGAATGGGTCCTGGAACTGTTCCATGGCCCGACCCGCTCCTCGAAGGATTTTGCCGCCCAGCTCCAGGCTCGGCTGGTGCAATATTTCCTGCGCAAACGCGATCGCCGCGCCGTGGTGATCGGCGCCACCAATGGCGATACCGGGCTGGCGGCCATCGAAGCTTTCAAGCATTGCGAGGAAACCGTGGTGGTCGTGGTCTACCCGGAAGCGGGCGTACCCCAGGACCAACTCCGGCACCTCCAGGCGGTGGCGCATCCCCGGGTCCACCAGTTCGCCGTCAATGGCAGCTTCGACGAGTGCCAGACCCTGGTCAGCCGGTTGTTCCGGCAGTGGCCGTGCACCGGGCACGAAGCGATCAGTTTCAACTCCAGCAACTGGGTGGGGGTGCTGGCGCAGCTGGTGTTCTATTTCCACGCCGTACTGCAACTGGGCGGCGGCCAGCGGCCCATCGGTTTCAGTGTGCCGGCGGCGAGTTTTGCCGAGGTCTATGCCGGCTACATTGCGCAGAAGATGGGCTTGCCGATCACCCAGATGATCGTGGCGACCAACCAGAACGACGCGCTGCACCAGTTGTTCTTGAAGAATCACTACTCCCGGTTGCGCGCCAACAGGACCTTGTCACCGGCCATGGACCTGTCGATCTTTTCCAACCTGGAGCGCTTTCTCTGGGAGCTCTACGGGCATGACGACCAGGCTGTGAGTGCGCTGATGGAACACTTCGAAAGCAGCGGCGAGATGACCATCGCCAACGAGTTCTGGCTGCAGGCGCGGATGATCATCGATTCCTACGCCGTCAGCGATGAACAGACCCTGGAAGAAATCACCTCGCTGTACCGCGACACCGGCTACGTCATCGACCCCCACACCGCCACCGGCGTGCTTGCGGCCAGGTTATACCGGCGAAGCCTGGTGGCGCCGATGGTGACCCTGGGGGAAATCTCACCGGTCAAATCGGCGGCGTTGCTTGGCGAGCTGGGGATCAGCGTTTCGCCACTGCATCACCCGCTCGCGGAACACGGCCCGGTGCAGATCCATCGGATCCAGCCGGACGACCTCGACACCCTCCATCAACTGCTCGGCACGCTGTAAGGAGGCCCCGTGAAGCGAATTCTCGACCCGCTCGACGAACGCATCATCGCCGAACTGCGCCTCAACGCCCGGGCCGCCCATGCCGAGCTGGCGGCGAAGGTCAACCTGTCGCGCAATGCCGTGCGCCAACGCATCGAACGCCTCGAACGCGACGGGGCGATCCAGGGCTATACGGTGCGAACGGGGGAGGGGCTTTCGGCAGCGTCGAACATCAATGCGGTGATTTTCGTCTACCGCTACGACCGCATGCGCGGCGCGGAAGTGTTGCAGGCGCTGCAAGCCATGCCGGAAGTGCTTCAGTGCGACGTGATGAGTGGCGAATTCGATCTGATGCTGCGGGTCGGCGCGGCGAGCCCGGAGCGAGTGCACAGGGTCTGGAAGAACATCTCGGCGTTGCCGGGGGTGGAGAACACTGTCACCTCATTCGTACTGTCGTCAGTGATCTGAAGCTCGACACACAACCCCTGTGGGAGCGAGCCTGCTCGCGATAGCGGTAGACCAGCCGACTTCGATGTTGACTGACCTGACGCTATCGCGAGCAGGCTTGCTCCCACAGGGTTATGTGTCTGTTGATCGTTCCCACGCTCGCTGTCGTGCAATGCCGTGCGCCAGCGCATCGAACGCCTCGAACGCGACGGGGCGATCCTGGGTTATACGGCGCCGCGGCGAGCCCGGAGCGGGTGCACAGGGTCTGGAAGAACATCTCGGCGTTGCCGGGGGTGGAGAACACTGTCACCTCATTCGTACTGTCGTCAGTGATCTGAAGCTCGACACACAACCCCTGTGGGAGCGAGCCTGCTCGCGATAGCGGTAGACCAGCCGACTTCGATGTTGACTGACCTGACGCTATCGCGAGCAGGCTTGCTCCCACAGGGTTATGTGTCTGTTGATCGTTCCCACGCTCGCTGTCGTGCAATGCCGTGCGCCAGCGCATCGAACGCCTCGAACGCGACGGGGCGATCCTGGGTTATACGGCGCCGCGGCGAGCCCGGAGCGGGTGCACAGGGTCTGGAAGAACATCTCGGCGTTGCCGGGGGTGGAGAACACTGTCACCTCATTCGTACTGTCGTCAGTAATCTGAAACCTGACACACAACCCCTGTGGGAGCGAGCCTGCTCGCGATAGCGGTAGACCAGCCGACTTCGATGTTGACTGACCTGACGCTATCGCGAGCAGGCTTGCTCCCACAGGGTTATGTGTCTGTTGATCGTTCCCACGCTCCCGCGTGGGAATGCCGCCAGGGACGCTCCGCGTTCCGCGCCTGATCGACCCAGACAAACCCCTGGTCAAAACGCCCATGAAATAGAGCAAATTGGCATATTTCACTGCCCGGCCCACCCCCCTAACCTAGATCCAACAACCTCATCACCCGGATCAAGGGACACAACAAAAATGACTGAATACAAACTGGCGCTGGTCGGCTTCGGCGGTGTGAACCGGGCATTGGCGCAATTGATCGCCGAGCGTAACGACCGCTGGAAAACCGAACTGGGTTTCACCCTGAAGATCGTCGGCGTGACCGACCTGTTTCTTGGCTCGGTCATGGGTCGCGACGGCCTGGACGCTGCGCTGCTGGCCAAACTGCCCGCCACCAAGGGCGCCTTCGCACAATGGCCGGGTGGCAATGCCGAAGCCCTCAATGAGGCCGTGATCAAGGAGAGCGGCGCGGACATCATCGCCGAAGCCACCTTCACCAATCCGGTGGACGGCGAGCCCGCTACGTCGTTCTGCCGCTGGGCCCTGGAAGGCGGCAAGCACGTCGTCACCACCAACAAGGGACCGATTGCCCTGCATGGCGCCGAGCTGAAAGCACTGGCCCGCCGCAACAACGTCGCCTTTGAATACGAAGGCTCGGTGATGAGCGGCACGCCGGTCATTCGCGTCGCCAAGCAGTTGCTGGCCGGCAGTGCGATGACGGGTTTCGAGGGCATCCTCAACGGCACCTCCAATTTCGTCCTCACCTGCATGGAAAACGGACTGGGGTTTGCCGAAGCGGTCAGCAAGGCACAAGCGCTGGGCTATGCCGAAGCCGATCCGACTGCGGATGTCGAAGGGCACGACGTGCGCCTCAAAGTGGTGATCCTGGCGAACGAACTGCTCGACGCCAAGCTGAAGGTCAGCGATGTCAGCTGCAAAGGGATTTCCTCCCTTGACCTCGGCGACATCGAAAAAGCCCGCCAGGACGGCGCCCGCTGGAAACTCATCGGCGCCGCCAGCCGACACGCCAACGGCTCGATCAGCGCCAGCGTCGAACCGCGCCTGTTGAGCAACGATCATCCGCTCGCCGGCGTGAGCGGCGCCACCAACGCCGTGTCGTTCACCTCCGAACTGCTCGGCGCCGTGACGGTGTCCGGCCCTGGGGCCGGGCGCACGGAAACAGCGTTTGCGCTGCTCTCGGACATCATCGCCATCCACCAGTCTGCCGTGCGCAACCAGGAGTAACCCATGAACGTATCTCGACTGGCCCTGGCCGTGACGCAAGCGCAAATCGACGTCCTCAACCCCTTTGACGGCAGCGTCGTCGGCACCGTGGCGGACGTCTGCGCCTCCCAGGTCCCGCAGTTGCTGGCGACCGGCCGCAGCGGCGCGCACACCTGCGCCGCGCTACCCCGTCATCGCCGCGCCAGCATCCTCGAACAGGCGGCATCGAACATCCAGCGCGACGCCCAGGCGTTTGCCCGGCTGATTGTCGACGAGGCCGGCAAGACCCTCAAACAGGCGGAAAAGGAAGTCAAACGCTGCGTCAACACCCTCAAGTTGTCCGCCGAAGAAGCCCGGCGCAACGCCGGAGAAGTGGTGCCGTTCGACGCCTATGACGGCGCCGAATCGCGCCAGGGCTGGTTCTCCCGCGAGCCCCTGGGCCTGATCGTTGCCATCACCCCCTACAACGACCCGCTGAACCTGGTGGCCCACAAACTCGGCCCGGCCATTGCCGGCGGCAACGCGGTGATTCTCAAACCGTCCGAGCTGACGCCGTTGTCGGCCCTCAAATTGGTCTCGTATCTGGTTTCGGCGGGTTTGCCTGAGTCCGTGGTCACCGTCGCCACCGGCCGCGCCGAACTCGGCAAAGCCCTGGTCGCCGCCCGCGAGGTGCGCATGATCTCCTTCACCGGCGGCTTCGTCACCGGCGAACAAATCGCCCGCACCGCCGGCCTGAAGAAACTCGCCATGGACCTGGGCGGCAACGCACCGGTCATCGTCATGGGCGATTGCGACCTCGACGCGGCCGTTGAAAGTTGCCTGTCCGGCGCCTTCTGGGCTGCCGGCCAGAACTGCATCGGCACCCAACGCCTGCTGATCCAGGCGCCGATCTACGCAGCCTTCCGCGAACGTTTCGTCAGCCAGGCCCAAGCGCTGGTGGTGGGCAATCCCTTGCTGGCCGACACCGACATCGGCCCGATGATCACCCCGCAAGCCGCACAAAATGCCGAGCATGTGGTGAACGAGGCCCTGCAAGAAGGCGCCACCTTACTCTGCGGCCACCGCCGCCAAGGCGCCTGCTACGCCGCCACCGTCCTGGAAAACGTCGACCACGCCAGCCGCCTCTGGCGCAACGAAGTCTTCGCCCCGGTGGTGGTGTTGCAGCCCTTCGACACCTTCGACGAAGCCATCGCCCTGGCTAACGAGCCCGACTACAGCCTCCACGCCGGCATCTTCACCAACGACCTCGCCACCGCCATGAGCGCCGCACGCCGAATCGAAGCCGGAGGCGTGATGATCAACGACTCCTCCGATTTTCGTTTTGATGCGATGCCGTTCGGTGGCTCCAAATACGGCAGCCTGGGGCGGGAAGGGGTGCGGTTTGCCTACGAGGAAATGACCCAACCGAAGGTGGTGTGCCTGAATACGTTGGGTTGAACGATCCGGGAAACAGGAAGCGGGGAGCGCTGTCCGCCTGGCATTCCGCCCCGGACGACAGGCCGCATTGACGGCGCCCCCTCGGCGCGGGCGGGCCGGTCAGGCCCGGGCCATCCTTAGTTGATGCTGCGAACGGAGATCGCCGAGGTATTCGGCCTCCAGTCCTTCCAGGGCGGCGCAACGGTCGATCAGGTCGCGACGACGAACCTTGCCGGTAATTTGCGCCATGACCATCAAGCCTTTGAGCACACCGGCTTCTTTGGCAAACCGCTCGACCCGCTCTATGGTCGCCTCGGGTACACCCGTCATCGACAGGTACCGGGCAAAGCAATGGCGGGAGCCGGCCAGGAGCGTGAACACATCATGCAGCGCGCGAAACTTGGTCGTGTTGCAGGCCAGGGGATTGTCGAGCAGCTGTTCCAGGTGGGCGTAGAACCAGGGTTGCGCCTGGAAGTTATCCAGGAATGCCTGATGCCGCTGTCGGAATGCCGCGTCGACATCGTGTTGTTGAGTCGGCGTCCATTCCAGGCAAAACATTCGCCGACTGCCCTCATTCTGGAAGAACTGATCAAGCACCTCCTGGGGGTATCGGTACTCGCACAGCACGCTGGCGGGGTTGTCATCGACGATGTCCCAGCTGCCATCGGTATTGGCCTGGCGCAGCACGACAACGTGCTGCGCATGCGAGCTGCGGTATTCGGGACAGTGGGCAAAGTAATACACATCCCCCGACAGGAAGGCGCAGCCATAAGCCTGGATCTGCTGGTGGATGACGGGCAGCAGGTCATCCAGGCATTCGGCCTTGCGCTCATGAAAACGTATGCCCAGCAGTGCCAGGTCGTCGGCGGCGAAATAGGGACTTTGCAGCGCGTACTTGGCTTTGTTCTCCACCACCATTTGCTGGAAGATGTCGTCCACCGCAGGCAGCGCGTTATAAAAAAGCCAGTCCACTTCAATGCCCAGGCGCTTCATGAACACAACGGCATGACGCTGGAAGCAGTTGAGGAAACGCCGGTCGTACAGATGTACATCGTAGGGGAACTGTTGTTCTTCCATGACGGGCAATCCTTGGCCTAGGCAGTCAGGTAGTGGTTCAGGAGAAGCCCGGCGACGGACGCCGGGCTGCCCAGGAACTGGGGGGCCAGATGGTCGGTTTCGAACTCGATTTGAAAGGCGTCTTCCAGGCGCGTCACCAGGAGCATCAGCTTCATCGAGTCAACACCTGCTTCGAGAAAAGACAACTCAGGGTTGACCTGGACGCTCTGGGGCGCCACTTCCTTCATCAATTGGTAGATCTGTGCGAGTACGGTGTTTCGATCGGTTTCAAGGTCTGTGGAACTCATCGGGTGCCTCCGTCAATCAATTATGAACGCGCCAGCGGAACGGGCTGCGAGGCTCGACGCAACTGAGCCAGCCCCAGCAGCCCAATGGCGGTGACCAGGCCGGTGCCGATCATCAGCCCTGGGCCGGATGCCGGACCGAAGACCGATGCCGAGGTTGCAAAGGTCAATAACAAAGGGCCGGTGGCCTGCATCGAGTACGCACAGAACGTGCTGCGACTGCCCACCAATGCCGCCTGGGCATCGTTGTTCGCGCAGCGCATCAATTGGCTGCGAACGGCGATTCGCAGGTGGTTGGTGACGAATCCGACCAGAAATGCCCCGACCAGCGAAAGCAGCACTTGGGGCGCCAGGACCATCAGCGCGTCGACCACGATCAGACAGGTCGCGAACATCACCAGGCGGTGTTTGCCCAGCGGCATCAGCGCGGCCAGGAAGGCTCCGATACCCGCGACGCCGGAAGCGATGCCGAAACTGGTGGGGCTCCAATGGTTAACTTGCTGATAGACGACGGGCATCATGCTGTTGAATGCGCCGATATGCAGGGCAATCAGCCCAAGGCAGGCCATCCATCCATAAGGCATTTCGAAGGTATCGTCAGAGGTTGTCCTGGCCTGCGTGGGTGCAGGGCCTGGAGTCTGGATCGCTGCGCTGCGTTTCATCCTGCCAGCCAGCAAGACCGGGCTGAGGGCCGCGCCAGTCAGTGCCACGGCGATCAGAAAGACCGAATCATCGAGCAGACCCAACAGTGCTCCTCCGGCCAACGAGCCCGTGAAGCCACCGACCTGGATGGCGGTTTGCATATAGCGCGCGGCATCGTCCGCCGGTAGCCAGCCGGCGACGACCCGGCGGGTATTCTCGATTTCCAGGGAGCTGGCTGTGAGGAAGTCGACCGTTCCCACCATCAATGCGATCAGCAGGAATACACCGAGAGCCGCGGCCAGTCCAAACCAGGCAAAGAGTGCCGCAATGACAAAGGCGGCGACACGCAACGCGACCAGCCAGGCGGCGCCGATGTTGGCCGCTCGCCCTCGGCTCACCAGGTCCAGCGCGAACGGTACAGCCACCGAGAGACACAGGACGACACCCAGGGGGACGCTCGAACCGGACAGTTTGAGCGACATCCAGATCACGCCAGTCAGTACAGCCTGGTCACAAGCCGTGGACAGCGCTACGACACCGTAGAACAGCAAGTTTCGCGACGACATGAATGGAACTCCGGTGGGGCCAATCGCGTGACCGGTGAGTGACGAAGCAGGGACCGTCGAACGATGTCTTCGAGAAAAACCGCAAGCCATCGCCTTCATGATCGGCTGAAAGGCGCTACGAGGACGCCTGAAAATACCCAGGCCCCGACACGCTCCGCAACTTGCGTTAGCAAAACTAAAGGCCATTGCAAAAACCTAACGCAACGCCACGAGCGCGGTTGCCGGTAGTAGGCTCTGACCACCGATGACATCGGACGCAGGAGCGAGCAGCGTGAGAAGTGAAGGACTGCAAACACTGATTTCAAAGTTGAAAGAGAACCCGCGCAACACGGTTGTGTTTCATGGACGTACTGAAATGGAACGTGTCCGGTTTTCTGACTTGCACCAGGCTGTTTCGCTTGTCTCGCAGCAGCTCGGCGAGTTCGGCCTGGAGGCGGGCATGCAGGTCGCAATGGTCGCCGAAAACGGCAAGGCGGCTTTTTTGCTGGATCTTGCCTTGTTGAATATCGGCTGTATCACGCTGCAGGTTCCCGAGAAAACCGCGGGGAGCGCCCTGGCCGACATCGGCCAGCAGAACATTGCCTTTCTGCTGGCTAACGCCTTGCACAAGGATGAGGTGGACACCGGTTCGTGGGAGCCCATTGGAACATTGCAGGGGATGAGCCTGTTCCGTAACCCGGCCTGTTCGAATGCATTCGCTCCGGTCGCGGGACCCATTATTTTTTCGTCCGGGACGAGCGGCAAAGAGAAGAAGATTCGCGTCAATAACGCGACCGTCCTGCTGAATGCCCGGCAGTTTTTTTCAGCCATCGATGCCCGGCAAGACGACAGTTTCCTGATCTTCCTGCCCCTCTCCAATTATCAGCAGAAGTTGTTGATCTACGGCTGCATCGATACCGGCATCGATATTGTTCTCAGTGACATGCAGAGCGTCATGCAGGCCCTGAAGCAAACGTCCCCCAGCCTGTTTCTGGCCCCTCCGCTTTTTTATGACTCGATGTGGCGCCTGGCGGATGGACGCGGCGAGAAACTGCGTGAGCTGTTCGGTACGGGCATGCGGCAGATGTGGAGTGGCATGGCTGCACTGCCGTCGGCCATCCTGGAGGGGTATCGCGCTGGTGGGCTGCCGTTGCTCGAAGCCTATGGCATGACGGAGTACGGCCCTATCGCCGTCAACACCCTCCAGCATAACCGGCCCGGTTCGGTGGGACGGGCGCTGGTTCCAGGCAGCGTGACGCTGGAAAGTGACGGGGAAATTCTACTCAGGTCGAGTCAACGGTTGACCTGCGGTTATGTGGACCAGCCTGTTGATGTCGAGCAAGCGGTGTATCGGGATGAAGTCGCGATCGCCACGGGCGACGTCGGTCGCATCGACGATGAGGGTTTTATTTTCATCGAGGGTCGCAAGAACGACACGATCATCACCTCGGGTGGCCAGAAAGTTCATCCCACTGCCGTCGAACAATCATTCAACAGCCTGCCTTGTGTGCAGTATGCCGTCGCGCTGGGTGCCCGTCGGCCTCACCTGGGGATGTTGCTGGTGGTCGAACAGATCGATTCGAGCGCCCGGCAACTGATTGAAAAAACCATCAGCGATTACAACGTCGGTGCCAGCGTACCGATACGCAACTATTTCCTGTCCACCGAGCCGTTCACCGCCGAGAACGGTTTGCTGACCCGGAACCTGAAGCTGCAGCGCAAGAACATATCGTCCCGATACGAAACTTGCGTATTCAACTGAGTCGTCACGCAAACATTGATCTTCCACACTGAGAAGGCAAGGAGATTTACCTTGGACGCGTTAAAAGAAGACTTCGGACTTAGCGATGAGGAAATTGCTTTTTTCTTCAAGAATGGATACGTAAAGCCGTTCAAGGTCTACGAGCCTGAAGAGATGGAACGGCAATGGCGAACGGTGCGCCTGCAGACACTGGATCGCAGCAATGCGGTTTATTCCGACAATACAATCTCCAACTCAGGCAGTAATAACCTCGCCAACTATGACCGGCATCTGGATATTCCTTTTCTCGGTCAACATGTTTGTAACCCCAAGATCGTACATAAAGTGCGTAGTCTCATGGGCAAAGACTTGCTGTGCTGGCGCACCGAGTTCTTCTCGAAGTATCCGGGAGATGCCGGGACCGACTGGCACCAGGCAAACACCTTCGCTGGGGTGGCGGGGCGCCCTCATATCATCTGGCCTGATGACTCGGGGCGTCGCGGGACGCTGACCGCCTGGACCGCTTTCACCGACACGATGAAAGACACGGCCTGTATGGCGATCGTCCCCGGCACCCACAACATGATGCATTACGACGAAGATAAGCGTCTGATATTCAATCCGGAAAAAAACAACGACCTCGTCAAGGACGGTGTTCGTCGTGGGTTGTGGGGTTACGACTACCGCGATCTGCAAGTCGATCCGGATTGGAAGCCTGACGAGTCGAAAGCGGTCTACTTCGAGATGAAAGCCGGCGAATGCGTGATTTTCTGGTCGACAGTGCTGCATTCCTCGCTTCCGCATCTGGGCCTGACCGACAAGATGCGCTTGGGCTATTCCGCTCGCTACGTGCCACCAGAGGTGCTCATCCACCCCGATACCGACATGCTTCACGAGTTCGGTGGAGAGGTCAGCCTCGAAAACTACGGCGCTGTCGTGGTGTCGGGCGAGAACCGCTATACCCACAACCGCATTCGCGAAAAGAACATGCTGGGCGAGCCGTTCATCCCTGCCTGATCACTGTCGGGCCGGATCGTCTCCGGCCCTGTTCTGTATAAGGACGAACGCGCATGCGCATAATGATTGACGCTTGTTCCTACGCCTTGGGTGAAGTCGAACGTCCTTATCACGATGTGCCTGACTTCAAGAATATGCTTGATCGCTTTGGTTATCCGGATGAACCCTCGGTATTTGGCTGGGGAAGTTACTTCAAGACCGACGGCGATATATTCGACCTGGGCATCAGGTCCGCTCGCCAGACCCTGGCCCAGAGCCGCGTATCTTCGGACGATGTCGATTTCGTCATGTTCTGCTCGACCTGTTTTCCGGGAAACGAGATCGAGTACATCAATTACAACGTTCGACTGTATGAACGTCTGGAACTGAAGAAAGCGTTTCCCATCGGCATCACGCTGAACAACTGCATCAGTTTCATGAGTGCGATCGTGATGGCTGAAAGCATGGTGCGCAGCGGGATCTACAACAACATCCTGATCATCACCGCCGACAAGGTCTACGACGAGTCCATACGCTTCAACAACTTTGCCTTGCTCAGCGATTCGGCGGCCAGTTGCCTGGTGACCCGTTGCGATGGGCCGGGCCTGGAAATAGTGTCCGCGCGTTTCGGTGTCAGCCAGGATCCGATCACCTCCAATCACGGGAAAGACGAGCCTGAACTTTATGGGCGCATCCTGACTGACGTACTGGAGGCTAGCGCGGTAACCCTGGCCGATATCAGCAAAGTGTTTTGCAACAACATCTTCCGCCCCGTGACGCAGCTCAAGGAAACCCGTCTCGGGTTTTCGCGTCGGCAGCTGTACCTGGATAACGTGGCGCGCTGCGGGCATTGCTTCTCGGCAGATACGTTAATCAACTATGTCGACTATGCCCGACAGAACACGCCGGCCGAGGACCAGAAATTCCTGTTCTCGATCGATGCCCCCAACCTGCGCGCCAACCTGCTTGCTCAATACAAACATCAACCGTGACTCATCCAATATCGCTCTCTGGAGGAATGCCCATGAACATGCCAACCCAGGAACTGCACACTCCGACCGACACCCATACGTTGTCGACGGTCCACGCCATTTGGGCCGAAGTGCTCAAGCATCCGGCGCAAACCGACCAGGCGGACTTCTTCGACGCCGGAGGCAACTCGATGCTGCTGATCGCGATACTGAACCTGGTCCATGAGCGGCTTGACCGCGAGATCAACCCGGCCGCGCTGGTCGACGGTATCACCCCGGCCAGGCTCGCTGAACTGGCCGCCTGAGCATGCCCAGGCCGACGCAGAGACCCACAGGGAAGGATTTTTTATGATCGAGTTCATTGATTCTCGCGGTGTGCCTGTGCGAGTGCAGGACGCCGCCGAAGCAGACGAATTGGAGACTGCCCTGACGGGCATTCTTGGAATGGAGTTCGATCCACTCCCACTCCTGCAGCGGCGCGAAGTGCGTTGCCCGATTTCTCGGTTGATCGAAAGTGTCGTCAGGTTATCGAGCATGGAAGACCGGCAGATCCAGCAGGCCACGCTGCTGCTGGGCAGTCTCGACCCTGAACAGTTGAACCCCCGTGAGCGAGGGCATCTGGCGGCCTGCGATCATTGGGTCAACCAGGACTATGATCTGGCCCACGCCTGCTGGCGCGAACTGCTGGTCCAGCATCCGCGCGACATCGTGGCCTTGTTCAGCGTGCATATGCTGGAGTTCAACATGGGGTGGACCGAGCGGATGCGCGAAACCGTGGTCGCGATAAGGCCCTTCTGGGGACCCGCGCATCCGCTGTATGGGTACGTGCGGGGCATCGAAGCCTTTGCCCTGGTGGAAAACGGCGACTATGACGCCGCGAGTATCGCGGCCGAGTGCGCGCTGGCGATCAACCCTCGGGACATCTATGCGATCCATGCCGCCTGTCACGTCGGCTACGAGCGTGGGCAGTACGCCCAAACGCTGAAGTGGCTGGACGACACCGAGCGTAATTGGGCTGACAACCTCTGCATGCGCATTCATCTGTGGTGGCATCACGCGCTGTTCAACCTCTACATGCAACGCCCGGATGCGGTCCTGCAGACTTTTCATCAGAAAATCAGGATCAAGAACGACCCAGACGGATATGAGGATCTGGACGCAGTCAGTCTGTTGTGGCGCTTGTCGCTGACGGGGGTGGATGTCTCCGAACTGTGGCAGGAAGTGGCGCAATACTGGATGCCGTCCATCGATCAATCACAGTACTGGTTCAACGATGTGCATTCGATCATGGCGATGGCCAGCTCCAATCACCAAGTGCTGGTGCAGCGCATCTTGCGACGTATCGACGCCACGTATGCCAAGGTCCCGATGATTGCCAACGTGACTCGCACTGTTTGCCGGGGGCTGATTGCCTTCCAGCAAGAGGACTACGACAGTGCCCTGGAATTGTTGAGCAAGATATTGCCGGCGGTGCGGGCCATTGGCGGCAGCAATGCGCAACGTGATCTGCTGGAACTGACCACGATCGAGGCGGCCATACGGGCCCGACAATTCGATCGTGCAAGACAGCTCATTCAACAGGGACGCAGCCTGCGTCACCCTTCACCCTTTCGTACATTCTTTGTCGACCGTTTACAGGATGAGGAACCGATCCACCTGCGAGCTTGACCGGACAGGTCCGTGCGTTGCGCTCAAGAGCGCAATGCACTGTCCTCACCGGCCGCGCGGGGTGATTCCGTCGAGCAGACGTTGCATGTTTCCCGAGAGCAGCAGGCGAACATCGGCAGCGCCGATACCCTGATCCGGGTCGACGATGAACGCGCGCAGTCGTTTGTTGATCGCCTCATGATTATTGATGGGCCAGTCCGTGCCAAAGATGATCTTGTGATTGATCTCGCTCTGGAACAGCGTGGTCAGCACGGGGGCGTTGCCGCGGGCATCTATTGCGTGCTGGGCGCCACTCAGGTCCAGGTAGACGTTGGGGCGGTACTTGCAGAGCTGGATACATTGGGCCTGATCATTGACCGCCCCGTGGGCGAGGATGAAGGGGATATTCCGGTAGCGACGCGCCGGTTCGTCCACCCACATCGCTTGGGCGGGAGCGAAGGAGAGCGCCGGGGAGGTCGGCCCGATGTGCAGCAATACCGGCAGGCGATAAGCGTCACAGTATTCGTAGAAGGGCGTCAGCGCCGGGTCATCGGCCTGGTATCCACAAGGTGGATAAAGCTTCAGGCCGCTGAAGCCGTACTCCTCGATGCCCCGGATGAACAGATCGAGCCCGTCCTGTCCCCAGCGTGGATCCACGCCGGCAAAGACGTCGAAACGTCCGGCATGGCGCTGGAGAATGGCTCGGTGTTCCTGGAACATCTCATCGATACTCAGTTCGACGTCCGGCAACGCGAAGGAGAAGTCCGGAAGCAGCAGGACGGAGCGGCTGATGCCCGCCCTGTCCATCGCGGCAATCTGGGCGTCCCCCTGGTGATCGCTCAATTCGCGCTGGAACTGATCGATGATTCTCGATCGGGAAACCGGGAATCCGCTGGCCCGCAGTTTCACTTCGATGTTATCGGCCACCCCCTCCAGGAAACTCAGCGGGGTGAAACGTGTGGAGGCGACGTGGCTATGGCCGTCGATGAGTGTCGGTTCGTCGATATCCCCGGGCACATCACTCATCGCCCACCTGCTGCTTGCGCAGAAAGCGTGCGTAACGCTCCATCATCTGCCTGACGACGCCTTCGCTTTCACGGTCAACGCCGAAAACGTAGCGGGGGAAATCCAGGCCCTTTTGTACGTCCCAGATCTGATCATGCTGGTCCGGGGAAAAGAGCTGCGCCGGATCACCCACGGCGATCCAGCCGATCGGCACCGTCGTGCCTGCCTCCAGCACGGTCTTGATATGGACCACCCCATTGATGCGGACCTCCGAGCCTTTGCCGAGGCGGGCGCCGTTGAAAACGGACGCACCGGTTGCGACAAACACCTCGTCCTCGATGCGGCAACCGGTCAGATGGCAGTGCGGTCCCACCATCACGTGATTGCCGATATGGCAGTCGTCATGGGCGGTGCTGCGGATCACTGCATTTTCCATGACGATGCAGTTCTCCCCGATCATCAGCGCGCCGCCTTCTGCGACAAGGACCGCGCCGTGCCCAATGACCGTTCCGGCACCGATGGACACATTGCCTTCCAGGACCGCACTCGATGCAATCCGCGCGGTGGGAGCAATTTTCTGTTTGGGTTCGGTTTTGTCAGGCATGTGCACGATTCCTTTCAGTTATTGTTTTTCTCCAGAGACGAAGAATACGCCGATCCCCGCCCAGCCGCCCGGGCTCTCGATGCTTTGCGTGATCACAGCCATCTCGCGTCGGGCCAGTTCGAGTTCGTCTTCTGGAATCACTTCCATCTTGTAGCCAAAGACCAGGTCGCAGAAGGCGCTCGCGCCGATCAGCGAGGTAGACACCAGCAACATGCTGCAGCGGATGTCGCCGTAGCCGGCTTCTTCCAGGTAACTCGCCAGCTTGCTGCCGACGTGACGATCGCCTCCGCGAGCGGCTTGAGCCCTGGCCACGCGAGTGAGGAAGGACTGCAGCTCGGGCGGCTGGGGTGACGCGCCGAACCACCGGTCGTCAATGTCGCAGATACACAGTCGCCCGCCGATGGCCAGGCTGCGGTGGATATTGCGCAAGGCGCTCAACGGGTCCGACAAGTGCTGGAAAACCATCCGCGCATAGCTGAAATCGAATTGCCCGGGGTCGGTCAGGCTGTCGTCATAAAGGTTGCATTGGCGTACCTGCGCTTCGTCAATCCCGGCGCTGGACAATTGCTTGCGCGTTTCGCTGATACTGGTTTCGTTGCAATCCAGTGCCGTCAGGCGGCTTGGCTGGGCACGAAGCGCGATCTGGGTGGTGATGATGCCGGGACCGCAGCCGACATCCAGAACCCGTTGTCCCTGGGTCAGGCCGGCTTGCCTCAAGTGATCGAACTCCAGGTCCAGCGCAATACCTGCCTGGGATTTCAGGCGGCGCAGGGAGTCTTCGTTGTCACGAAAGGTTCCCAGCTGATACGACTCGTCAACGATCAAAACCATGAGCATTCCCTTCCATTTTTTTCTGTAGCCAGACTATGTCGACCAGATTGTTTTCCAGTCTTGCGATTCGAGGAATCCGTACACATTCGGCAAAGCCCTGAGACTTGCACCCGCGGGCACTGGCGTGATTCGGCCCCAGGATAATGGCGACCAACGATTCGAAACCTGCCTTCCGGGCCGAGACCTCCAGGGCCTGCAACAATCGAATACCGACCCCGCGTGCGCGCATGTCTCGCCGCACATACACGGCGACTTCCGCCATGGTTTCGTCGTCGGGCCGGGCGGAAAATGGCTTCAGGGCACCCCACGCGACCGTATCGCCATCACTCGATAGATAGACAAGCACGGCAAAGCGCCGATCTTTTCCAAAATAGGTCAGCCTGAACTTTTCAATCGAGTCGTGGGGGACATCGCAGTTGGCGAATACCTTGTCGGCAATGGCCTGATTGTAGGTTTCCACCATGGAGGGCAAATCATCGGGAGTGGCCGGCCGAATCATCTAGTAACTTCCTGTAAAACACGTTCAGCATCGAATTTCCGCGTGCGCCCACTGCGCCGCCCAACAGGAAGGGGCTGTCGGAAAACCATGAAGCATGGTGTTGCATATGGCTATCCACCACGCTGATCAGCGTGTGAACGCCTTGCTCTATTCCCTTTGAAGCGCATGCCGTGGAAAGCACATCGAACACAGTGGAACTGGCGTCTTCGTCTTCACTGTGCAGGACCAGCTTCATGCTGCCGTCGTAACCGGCGCGTTCGTGAAACCGAAAGTACACGGCCCAGCCGGACGGCACTCCGTCCCAGCGCGTACAGCGATAGGCGCCACCCGGCCGACGGGAATTGAATATCTCTGCGACACAATCATCCGGGCTGGAAAAACGTTGGGCCAGGACCCGTTGCCAGGTATCGCTCCCCATGGCGTCGGTCAAACATCTCAATGTGGCATCGGGGGCCATGGGGTGTGCGTGGTAAGCATCCGATACAGTACTTTTCACGATGACGAACCCTCTCGCTCACCCTGTCTTGATGTGACTTGAGTCTACGCCCAAGCATGCCGGGCAAACGGCACGTTAGATTTTTTAAAGCCACGGCAGTAACGCTTAACGAGCCTTGACGGCGTTGCGGATCGCTCAACAGGGCGTGGGTTGAAGGGACTTGCTGGCGGTATCGATGATGCGTCTTCCCACCAGATCCTTGACCACTGAATGGTTCATCCAGCCATGCCAATACAGGGGTTCCCTGTAGCAGTTTTGCGGCATCAGATCGACCAACTGCCCCTCTTCGAGCAGCGGCGCGGCGACATCCGCAGGCATCAGCGTGTAGCCAAGCCCCGCCAGGACCGCATCCTGGACCATCGGCAATGAAGGCAAGTAATGACAGGGGAAGCGCTCGATCGAAACACCCAGCAGTTCGCGGAGGAAGGCTGCATGGCGCGTGTCATTACGCCCGCGGGTGATCGCCGGCGCATCGAGCAGCGAATGTGTGCCCAGGCCCCGGGCCAGATAGCGGTGCATATAGTCAGGTGTACTGACGCATTTGTATTCCATGACCCCCAGCGGATGGACTTCAAACCCATCGAGGGGCTCGGCAACCACCGAAACGCAACCCTGGACATCCCCGCGTTTGAGAATGTTCAGGCTGGAGCAACGGTCATCGGAAATGATTTCCACACAGACCTGTTCGGCCCGCATCAACTCGATCAGTAGCGGGGCGAACCAGGTGTTGAGCGAGTCGGGATGTACACCAATGGCAATCTTTGAATTTGTATTGCCCTTGCGCGAAAGCAGCCTCAGGACATCATGTTCCAGCGAACGCAATGCCGAGACATGTTGTAGTAGGGCCTGGCCGGCTGAGGTGGGATGGATCGGTCTTTCGCGAATGACCAGGATGGTTGAAAGCGAGTTTTCCAGCGACTTTATTCGTTGCGAAATGGCACCGCTGGTGATGTTGAGCGCCGAGGCTGCGCGTTCAAAACTCTTATGCTCAATGACACAGGCAAACGCTTCCAACTGTTGGCGATCCAGCATGTCAACCTCCCTGTAAGCCACTGCGTTATCAGACTGATAACGCAAGGTTATGAACATCCGTGTGCTCGTGGCTCAATGGCCACCCCACATACATTTTCATTGGCAGCAATCCGAAAAAATCGGATCGTTTGAATAAGGAAGACTGTCATGGGGAACGCTGCCCCAGTTGTTCAAATCACGAGCCCGTCCAAGGGTGTGGCGCGTCGCGTTCGAATTTCCTGTTCGATACGAATCGCGTGGCTTGCACCCGGGCTGAAGCCATAATTTCGAATGGCTATATTCTTATGCGAACACAAAATAGCCCCATTACGCCCTTTGAGACAAGTCCTGGATCCAATCCATTTGCCGGATGGAATCATGGCTTTTTAGTGCTATCTGGTCTCGTCAGAAGGCACCGTCGGGCTTGAACCCAAAGGCCAGATAATCGCTTGAGCGACAATGGTTCGCTCGCCATTGAAAGTGACGGCCGGACCGCCGTGTAGCGCATAACCCATTTTCAGGGCATCGCTGACGCGATGACAAAATGCAGCATCGTCGGGGCCTGTCAGCACCCTGTAGATGGGAAGCCCGTCGGGCGGTAGGTTCATGCTTCTTCTCCTTCAGTACACCGGCAGCGACATGTTGGCCGTCGTTCGACGCCGCCGTGGAGTGGCGTTCTGCATACCGTGAGGCAGTCTACTCGCCGTGGATCGGGGCCAACAACGGTCATGCCGCGTTGATGTCCCTGACAACCCCCTCAATCGACACTCTCGCAGCGTTGTCTGCAACTGCGCCAGAATCCGCCGGGCTTGTGCGCCTTGGGTTGGGTCGGTAGTTTGAGGCCTGCCACTGCCCACCAGTGACACCAGAAAACACCCAAGGAACGCCCCACATGCTGCAAATGGATTGGCTCAGTCACAACATGGACAAATGCGACCTGATGGCCGAATGGCTTTATCAGGAGTTCAGCTACGAATTCGCACAACAATCCCTCGCCAGTTGGCAGCACGAATTCTCGGCCGGGCAACACGATGGTCGCTGGAAATGCCTGATCGCCACGGAGCAAGGCCAACTGCTGGGCGGCGTCTCACTGGCCGACAACGACCTGCCCGACCGGCCAGAACTGGGGCCATGGTTGGCATGCGTCTACATCGCACCAGAAGCCCGACGCAGAGGGCTCGCCGCGCAGTTGATCGAAGGCATTTGTACTTATGCGAGAGAGGCTGGATTTTCCACCTTGTACCTGCACACCCACAGCCAGAGTCATTACTACGCCAAGCTGGGCTGGGAAGTGTTGGAGCGCTTCGAGGCCTGGGGGAAAGAACAATGCCTGATGGCTCGGCGTTTATAAGCAGCGGCCCAACAAAGACAGCACCTGACGATGGATGGCACGCTACGTCGCTGCAACATGATCACCTGGCCACCCCCAATCCCCTGTGGGAGCGAGCCTGCTCGCGATAGCTGTGTATCAGCAACCTTCCGGCCCGCTGTTTATCGTGACTCCACGAGACTAGCCACGACCGACATCGCCTTGCGCCATTGCCTACAACTACGCCAGAATCCGCCGGCTTGTGTGCCTTGGGCCGCGTCGGTAGTTTGAAGCCTGTCACTGCTCATCAGTGATCGGGTTTCGCAGCCCGGACTCTATAGGCGCACAACGTCACCTTCGAAAGCAGATAGCCTATGTCTGTGATTTCGTCAGAGGTGGCTGTGCGTGGGAGACCTTTGGTCTGCCGGTCCCTAGAGTCCCGGTCTGCGAACCCGCGTACAGCTGCCACCCTAACTTCGTTTCGCAGCGGATGGTGGTAGCTCCAACAGACTCTAGGAGCTTTGCCATGGCCAAAATTACACCGAACCCTCCACCCACGGACGAACATGAGTCTCGCGTTCAGTCTGCTCGTAACAAGAAGCTTGATGACGCTGCCAATCGGGCTTTGGATTTTTATCTGAAGCCTGCGCTGAAGAAGGAACCGTCCGACAAAACCAACACCATCTTCCGTATCGCACCTGATGTTGATTCGGAATGTCTGCTTGCCAATCTCAGTGAAAACCTGGCTTCGGCGAATGCCATGATCAGTGATCTGGCGTTTGATCTGGATGGGTCAAGACGACATGTGGCGTTGGGAATTTTGCAGGTGATTGAGTTGAGTGAGCTGTTGGCGAATCGGGCTTTGGATATTGTTGAAGTGAGGTAACAAGGGACCACGCTTACCCCAGGTATGAAAAAAGGTCTTGCAGGGCAAGGCCTTTTCTATAGTCGAGAGATTGGTAGAGGGCTGTCAGGTTTGGGAGTGTCAGAAGATTCATAGCTCAAATTGTGCAAAAGGGTGCTGCACTACTACCGAATAGGAAACTTGTGGTGTTGTGTCTCCGGGGCTACAGTAATTGGCAGAATCTAGATTTTTGATGCTTAGGGGCTACAAATGACCACCTTGTTTGACGTGGCTGAGATGCTGAAACGGGCTCGAAGTGAGGCCGATTTGAGCCAGGATGCCTTGGCCAGTCGCGCTGGCGTATCCCGTTCAACAGTGGCACGTATGGAAACAATGGCAAAGGGGGACATGAGCGTCTCGGCCCTTGTCCGATTATTGGAAGCGGCCGGATACGACTTGAAATTAGTGAAGGCTGGCCATGAGCGCACAGTTGAGGACATCCTTGCCGAGCAACGTTCCGGAGTTTCTGAATGATGATTTTAGACGTACACGTCAGCGGCAAGACGGTCGCCAAACTTTACCGAGAGCGTGATGAGTACGTCCTGAAATACCTTCCGGGTACCGCCGCGGCGGACTTTGTCAGCTTGGCATTACCCGTGCGCGAAGAACCGTGGCGCTGGCCCCGAGATCTATTCCCGTTTTTTCGGCAGAATCTGCCTGAAGGGTACTTGTTGGGCGTTATCCGTGAAGAGTTTGGTGCCTTGCTGGATGGCACGGATTTATCGCTGCTAGCCGTAATCGGCGGTGCAGGCGTTGGGCGGGTGACGGTAACGCCGGAAGGCGTCATGCCGGGCGTCGAAATGGAGCCCTTGGAAATAGATCATCTGCTGACTGCTGAAAACACAACCGAGCATTTTGCGACGCTGGTACGCCGTTATGCTCGTGCGGCCCCGGCGACACGTTCTACCGCCATGTCGCCAGCAGCGACGTAGGCACACCCGTTCCTCTGTGGGAGCGAGCCTGCTCGCGATAGCGGCTCATCAGCCAAATAGATCAGCAATCTACAGACCAATCAGCAGTCCGCTACTCCCCCAATATCCAGCCGACACCGCCTTGCGCCATTGCCTACAACTACGCCAGAATCCGCCGGCTTGTGTGCCTTGGGCCGCGTCGGTAGTTTGAAGCCTGTCACTGCTCATCAGTGATCGGGTTTAGTCGCCCAGGGTGAAACAGGTTGTGCAAGGCGTCATCCAGTCAGGATTCCCATCCTGCACTCGATGGTGGCTGTGCGCAGGGCGTCCTCGGACGCGCCGGTTTCTTGTTTCCCCGGTCGACTAACCTGCGTACAGCTGCCTCCCATCGTTTAGTCGCGAGCGGGTGATGGCTCCAACTACAGGAAGCAAGACAATGGCAAAAGTTACTCCGAATCCCCCAACCACAGACGATACCGTCTCCCGCGCCCAATCGGCCCGAAACAAAAAACTCGACGACGCTGCTGCGCGAGCGTTGGACTTCTATCTGAAGCCCACACCTGAAAAAGAAACATCCGACAACGCTCACCCGCTGTTTCTTATCGCGCCTGATGTTGATTCTGAGTGTCTGCTTGCAAACCTCAGTGAGAACCTGGCTTCAGCGAATGCCATGATCAGTGATCTGGCGTTTGATCTGGATGGGTCAAGACGACATGTGGCGTTGGGAATTTTGCAGGTGATTGAGTTGAGTGAGCTGTTGGCGAATCGGGCTTTGGATATTGTTGAGGTGAGGTAGGGCAGGGCGTTCGCTGCCTCCTGGCGTAAAAAAGGTCTTGCTGAGCAAGACCTTTTTCGTATCCGAGAATCCCTAAATGATACCGGGCGCATTTGTGTCTGAGCTGGGCTTTGAGGGACTGGAGTAGGAGGGGCCGTTGTGGCTTTGTGTCTAGCCGTTGAAAAACACATTGCACCGGGTACACCACCCTTCAGCTGTGCTCCGGTTCATTGGAAAACGGAAGGGGGGATGACCTGAGTTGGCAACCGTCAAAACCAGTGAGAACCCTGTGAATTCACGCCGAATCTCCTCGGCTGGAACGCTCATGCCTACCTCATCGACTATTCGAAGAACCCCGCCCGATACCCTGCGGTCAATCCGTCGCCACTCGAGGTGCCAGCCTGTTATCCACGTGAAATCTCGAATTTGATAATCGCCGGTAGCGCTTTGGCATTGAGCGAGTTTCTGGTTGGAAAGGTCAAAGACAAAAAATAGGGGGCTTGGAAAGCCGAGCAGTTGAGTATCGTCCAGGCTCAAACCTTCTTTTAGGTTGATGGACGCTACAAGTGCTTTTGCTCTTCTCTTGCGCCGGATCAAATGCCATATGGAAAGGCAAAAAATAGAAACAGAAGCCAGGAAGAGCTGGCGTGCCTCGGCGGTAAGCTTATCGGGCCAATACGCAATCACGCCCCACACGAGTGCTGTCGTGGTAAGGCCGGATAACCAGGCGGCGGGGATCACCATACTGTTAGCGAGGCTGGTTCCGAGTGTCCTCAGACAGCTTTCCATTACTTATCCAATGTCATTTGTAGAAGAGCGTGCAGGTTATCACTGTGAGCGTTCAGGCATTGCACCTAGCCGGCTGAGTAGCGTGCTTTCGTACGACTGTTACGGTGACTTCAAGCATCCTTGCGTATGTTTGTCTGCTGGTTTTCAGGCATTAAAAAGCCGGCTTATGGCCGGCTTCTCGTTGACTGACTCAGTTCGTTTTTGACAAACCTTACCAGCCTTCAAAACGTACATCCGGCTCTTGCGGCCGGCTGTGGGACTTGGTCAGAAAGTGATCTGCCTTGTCGGTGCGAGGCATGGGCTCGCAAATGTGGGGCGCAGGATACGCGGGTTTTCTTCGGAAGCCCAGGGGTAAGTGTTGTGGAATCATTGGGTTACCGGTGATTCAAGGGACAAAGTGGGGGCTGCTTTGCAGCCCAGCGGGGATGAATCCCCTCGCCACAGAGGATCTCCTTGGTACAAGCAATCTCCTTGAGGCAGGGAGCGCTGGCTACTGTCCTTTAGTCCAGAGGCTCAATCGAATACCTGCGGGCGTTGCTTGTTGAGGGTGGACCACCAGAATACCCAGCCCAGTACCCTGATGTTTTGCGCTTCGATCTGTTCGGCGCTGAAGACTTCGTCCGGGTAGGCGGTGCTGTTGTGGCTGCGTAGGCGCAGGCGGTTGCCGGGGATTCGGTGGAGGTATTTGATGCGTAGCATGCCGTCGTGTTCGAGGGCGTAGATCTGGCCGTCGATGACTTGGGTGAGTCCGCGGTCGATGGCGAGGATCGAGCCGTCTTCGATGCGTTCGGCCATGCTGTCACCGACCATGGTGGTGCAGATGGCGTCGTTGGGGTTTATTTCCAGGGATTCGAGGTGGCTGCGGGGCAGGCGGATGGATTGGTCGGGGATTTCGGTGATGTGGGTTTTGTTGCTGCCCGTCGCGATAGGGGCTTCTGTGTAGAAGGGCAGTTCGACGTCCTGGGATTCCGCCACGCTGTAGACGCCCTGGACCTCGGCGGCTTCATAGGTGGTGCCGGGGCCGAGGCCCAACGGGGTTTGTGGGCCTTCGCCGTGGGCGAGCCATTGCGGGCTGACGGTCAGCAGGCCGGCGATACTGTGGATACGACCCGGCGGGATGCCGCGGTTGAACCAGTTGTTCACGTGCTGCGATTTAACGCCGTATAACTTCGCGAAGTCGGCGGATCGGATTTGTGCTTCTTTGAGAAGGGCTCTGAAGCGGTCGCCACTGGAGGTCTTTTTCATAAACGGAAAGTTTAGGAGCGACTGTGTTTTGAGCAATAAACAAGTCGTTCAAATTTATAAGACGATCTTTCCGTTTGCAGGATTTGAAAGCGGTGGGATAAACGCAATTAAACACTGTTAATACATTTTCGTATTAAGCGCTATTAAGGCATAAAAAAACCCCGGTGCAAACCGGGGTTCTTCTTTAAATCAGTTTCAGCCTTTGTAGGCGGCAACCGACTTGGTGATCGCTTCGCGAGCGGCGTCAGCACCGGCCCAGCCTTCGATCTTGACCCACTTGCCTTTTTCGAGGTCTTTGTAGTTCTCGAAGAAGTGTTCGATCTGCTGGATCAGCAGCGCTGGCAGGTCGGTGTATTCCTTCACGTTGACGTACAGTTGCGACAGTTTGTCGTGTGGCACTGCGATGACTTTGGCATCGCC
The DNA here is from genome assembly GCF_057809755.1 of Pseudomonas sp. FG13. Lineage (NCBI taxonomy): Bacteria > Pseudomonadati > Pseudomonadota > Gammaproteobacteria > Pseudomonadales > Pseudomonadaceae > Pseudomonas > Pseudomonas sp. FG13. Next base: position 130,963 of record NZ_JBMDKO010000007.1, read on the forward strand.
GCCGCCGTCGTCGGTCATGTTCAGGATGCCGACCGGACGGGCGCGGATGACCGAGCCAGGGGCCACTGGGTAAGGGGTCACGACCAGCACGTCGAGGGGGTCACCGTCGTCGGCCAGGGTGTTGGGGATGTAACCGTAGTTGGCCGGGTAGAACATTGGGGTGGCCATGAAGCGGTCAACGAACAGGCAATCGCTGTCCTTGTCGATTTCGTATTTGATCGGGGCGTGGTTGGCCGGAATTTCGATCGCAACGTAGATGTCGTTCGGCAGGTCTTTGCCAGCCGGAATCTTGCTGTAACTCATTGGGCGGTGTCCCCGTTAGTTGACCAAAAGGCTGGTCGGATTGACCAAAAGTGGCGGCGATTATAGGCATATTCAGCCATCGATGCCACGTTACCAGGGTCTTAGAGACCTTAGTATGACGCCTGATAGACCGGATCTTCGGCCTGAAGTTGCCGCAGCCGGGCCAAAGGATCCTGGCGGTAGAACGCCTTGAGTTGGGCATAGACCTTCGGGTACGCCTGGTGCAGCAGGTCCGGGGCGCTGAAGAAGTATTCGCTGGTGACGGCGAAGAACTCCGCCGGGTTTTCTGCGGCGTAGGGGTCGATGAGGGTTTCGGCGTCGGGGTTATGGTCCAGTTGGCGGTTGAGGTCGTCGAAGGCCTGTTGCATGGCTTCGGCCCAGTCGCTGACCCGCATATCGGCGTGTAGCGGTGGCAGGCCGTTGGCGTCGCCGTTAAGCATGTCGAGTTTGTGCGCCAGTTCGTGGATCACCAGGTTGTAGCCGTCCCAGCCCCCGCTGGCGAGCACGCCGTCCCAGGCCAGGATGATCGGGCCTTGGGGCCAGGCCTCGCCGCTGTGTTCGCCGTCCCATTCGTGTTCGATGCCGCTGGCGTCGCGATGGCGCTGGGGGCTGAGGAAGTCGTCGGGGTAGAGGACGATTTCGTGGAAGCCCTGGTACCAGTTCAGCTCGCCCAGGTGCATCAGCGGCAATTGGGCCTGGGCGGCGAGCAGCAGGCGTTGTTCCTGATGCAATTCGACGCCGGGCAGGGCGGTCAGGTGTTTGTCCCGCAGGAACAGCACGCAGGCTTCACGCAGCCACTGGTCCTCGGCGGCGCTGATGCCGTCGAGGAAGCTCAGGTGATGACGCACGCGCTGCCAGGTGTCCTCGGCCACGGGATGCTTGGCGAGGGTGCGTTGGCGGCGCCAGTTGCTCAGGGACCACATGGGCGATCAGGCTTTCGAAGCACGCTGGCCCAGTTTACTGCGGACCAGGCTGATGATCATTGGCAACAGCGATACCAGAATGATGCCCACCACCAGCAGCGACAGGTTCTGCTTGATGAAGGGTACATTGCCGAAGAAGTAGCCGAGGGTGACCAGGCCACCGACCCACAGGACCGTGCCGAGCACGCTGAAGCCGAAGAAGCGCGCATAGGGCATTTTCCCCACGCCGGCGACGAAGGGCGCGAAGGTGCGGATGATCGGCAGGAAGCGCGCCAGGGTCACGGTCTTGCCACCGTGCTTGTCGTAGAAGTCGTGGGTTTGTTGCAGGTAGTCGCGGCGGAAGATTTTCGAGTTGGGGTTGCTGAACAGCTTCTCGCCTGCGGTGCGGCCGATGAGGTAGTTGGTGCTGTCGCCGAGGATCGCCGCCAGCATCAGCAGGCCGCCCAGCAGCACCGGGTCCATGCTGCCGCCTGCGGCTACGGCGCCGGCGATGAACAGCAGCGAGTCACCGGGCAGGAATGGCGTTACCACCAGGCCGGTTTCACAGAAGATCACCAGGAACAGGATGGCGTAAACCCACGTGCCGTAGTTGGTCACCAGCATGTCGAGGTACACATCGAGATGCAGAATGAGGTCGAGGGGATTGAAATCCATGCAATACACCTGTGATGACGGCCGGGTTGGGCGGGCTTGTGGGTCTGGCTTTGAGTAAGACTACTGGGTTTGTAGCTTTTCCTTACAAGCCGGAAAGATCGGGATTATACGGGCTGGAATGTGATGGGCGTGTTGAGTTTGTTGCGGGGGATTTCGGTTTTTGCAATATCGATTGATCGTTCCCACGCTCCGCGTGGGAATGCATCCTGTGACGCTCTGCGTCACCTTTGCTGAAGCGGAACGCTGAGCGTCCCTGGCGGCGTTCCCACGCGGAGCGTGGGAACGATCAGTGGCATTCAGGTGAGATCTTCGCTGATTGGCAACACGTAGTTCTTGAACTCGGTGTCTTCCTTGAAACCGATGGACTCGTAGGTCTTCTGCGCCACTTCATTGTTGCTGCTGGTGGAGACGCGCATGCGGACGGCGTTGGTTTCCTTGGCCATTTTTTTCGCGGTGCGGATCAGGTGGTCGGCCACCAGTTGGCGGCGGGCGTCTTCGGCGACGTAGATGTCGTTGAGGATCCACACGCGCTTGAGGGACAGCGACGAGAAGCTTGGGTAGAGCTGGCAGAAGCCCAGCAGCTTGCTGTCGTCGTCATCGGGCAGGGCCAGGTAGATCACCGATTCCTTGCGGCGCAGGCGCTTTTCGAGAAAGGCCCGGGACGAGTCCGGGTATGGCAGCGAGCCATAGAATTCCCGGTATTTGACGAACAATGGGGTCAGCAGGTCCAGGTGTTCCAGGGTCGCTTGAATAATCCGCATGGCAAGTCTCGTTTACAAAGGTCGACACAGAGTCTGACAACAACGGCGCGCTGCCGTGCTTTTGATGCTGCCTGAAAGCGGATCAAAAACGCAATGGATCTACGGATCAGCTTTGGGGCGGCATCAGTAGGAAATTACCTTTCATATCGGCACCGTTTTCCGACTCTAGAGTGTGCACCTGGGCTTCGTCCTTCAGATTGACCCCGGAAAGCTGTCGGCGACAGGCCTCGCGCATCAGGTAGACCAGGCGATGGGCCGCCATGCCGTAGCTCAGGCCTTCGAGCCGGACATTGGAGATGCAGTTGCGATAGGCGTCGGTCAGGCCGACCTTGGGGTTGTAGGTGAAATACAGGCCCAGGCTGTCGGGCGAGCTGAGGCCGGGGCGTTCGCCAATCAGGATCACTGACATTTTTGCCCCAAGGCGTTCAGCCACTTCATCGGCCACCGCGACCCGGCCCTGTTCCACCAGGATGACCGGTGAAACTGACCAGCCGTCGGCGGCGATCTGTTCTTCCAGGCGCGCCAGGAATGGCAAGGTATGGCGATGCACCGCCAGCGCCGACAGGCCGTCGGCCACCACGATGGCAAGGTCGACGCCGCCAGGATGGGCCGCCGCGTAATCGTCCAGCGCCTGCGCCGAGGCTTCATCCAAGCGTCGGCCCAGGTCCGGGCGCTGCAGATAGCTGTTGCGGTCGCTGGCGGCGCTGTGGAGCAACAGGCTCTCGCGGCCGCGCTCGGCCAATTGGGCACGAATGCCCTGGTGGTCGAACGCCAGGTGCACCGCATCCCGCGCCTGGGCGTGGGCGTATTGGAAGTCCAGTTGCGCCTGTGTGGGCAGGCTGGTGCCGGTGCGGCCCAGGGCGATGCGCGCCGGGGTCAGGCGGCGCAGTTCCAGCCAGGGGTTTTGCGAATCGACAGGTTTTTTGTCCATCGGCAGGTCACTCATCCCAAGTGAGCCAAGGCGTGACGAAACGCCGGAGGCAGGTTGTCGCCGAACCGCACCCGGCCGTCGGCTTGGGTGAAGATGCCCATGTTTGCCAGCCATTGCTCGAACTCCGGCGCCGGCTTCAGGCCCAGGGTCTGGCGGGCGTAGAGGGCGTCGTGGAACGAGGTGGTCTGGTAGTTGAGCATGATGTCGTCGGAGCCGGGGATGCCCATGATGAAGTTGATCCCGGCCACGCCGAGCAAGGTCAGCAGGGTGTCCATGTCGTCCTGGTCGGCTTCGGCGTGGTTGGTGTAGCAGATGTCGCAACCCATCGGCACGCCCAGCAGCTTGCCGCAGAAGTGGTCTTCGAGGCCGGCACGGATGATTTGTTTGCCGTTGTACAGGTATTCCGGGCCGATGAAGCCTACAACGGTGTTGACCAGGAACGGGTTGAAATGTCGTGCCACGGCGTAGGCCCGGGTTTCACAGGTCTGTTGATCCACTCCGTGGTGGGCGTTGGCCGACAGGGCGCTGCCCTGGCCGGTTTCGAAATACATCAGGTTGTTGCCCAGGGTGCCGCGATTGAGGCTGAGCCCGGCGTCGTAGCCCTCTTTCAACACGTTGAGGTTGATGCCGAAACTGGCATTGGCCGCTTCGGTGCCGGCGATGGACTGGAACACCAGGTCCAGGGGCACGCCACGGTTGGCCGCTTCGATGGAGGTGGTGACGTGGGTCAGCACGCAGCCCTGGGTCGGGATGTCGTAGCGTTGGATGATGGCGTCGAGCATTTCCAGCATGGCGCAGATCGAGGCCGTGCTGTCGGTGGCCGGGTTGATGCCGATCATGGCGTCGCCGTTGCCGTAGAGCAGGCCGTCGAGGATGCTCGCGGCGATCCCGGCCGGTTCGTCGGTGGGGTGGTTCGGTTGCAGGCGCGTGGACAAGCGTCCGCGCAGGCCGAGGGTGCCGCGGAATTTCGTCACCACGCGGATTTTCTGCGCCACCAGCACCAGGTCCTGAACCCGCATGATCTTGGACACGGCGGCGACCATTTCCGGGGTCAGGCCGGGGGCCAGTGCCCGCAGGCTGTGTTCGTCGGCGGCGTCACTGAGCAACCAGTCGCGAAAGCCGCCGACCGTGAGGTGGCTGACCACGGCGAAGGCGTGTTTGTCGTGGGTGTCGACGATCAGCCGGGTGACTTCGTCGGCTTCGTAGGGGATCAGCATTTCTTGCAGGAAATGGCTGAGGGGCAGGTCAGCCAGGGCCATTTGCGCGGCCACGCGCTCGCCGTCGTTGAGCGCCGCGACACCGGCAAGGAAATCCCCGGAACGCGCCGGGCTGGCTTTGGCCATCAGCTCTTTGAGGCTGTCGAAACGATAGGTCTGGGCGCCGACGGAATGGGCGAATGCGGCCATGGGCGGTGTCCTCCTGGTTCTCTTGATAACTCAAGTACACCGCAGAAACCCGTGTGGGAGCGAGCCTGCTCGCGATAGCGGAGGGTCAGTAAAACATTTGTCGACTGATACACCGCTATCGCGAGCAGGCTCGCTCCCACAGGGGGAACTTGCGTTCAGACAAGGAACTCAGTCCCCCGGCAGGCTCTGCGTGCACTTCCATAAGGCTGGCGCCGGCCATGGGGCCCGGCGCCGGTGCACTGTCAGATACCTGTGAGCATAGCGTCCGCCGGGGCATCGGAGCGTTGTTTGGCGGTCAGTTGGAAGTACAGATAGCCAACGAACATGAAGGCGAGGAACACCAGCCCGATCAGGGTATTGAACCAGGCCATTGCTACCAGGCACACCACGGCCAGGAACAGCGCGATGCCCGGCACGATGGGGTAGCCCGGGGCGCGGAAGGTGCGTTCCAGGTTCGGTTCGACCTTACGCAACCGGAACAGGCTGAGCATGCTGATGATGTACATCACGATGGCGCCGAACACCGACATGGTGATCATCGCCGCCGTCAGGCTCATGCCCTGCAGGTTCACCAGGCCATCGCTGTAGATCGCCGCGATGCCGATGACGCCGCCGGCCAGGATCGCCCGGTGCGGGGTCTGGAAGCGCGACAGTTTCGCCAGGCTCCGTGGCAGGTAGCCGGCCCGGGCCAGGGCGAAGAACTGCCGCGAGTAGCCGAGGATGATCCCGTGGAAGCTTGCCACGAGGCCGAACAGGCCGATCCACACCAGCATGTGCATCCAGGTGGAGTTATTGCCGACCACGGCTTTCATGGCCTGGGGCAGCGGGTCGTTGATGTTCGACAGCTGGCGCCAGTCGCCCACGCCACCGGCCATGATCATTACGCCGATGGCCAGGAACACCAGGGTCAGGATGCCGCTGACGTAGGCACGGGGAATCGTGCGTTTCGGGTCCTTGGCTTCTTCGGCGGCCATGGCCGCGCCTTCGATGGCGAGGAAGAACCAGATCGCGAAGGGGATCGCCGCAAAAATGCCCGGAATTGAAGCGAGGCTGAACTCGTTTGCACCAGACCAGCCGTTGAGCACGAAGTTACTGAAGCTGAAACCCGGTGCGACCACGCCCATGAACACCAGCAGTTCGGCCACCGCCAGCACAGTGACCACCAGCTCGAACGCCGCGGCGATGCTGACGCCGAGGATGTTGAGAGTCATGAACACGATGTAGGCGCCGACCGCTGCGATCTTGGGGTCCAGATCCGGAAACTGCACGTTGAGGTAAGCACCGATGGCCATGGCGATGGCCGGTGGCGCAAAGACGAATTCGATCAGCGTGGCGATCCCGGCAATCAGGCCGCCTTTCTCGCCAAAGGCCCGCCGGCTGTAGGCGAACGGCCCGCCCGCGTGGGGGATCGCGGTGGTCAGTTCGGTAAAACTGAAGATGAAACAGGTGTACATCAGCGCCACCATCAGCGCAGTGATCAGAAACCCGAGGGTCCCCGCGGTGCCCCAGCCGTAACTCCAGCCGAAGTATTCGCCCGAGATCACCAGGCCGACGGCGATGCCCCATAAATGGAGGGTGCCGAGTGTGGGTTTGAGTTGGGTATTAGTTGTCATAAGTCCTCGCTGTTCTTTTTGATCTGTTGGACTTTCAGTAGGGGTGTGCAGCGGATACGCAAAGCTCATGCCAGCGACAGGGCATTGATTCTATGGTGTGGATGGAGGACTTCTTGTCGATCGTTCCCACGCTCCGCGTGGGAATGCAGCCTGGGGCGCTCCGCGCTCCTTGAAGCCGAACGCAGAGCGTCCGTTGAGGCGTTCCCACGCAGAGCGTGGGAACGATCAGCTCCAGGCTTAGAAGAAGCCCAGCGGATTGATGTCGTAGCTCACCAGCAGGTTCTTGGTCTGCTGGTAGTGATCGAGCATCATTTTGTGGGTTTCACGACCCACGCCGGATTTCTTGTAGCCGCCGAACGCGGCGTGCGCCGGGTAGAGGTGGTAGCAGTTGGTCCAGACGCGACCGGCCTTGATGGCCCGGCCCATGCGGTAGGCGCGGTTGATGTCGCGGGTCCACAGGCCGGCGCCGAGGCCGAACTCGGTGTCGTTGGCGATCGCCAGGGCTTCGGCTTCATCCTTGAAGGTGGTGATGCTCACCACCGGGCCGAAGATTTCTTCCTGGAACACCCGCATCTTGTTGGTGCCCTTGAGCAGGGTCGGCTGGATGTAGTACCCGCTGGCGAGGTTGCCTTCGAGTTTTTCCACCTGGCCGCCGGTCAGCAACTGGGCGCCTTCGCCCTTGGCGATTTCCAGGTACGAGAGGATCTTGTCGAACTGCTGCTCGGACGCCTGGGCGCCGACCATGGTGTCGGTGTCCAGCGGGTCGCCGCGTTTGATCTGCTCGATCTTCTTCATCACCACTTGCATGAATTCGTCGTAGATCGATTCCTGCACCAGGGCGCGGGACGGGCAGGTGCAGACTTCACCCTGGTTGAAGAACGCCAGCACCAGACCTTCGGCGGCCTTCTCGATGAAGCTCGGCTCGGCCTGCATGATGTCTTCAAAGAAGATGTTCGGCGACTTGCCGCCCAGTTCCACGGTGGACGGGATGATGTTCTCGGCGGCGCATTTCATGATGTGCGAGCCGACCGGGGTCGAACCGGTGAAGGCAATCTTGGCGATGCGCTTGCTGGTCGCCAGGGCTTCGCCAGCTTCCTTGCCGAAGCCTTGCACTACGTTCAGCACGCCGGGCGGCAGCAGGTCACCGATCAGTTCCATGAGCACGCAGATGCCCAGTGGGGTTTGCTCGGCGGGCTTGAGCACCACGCAGTTGCCGGCGGCCAGGGCCGGGGCGAGTTTCCAGGCGGCCATCAGCAGCGGGAAGTTCCACGGGATGATCTGCCCGACCACGCCCAGCGGCTCGTGGATGTGATAGGCCACGGTGTTGCCGTCGATCTCGGCGGCGCTGCCTTCCTGGGCCCGCAGGCAACCGGCGAAGTAGCGGAAGTGGTCGGCGGCCAGGGGGATGTCGGCGTTGAGGGTTTCGCGCACGGCCTTGCCGTTGTCCCAGGATTCGGTGATCGCCAGGGTTTCGAGGTTCTGTTCGATGCGGTCGGCGATTTTCAGCAGGATCAGCGAACGGGCCTGGACCGAGGTGGCGCCCCAGGCATCGGCAGCGGCGTGGGCGGCGTCCAGGGCTTTTTCGATGTCTTCGGCCGTGGAACGCGGGAATTCGGCAATGGGCTGGCCATTGACCGGGGAAGTATTGGTGAAGTACTGACCTTTGACAGGCGCGACGAACTCGCCGCCGATGTAGTTACCGTATTTGCTCTTGAACGAGACGATAGCGCCTTCAGTACCGGGGTGAGCGTAACGCATGGTGAGTTCTCCTTGGCTTTTGTGCTTATACGGGAGGCCGCGCAAATTGAGCGCTGGTATTTAAGCCTAGAGCAAAGGTCGGGCCATTGCCGTGCAGAGCCCGGAAATCAAGACGTTGAGGGGATTTCTTCGGACCAATGGAGGCCCCGCGTGACGATTGCGATACAGAGGATGTGACACTTTGTGCCAATTGTGAGACGGCCGTTGACCGACGGGTCACGCCAGCATTGCAAAGCGCTTGTGCCTGGAGGATGCTGGGGCAATCTGTGAGTTGCCCAAGTATCGATGGAGACGTCGGGCATCCTGTGGGAGCAAGGCTTGCCCGCGATGAACGATGACGCGGTCTAACTGTGATCCGCGCCAAGGCAATCGCGGGCAAGCCTTGCTCCCACAGAAACAACCCTTTACCTGGGGCTAGGTGTTCAGCAGTGACTCCAGCAAGGCCGCAACCTTCGGGGAGAATAATAAGAAATGCACAGCAACCATTTGAGTCGCCATGCCCAGCAGGTCCTGACAGTTACCCAGGGCAAGGCCCATCTGCAAGGACCCGGCAGCGATCCGTCGATTGCCCGTTCCTGGCTGCGCTGCCTCGAGGACTATCACCTGGACCCAGCCCAGAACCTGGCGCCGACGGTGCTTGAGCATGGCCGGGTGCTGGAAAGCCGCGAGCGTCTGCAGCAAGTGCTGCACATTGCCGGTTCCGAAATGACCAGCCTGCACCAGCAATTGTCCGGCGCCGGCCACGCGGTGCTGCTCACCGACGCCCGGGGCGTGATCCTCAACTGCGTCACCGCTCCCAGCGAGCGCAAGATTTTCGAACGGGCCGGCCTCTGGCTCGGTGCCGATTGGAGCGAAGCCTGCGAAGGCACCAATGGCATCGGCACCTGCCTGGTGGAGCGCCAGGCGTTGACCATCCATCAGGAAGAACATTTTCGTGGTCGCCACACCGGCCTGACCTGCTCGGCCAGCCCGGTGTTCGACCCACATGGCGAACTGCTGGCGGTGCTCGACGTGTCCTCGGCCCGGCCGGACGTGTCGCGCCAGAGCCAGTTCCACACCATGGCGCTGGTCAATCTCTCGGCGAAGATGATCGAGAGCTGCTATTTCCTGCGCTGCTTCGACAATCAATGGCTGCTGCGCTTTCATCTGCAGGCCGAGTCCGTGGGGTTGTTCAGCGAAGGGCTGCTGGCGTTCGATGGAGAAGGGCGGATCAGCGCCGTCAACCAGAGCGCACTCAACCTGCTGGGGCGCATTCGTGGTGGCTTGCTGGGCCAGCCGGTAGAGGCGTTTTTCGATTGTTCACTGGACGAGTTGCTGGGCCGGGCCAGCGCCCAGGCCAGCGCCAGTTGGCCGCTGCGCACCCGTGATGGTCGGCATTTGTTCGCGGTGCTGCGTGGTCAGCCTCGTAGCATCCCGGTTCCGCTTGTCCCGGCGCCCAAAGCCATGGAGCCTGCGCGACTGACGGGCATCTGCCTGGGGGATGCGCAACTGCAGGAGCATTTCCGCAAGGCGTTGCGGGTGTTCGAGCGCGATGTGCCGCTGCTGATCAATGGGGAAACCGGTTGCGGCAAGGAAGCCTTCGCCAAGGCCGTGCATCACGCCAGCCAGCGCGCCGGGAAAAACTTCGTTGCCCTCAATTGCGCGGCCATCCCCGAAAGCCTGATCGAGAGCGAGCTGTTCGGCTATCGCGGTGGCAGCTTTACCGGTGCCCGCAAGGAGGGCATGCGCGGCAAGCTGCAACAGGCCGACGGCGGCACCTTGTTCCTGGATGAAATCGGCGACATGCCCTTGGCCTTGCAGACCCGCTTGCTGCGGGTGCTGGAGGATCGTCAGGTGGTGCCCATCGGTGGCGAGCCCGAGACGGTGAACGTGCGCATCATCAGCGCCACCCACCGGCAATTACTTGAGCGGGTACAGGACGGCAGCTTCCGCGAGGACCTGTACTACCGGCTCAACGGCTTGGAAATTCCTTTGCCGGCGTTGCGCGAGCGCAGCGACAAGTCGCAGTTGCTGGACTTTCTGCTGGCCGAAGAAAGCGGCACCGAGACGGTGTTCATCGACGAACCGGCGCGCCGGGCGCTCCTGGCGTTCGACTGGCCGGGCAACGTGCGGCAGATGCGCAACGTCCTGCGCACCCTCGCCGCGTTGTGCGACGGTGGCAGGGTCGGTCTGGACGACCTGCCGGCGATGATTCGCCAGGCACGCCCGGCATTGGAGGAAACACCCGCGTCCGAACATCCGCTGGAGGATGCGGAACGTCTGGCGTTGCTCAATGCGCTGGAACAGACCCGCTGGCACATGACCAACACGGCCGAGCAACTGGGCATCAGCCGCAATACCCTCTACCGGAAACTGCGCAAACACGCGATCGCTCGCTGATCACCGCTCCTCCAGGCACCGAAGCCCTGTGGGAGCAAGGCTTGCCCGCGATAGCCTTGACACGATTCCATGAAAGTCCGCGTCATCGTTATCGTTCATCGCGGGCAAGCCTTGCTCCCACAAGTCGAAAGACAAGGTGCGATTTCCCCCTCCCTACGCTAACCTGCGGCCATGTTTTACGAGGTCGACTATGCACATCCATATTCTCGGTATTTGCGGCACTTTCATGGGTTCGATGGCGGTCCTGGCCAAGGAGCTGGGCCATCATGTGACCGGTTCCGACGCCAACGTCTACCCGCCGATGAGCACCCAACTGGAAGCTCAGGGCATCGAGCTGACCCAGGGGTATGACCCGGCGCAACTGGACCCGGCACCGGACCTGGTGGTCATAGGCAACGCCATGTCCCGTGGCAACCCGGCGGTGGAGTACGTGCTCAACAAAGGCCTGCCGTATGTGTCCGGGCCGCAGTGGCTGGCCGACCATGTGTTGCAGGGGCGTTGGGTCCTGGCTGTGGCGGGTACCCACGGCAAGACCACCACCAGCAGCATGCTCGCCTGGGTGTTGGAACACGCGGGCATGAGTCCGGGCTTCCTGATCGGCGGTGTGCCGCAGAATTTCTCGGTGTCGGCGCGCCTGGGCGGTACGCCGTTCTTCGTGATCGAAGCCGATGAATACGACAGTGCGTTTTTCGACAAGCGTTCGAAATTCGTCCACTACCGCCCGCGCACGGCGATCCTGAATAACCTGGAATTCGATCACGCGGACATCTTCCCTGATCTGGCGGCCATCGAGCGGCAATTCCACCATCTGGTGCGCACCATTCCAAGCGAAGGCCTGGTGATTCACCCGACCACCGAGCCGGCCTTGCAGCGGGTCATCGAAATGGGCTGCTGGACCCCGGTGCAGACCACCGGCGCGGGCGGACAGTGGCAAGTCAAGTTGCTGAAGGAAGATGGTTCGCAGTTCGAGGTGATGTTCGAAGGCCAGTCCCAAGGCGTCGTGGAGTGGGAATTGACCGGCCAGCACAACGTCGCCAACGCCCTGGCTACCTTGGCGGCCGCGCGTCATGTGGGTGTGGTGCCGTCGATGGGCATTGCCGCATTGAGTGCGTTCAAGAGCGTCAAGCGTCGCATGGAAAAGGTCGCCGAAGTGCACGGCATCACCATCTATGACGATTTCGCCCACCATCCGACCGCCATTGCCACCACCCTCGACGGTTTGCGCAAACGTATTGGCGATGCGCCGCTGATCGCGATCATCGAGCCGCGCTCCAACTCGATGAAACTTGGCGCCCACCGCGATGGCCTGCCGGAAAGCGTGGTCGATGCCGATCAGGTGATCTGGTATGCGCCGGCCAACCTCGGTTGGGACCTGGGGGCCACGGCCGCACTGTGCACGGTGCCGTCGATTGTCAGCGATTCCCTGGAAGGCATCATCGAGCGCGTGAAGAGCCAGGCCCAGCCCGGCACCCACGTGGTGATCATGAGCAACGGCGGCTTCGGCGGCCTGCACGGCAAACTGGCTGAGGCGCTGCAATGAACACTCGCTTCGAGAGCAATGGTCCGGAGCGCATCACGCTGGCGATGACCGGTGCGTCCGGCGCCCAGTACGGCTTGCGCCTGCTCGATTGCCTGGTGCGAGAAGACCGTGAGGTGCACTTTCTCATTTCCAAGGCCGCGCAGTTGGTGATGGCCACGGAAACCGACGTGACCCTGCCGGCCAAGACTCAGATGATGCAGGCCTTCCTCACCGAATACACCGGGGCGGCGGCGGGGCAGATCCGGGTGTACGGCAAGGAAGACTGGATGTCGCCGGTGGCGTCGGGCTCCGGCTCGCCGGCGGCCATGGTGGTGGTGCCGTGTTCCACCGGCACGCTGTCGGCGATTGCCACCGGGGCCTGCAACAACCTGATCGAACGGGCTGCGGACGTGACGCTCAAGGAGCGCCGCCAGTTGATCCTCGTGCCGCGGGAGGCGCCGTATTCGAGCATTCACCTGGAGCACATGCTCAAGTTGTCGAACATGGGCGTGACCATCCTGCCGGCCTCGCCGGGCTTCTATCACCAGCCGCAGACCATCGACGATCTGATCGATTTCGTGGTCGCGCGGATTCTCAACCTGATGAATATCCCCCAGGACATGTTGCCGCGCTGGGGCGAGCACCATTTGAGCAGTGATGAATAAGCTGTTGATCGTTCTGCTGGCGCTGCAACTGACCGGCTGCGCCACCGCCCGCACCCTGGACGCCGCCAAGCCTGGCGCACCGGTGGTGTATGCGGGTACTCGCCTGGATCTTTACGCCCTCAACGGTGGCTGCTGCGCCAAGGATCGCTTTGGCGCCGAAGCCCCGAGCTATCCTGGCGTCGATCTGCCGGGCAGTGCGTTGCTCGACACCTTGTTATTGCCGTTGTCGTTGTTTACGGCGATGGGAGTGGGGTTTCAGGCGACGGGTGGGTTGTAATCACCGAATCCTGGCCTTATGGCGAGGGCACTTTCTGTGGGAGCAAAGCTTGCTCGCGATGCGGCCGCCTCGGTTCCAAGGCAAGAACCGCGTCAACTTCATCGCGGGCAAGCCTTGCTCCCACAGTTTGCTTGCTGAAAATCCTGTTTCAGCAGTCTTAAGAGTCACTTGCCCAGCTTACGCAACTCGTCCGACTCCACCACCCGCACCCCATCCTGTTCTTCCAGCGCCAGGCGCCACATGGCGCGGGCCAGTTGGCAGGCTTCGATGCCGTGGTATTTGCCGGGAATCAGTTTCGACAAGGGCCCGGCCAATTGCTCGGCCAGGCGGGGTTCGACGCGTTCACCCAACAGCAGGGAAGGACGGCAGATGGTCAGCTGCGGCCAGTCCTGGGCCTTGAGTGCGGCTTCCATTTCGCCTTTGACCCGGTTGTAGAAGATGGATGACGTTGCATCAGCCCCCAGGGCGCTGATCACCACCAGATGCCGTGCGCCCAGCGCCCGGGCACGTTTGGCGAAGGCCACGACCAGGTCCAGGTCCACCGCGCGAAAGGCTTGTTCCGAGCCGGCCTTCTTGATGGTGGTGCCGAGGCAGCAGAAGGCGATGTCGACCTGGCCGCTGAGGCGAGGCAATACGTCGGCCGGTTCCCCAACCGGGTTTTCCAGGCGTGGATGCTCGGCCAACGGCCGGCGGGAGGGCGCCAGGACGCGGCTGATGGTCGGCTCGTTGAGCAGCCGATCCAGCAGGTGTTCCCCGGTCAATCCGGTAGCGCCGGCGAGCAAAACATGCTGAGGCGTCAAGTACATAGTGTTTCCCCCTTGATACGGTTCAGCTTAGTTGCTCTTTTTGGCCTCGTCGTTCAGTGCAGCACTTTGCAATGCTTTTCGTGCCTGCAATTTGCGCAGCAGTTGCCAGTGGGAGAGGACGGTCCTGGGGGCCCAGATCTGCGGCTCGGACGCCTCGAAATTATCCGCCTGCTCCCGTTCGGCCACAGTGGCCTTGGCCAGCTTGAAGGCTTGTTCCAGGTCGTCGGTCTGGTTCAGCGCCTGGGCGAACAACGCATCGCCGAAATAGGTGAAGTTGGCTTCCTCGGAGCAACCGAAGGACACCCGGTCGGCCCGTGAAGCGGTCATGACCAGGGTGCGTTCGTCCTTGAGCGCCGGGATGAAACCGCCGGAGTAGCAGGCCGAGATCACCACGATCTTGTCGCGGTTCTTCAGCGGTGCCAGCACCACGGCCAGTTCGTCGGCGGGCAGGTCGGCCAGTTCCATGCGTGGCTGGTCGAGTACCAGTTCATGTTCGCTGGTGCCATGGCTGGTCAGGTAGATGAAAATCAGGTCTTCCGGGCCGCTGCGTTCGGCCAGGGTGCTGGCGGCGCGGCGCAGGCTTTCGCGGGTCGCCATGGGGCGGTCGCCCAGGTGATCGCGATGATTGACCAGGCGGATCTGGCCGAACGCGCCGAAACGGCTGGCGAGCATGTTGGCAACATAGTCGGATTCGCGCAGGAACACGCTTTGCTTGCCGTCTCCGCCCAGAGTCAGGCTGTACAGCTCCACTGCTGGTGTCGAAGCAGGGATCTGGGCCAGGGCGTCGTCCAGCAGGCGGCCCTGTGACAGCAGGCCGAGTTCGAGTACGTCCGGCAGCAGCTTGCCATCCGCGTCGCGCACCCGCTGGCCGTTGGACCAGGTGCCGCTTTGTACCGTACCGTCGGTCAGCACCAGGGTGCCGCGCCCGTGGTAACTGTCGTTTTCGAACGCACCGATGTAAAAACTGCCATCGGGCAGGTTCAGGCGGCCCTGGCCGGTAAAGCGCCATTCATTGAAGCGGCCGAGGTAATGGCTGCCATCGGCGCCGATCAGCTCGCCCTTGCCGGTGAGCGCGCCGTCCTTGAACTGGCCGATCCAGACGTCGCCGTCGGCATTTTCGTAGCGGCCGCGGCCGTTGAGCTGGTTGTTCTTGAAGCTGCCGACATAGACATCGCCTTCGGCGCTGTTGAACGTGCCTTTGCCCTGGAGCTGGCCATCGACGAAATGCCCGGTGAACTGGTTGCCGGCGGCATCGAAGCGCTGACCATCGCCGTTGGGCTTGCCGTTGGCGAACGGGCCCTGGTACTGGCTGCCGTCGGCGAGCTCCAGGCGGCCGAGGCCCGAATACCGGTCGGCCTTGAATTCGCCGCGGTAGGTGACGCCGTTTTCCTTGAGCGTGCCTTCGCCGTCCCGTCGCCCCAGCTTGAAGCCACCGGTGTAGCTGCTGGTGGGCGTGTCGAGGCTGCCCTGGCCGTGGAACAGGCCTTGCTGGAACTGGCCGCGATAGACTTCGCCATTGCTGCCGTGCCATTCCCCGGTGCCATGCCATTGGCCTTTGTCGAACTGTCCGGCATACCAACTGCCGTTGGGATAGTCGATGCGTCCCTGGCCCTGCAGCAGCCCGTTCACCAGATCGCCGCGATAGCGTCCGCCATCGGGCAGGCGTGCGTCAGGCGGCAACAGGGATTCGCCATCGCCGCAGGCGGCCAGCAGGAGGGTCAAAGCCAGGGGGAAAAGTAAGCGCATAACGGGATCCAGGTAATCAGGCGACGAGTATGCCGCAGCTATGCGCGATAGAACTAGAGAAGCGGTGCGAAACTGCCTGGGCGGTTTCGCATGCGCAAAGGGTTACACGAAGCAGAGCGACAGGGGTTCGGCGATGTAGGCCGGTTTGTCCGAGCCTTCGATTTCCAGCGTGGCGTTGGCTTTGAGCAGCCATTGGCCGGGTTTTTTCTCGGTGGCATCCACCAGGTCGACTTTGAGCCGCACCTTGGAATCGACCTTCACCGGCTGGATGAAGCGCACGCTGTCCAGTCCGTAGTTGACGACCATTTTCACGCCTTCAGGCAGGATCAGGATGTCTTCCATCAGCTTGGGCATCAGCGAAAGCGACAGGAAGCCGTGGGCAATGGTGCTGCCGAATGGCGTCTGTGCGGCCTTGACCGGATCGACGTGGATGAACTGAAAGTCGCCTGTGGCTTCGGCGAACAGGTTGATGCGGTCCTGGTCGATGGTCAGCCAGTCGGAACGTCCGAGTTCCTTGCCGACATAATCTTTGAGCGCTGCAACGGGAACATAGGGCATTGAGACTCTCCTTGGTTCATCGGTTCTATCTTTGGTACGGGGGTAGGTGGCCTGCGTGGTCAATTCGTGTGCTCAAATTAGCCGTACAGGCCACTAGCGCCCCCGGGAACCACTGTAGATCAACATGACGCACAGGGCAGGTCACTGACCATGCTTTTTACGAATGCCGGTCCATAGCCTGGGCGTGCTTATAATGCGGGCGCTTTCATTGGGTAGAGGTTGCAGGGGAGAGGACGGATGTTGCTACGGGGCCTGACCTGGCTGGTGCTGTTCCAATTGCTGGGCACCGCCATCAATCATTTGTTCTTGCCGGTGCTGCCGGGGCCGATCATCGGCCTGCTGCTGTTGCTGGGCTATTTGATCGTCCGTGGCGAAGTCGCCGAGCCATTGAGCCTGGCCGCCAGCAGCTTGCTGCGTTACTTGCCGTTGCTGCTGGTGCCGCCGGCGGTGGGGGTGATGGTCTACGCCCGCGCCATCGCCGCCGATTTCTGGGCCATCGTCGGCGCGCTGGTGTTGTCGCTGGTCCTGTCCATGGCGTTCACCGGGGTGTTGATGCAGCGCCTGGGCCGGCATCACGTCGCGGCCGTGGAAGAGGACCAGCCATGATCCTCGACTGGCAGGGCGCCTGGGCGTCGGTGATCCATCATCCGCTGTTCGGCATCGGCATTACCCTGGGGGCCTATCAACTGGTATTGGCGGCATTCGAAAAGACCCGCTGGGTATTCCTGCAACCGGTGCTGATGTCGATGGTGCTGCTGATCGGTGTGCTGGTCAGTTGCGGCATCAGCTACGCCGAATACCGCAAGAGCACCGAAATCCTCAGCATCCTGCTGGGGCCGGCCACGGTCGCGCTGGCGGTGCCGCTGTACCTGAACCTGCGACGGATCCGGCAATTGTTCTGGCCGATCTTTACTACGCTGGTGATAGGCGGGGTGTTCGCCACCGGCTCCGCGGTGTTGCTGGGCTGGGCGTTTGGCGCCGAGCACATGATTCTGATGACCATGGCGCCCAAATCGGTGACCTCTCCGATTGCGATGCTGGTGGCCGAGCAGATCGGCGGTGTGGCGGCCATGGCGGCGGTGTTCGTCTTGATCACCGGGGTACTCGGGGCGATCCTGGGCCCGAGCATCCTGACCAGGCTGGGTGTCCACAGCCCTGAAGCCCGGGGCATGGCCCTGGGCCTGACAGCTCATGCGGTAGGGACTTCGGTGGCGTTGCAGGAAAGCGAAGAGTCCGGCGCCTTTGCGGCGCTGGCGATGAGTCTGATGGGCGTGGCCACGGCGGTGCTGCTGCCGCTGGTGGTGTCGATGACGGTCTAGGAAACAGTTATGAATTTGCCGCTTTTTCCGTTGAACACCGTGCTTTTCCCCGGCTGCATTCTCGATTTGCAGATATTCGAGGCACGTTACCTCGACATGATCGGGCGCTGCATGAAGAAGGGCGAAGGGTTCGGGGTGGTGTGCATCCTGGACGGGCAGGAAGTCGGCATCGCGCCGCAAGGTTATGCACGGGTCGGCTGTGAGGCGCTGATCACCGACTTTTCCCAGCAGGACAATGGCCTGCTGGGAATTCGCGTGCAGGGCGGACGCCGCTTTATCGTGCATGGCAGCAGTGTCCAGGCCGACCAGCTCACCGTGGCCGATGTCGAATGGCTGGAGGATGAACCGGAGCAACCGCTGCAGGATGAGGACGCCGACCTGGTGGCGCTGCTCCAGGCCCTGGCCGAGCACCCGATGGTCGAGGCCCTGAACATGGGCACCGAGGCGACCGGCCAACAGTCATTGGCCAACCAACTGGCTTACCTGCTGCCGTTCAATGAGCTGGACAAGATCGACTTGCTGCAACTGGATGATCCGCAACAGCGCCTGGATGCGATTCAGGCGCTGCTCGATGAGTTGCAGGGCGAGCTCTTCGCCTGAGGCTGTTCACCGCAAATCATTGTGGGAGCGAGCCTGCTCGCGATGGCGGTGTGTCAGCGAAGCAGGTGTTGGCTGAGGCGCCGCCATCGCGAGCAGGCTCGCTCCCACAGGGATTCCTCTGTGCCGATGAAATCAGTCTGCATCAATAGGCATACCGCAGCATCCCATGGGGCAGGTGCCGCAGGGCAAAGAAGCTGAATGCGGCCACCAGCGCCGGCAGGATCAGCCACCAGATCTTCGGCGGCATGGCGGGCAACGGAGTCTGGCGCTGGCTCAGCCACAGGACGGCGGCGCAGACGCAGGCGGCGAGCATGGCGCCAGCCAGGATGTCGCTGGGCCAATGGGCGCCCAGGTACACCCGGGACAAGGCAATCGCCAGCGCCGGCAGACAGCCCAGCAGCAGCCAGGTCAGGCGCAGGCGTGGCGGTTGTCCGCGACCGGCCAGGACCGCGAGCGCCAGGAACAGCGCGAACGAACCGGAGGCATGGCCACTGGGCATGCTGTAGCTGGTCAGCGGATCGGCCAGGATTTCCGGGCGCACGCGGGCGAAGAAATGCTTGCTGCCGGTATTGGCCAGGGCGGTGAGCAGCATGGTGGCGCCGGCGAAGATCGCCTGTCGCCATTGGCGGGCCAGCAACAGCAATCCGGTCAGCAGGGCGCTGAAGATCAGCATGAAGCGGAATTCGCCGATCAGCGTGAAGGTCACGGCGATCTCGTCCAGCATCGGGCTGCGATGTTCCTGGACCAGGGTCATCAACCCTTGGTCGAAGGCCGTCAGGTAGCGGAAGCCGATGAACAGGCCAAGCAGGATCACCAGGCCCAGGCCGGCAATCAGCGCCGTGGCATGTCGGTGACGCCGCAGGCTGCTGTTGACACTCAACCCGATCATCACCGCGACGCTGCCGATGACGATGCCGGCCTGTAGCCAGAAGCCTTCGGGCAACGGCAGGCGAATCGCCGCCCCGGTGGCCCAGCCCGGCAACAGATACGCCACGCTCCAGCCCGACGCGGCCAGCAGGCTGACGGCGGCAAAGCGGGGGAAGGGCATGTCGCACATCCCGGCGACCATCGGCAGCATCGGTCGCAGCGGGCCGATAAAGCGTCCCACCAGCAGGCTGGCGATGCCGTAGCGCTGGAAATAGCTTTCCGCCGCGTTCATCCATTCCGGGTGGTGCCGCAGTCCCGGCAGGCGTCGGATGTTCTGGTGGAAGTGCCGGCCGAGGAAATATGAGGCCAAGTCCCCGAGCAAGCCTCCCAGCAAGCCCAGCAACAGTGTCTCGCCCAGGGACAAGGCGCCACTGCCGGCCAGCACCGCCACGGCAAACAGCAGCACGGTGCCCGGTACGATCAACCCGGCAATCGCCAGGCACTCCACGCACGCCACGATGAACACCGCCACCGCCAGCCATTGCGGGTTGGCAGCTAGCCAGCCAGTGATGCTATCGAGCCATGGGCCCATAAATACAACTCCATTGAATGTGCATTGTTTTACTGTGGGAGCGAGCCTGCTCGCGATAGCGGTGTGTCAGTCAACATCAATATTGGATGTACGGACGCCATCGCGAGCAGGCTCGCTCCCACAGGGGATCTGTTGTGAAGCAAAAAAACCTGGTTCCCACAGGAAATTGTGTTGCATCGCTCATGGCAGCAAAAAATAATCGCGCCCCTCGACCTGTCCGCGCCGCAACGGGTTGCGGGTGCACCACGGTGCGTAGGCGGCGTCGACGAAACGGTAGGGCAGATGCTCGTCGCGTCCCAGTGGGATGCCCAGGCGGGTGGTCTGGATCACATTGACCGTCGGCACCGCCACGTCTTCCACCAGCAACCGTTCAGGGTCGAAGCGTTTGGCGTCCCATTCCGGCACCTTCAGCCCCAAGGCCTTGCACAGCAGGGTCTGGCCGGCGCAGAGCTTCTGCGGCGTACGTGGGCGGCCTTGGGCGTCGGGATTGTTCAGCAGCATCTGCGCCAGGCTGTCCGGACCGGAGATGCCATCGACCCATGGGTACGCCGATTTGATCAGCACCGCGTTACCCGGTCCCTGGGCGCTGAAGTTCAGCGAGTCGCCGCCCCGGGCGTAGTACATATAGATGTGGCCGCCGTCCAGAAACAGTGCCTTGCGTTTTTCCGTATAGCCCAGGGAGGCGTGGCTGCCCTTTTCGGCGAAATAGTACGCTTCGGTCTCGATGATTCGGGCGCTGAGCCACAGCTCGCCGACCCTGTGGCGAATGACTTTGCCCAGCAGGTCCCTGGCGAGCACCTGGGCGTCGCGGTCAAAAAAGGCATGGGGCAAGGCGTTTGGCGTAGGTGGCGAATCGGTCATGGCAGTAGACGAATTGAGGCCAAAGGAAGGGCGATGATAGCAATGGAAATCTTAATCGCCGCTGAACAGGTGAAATTCCTGACAGTTTTGCGCCTCCGCCGGTCACCACTGTGAGTCCATGCTGTTAGTCGAGGGTTACGACAGCTATAATCTGCCGCTTTCCTCTTCGCCAAGACCACACAGACCATGACTGAGTCCGTTCTTGACTACATGACCCGCCTGGGTCGCGCCGCTCGCGAAGCGTCGCGCATCATCGGCCGTGCCAGCACCGCGCAGAAAAACCGCGCCCTGCAAGCCGCCGCCAATGCGCTGGACGCCGCTCGCGCCGAGTTGTCCGCCGCCAATGAGCTCGACCTGGCCGCCGGCCGGGCCAATGGCCTCGAGCCGGCCATGCTCGAGCGCCTGGCGCTGACCCCGGCGCGCATCGACGGCATGATCGTCGGTCTGCGCCAGGTGGCGGCACTGCCGGACCCGGTCGGGGCGATCCGCGACATGAGCTACCGGCCATCGGGTATTCAGGTCGGCAAGATGCGCGTGCCCCTGGGCGTGGTCGGGATCATCTACGAGTCGCGGCCGAACGTGACCATCGATGCCGCGAGCCTGTGCCTGAAGTCCGGTAACGCGACCATCCTGCGCGGCGGTTCCGAGGCGATTCATTCCAACCGTGCCATTGCCGCCTGCATCCAGCGCGGCCTGGCCGAGGCCGGTCTGCCGGCCGCCGTGGTGCAAGTGGTGGAAACCACCGACCGTGCCGCTGTCGGCGCGCTGATCACCATGCCCGAATTCGTCGATGTCATCGTGCCGCGCGGCGGCAAGGGCCTGATCGAACGGGTCAGCCGCGATGCCCGTGTACCGGTGATCAAGCACCTGGACGGTATCTGCCACGTCTACGTCAGTGCTCACGCCGAGCTGCCAAAGGCCCAGCGCATCGCCTTCAACGCCAAGACCTATCGTTACGGCATCTGCGGCGCGATGGAAACCCTGCTGGTGGACCAGGCCGTTGCCCAGGACTTCCTGCCGGCGATGGCTGCCCAGTTCCGCGAAAAAGGCGTCGAACTGCGGGGTTGCGAGCGCACCCGGGCGATCATCGAGGCGGCGCAAGCCACCGAAGAGGACTGGAACACCGAATACCTGGCGCCGATCCTGTCGATCCGCGTGGTCGACGGTCTGGACCAGGCCATCGAGCACATCAATCGTCACGGCTCCCACCACACCGACGCCATCGTCAGCGAACACCAGGGCGAAACCCGGCGCTTCCTGGCTGAAGTGGATTCGGCGTCGGTGATGATCAACACCCCGACCTGCTTCGCCGATGGCTTTGAATACGGATTGGGCGCCGAGATCGGCATTTCTACTGATAAGCTGCACGCCCGCGGCCCGGTCGGCCTCGAAGGCCTGACCTGCGAGAAGTACATCGTGGTCGGTGATGGCCAGTTGCGCGGACAGGAGCCGGTCTGACTTGGGCGACCTCGACCCGTCAGCCGCTGTGACGACGACAGCTGTGCCCAGGCGCATCGGCATCCTGGGCGGCACGTTCGACCCGGTGCACATCGGCCATTTGCGCGGTGCGCTGGAAGTCGCCGATGCCCTGGGCCTCGATGAGCTGCGCCTGACGCCCAACGCCAGGCCGCCTCACCGGGATATACCGCAGGTGTCGGCGCAGGACCGTCTGGCGATGGTCGAGTGCGCGGTGGCCGGCGTGTCGCCGCTGGTGGTGGACGCCCGCGAATTGCAGCGGGACAAACCGTCCTACTCCATTGACACCCTGGAGCTGATGCGGGCCGAAATGGCCGCCGACGCCCAGGTTTTCCTGCTTCTGGGCTGGGACGCATTTTGCGGCCTGCCCACTTGGCACCGTTGGGAAGAGTTGCTCCAGCATTGCCACATCCTGGTGCTGCAACGCCCGGATGCCGACAGCGAGCCGCCGGATGCCTTGCGCAACCTGCTGGCGGCACGCTCGGTGAGCGACCCGCTGGCCCTCAAGGGGCCGAGCGGACAGATTGCATTCGTCTGGCAGACACCGCTCGCGGTATCCGCCACCCAGATCCGTCAACTGCTGGCCAGCGGTAAGTCGGTACGTTTCCTGGTGCCCGACGCGGTCCTGGCCTACATCGATGCGCACGGGCTGTACCGTGCGTCGAACTGAACGAGGCTGCTTCAAGGCACGTGAGTACGTGTAGCGAAGCGCCCGAATATACGAGCAAAACGAGTTTTATATGACTGACAAAGACGTAAACAAAGTAAAGCGCAAGGGCACCTTCAAGAGCGCCCCGCTGCCCGTGGAGGCGCACACTGGCGCCGTGCTGGCCGGCGAAGAGCTGGTCAAGGTGGCCGTTGCGGCCCTGGAAGACGTCAAGGCCCAGGACATCCAGGTGATCGACGTTCGTGAAAAGCAGAGCATCACTGACTTCATGATCATCGCCACCGGTACCTCCAACCGCCAGATCGGCGCGATGCTGGACAAGGTCCGCGAAGCGGTCAAGGCCCAGGGTATCAAGCCGCTGGGCGAAGAAGGCAAGGGCGACAGCGACTGGGTCCTGCTGGATATGGACGATGTCATCGTGCACATGATGACCGCCTCGGCACGCCAGTTCTATGACCTGGAGCGCCTGTGGGCCGGTGCCGAACAGAGCCGTGCGGCGGATGCCCGTCACCACAGCCCTGAAAACACCCATGAGCACTTCACCAAGCTCAACAAAGACCAGCAGTAAGGGATCGCTGTGCGACTGCGCCTGATCGCCGTCGGTTCCCGCATGCCCAAGTGGGTGGAAGAAGGCTGGCATGAATATGCCAAGCGTCTTCCTTCCGAGCTGGCCCTGGAACTGGTGGAAATTCCGCTCAACACCCGTGGGAAGAACGCCGACGTGGCGCGCTTCATCCGCCAGGAAGGCGAAGCCATGCTGGCCAAGGTCGGGCCGAACGAGCGCATCGTCACCCTCGAGGTCCACGGCAAGCCCTGGAGCACCGAGCAACTGGCGGTCGAGCTCGATCGCTGGCGGCTGGACTCGCGCACGGTGAATTTCATGGTCGGTGGCCCGGAAGGGCTGGCGCCGGAAGTCTGTGCGCGGGCCGATCAGCGCTGGTCGTTGTCGCCCCTGACGTTGCCGCACCCGTTGGTGCGGATCCTGATCGGTGAACAGTTGTATCGTGCCTGGACAGTCCTGTCCGGGCACCCTTACCACAAGTAATCCTGCCCTCATGCCTCAGCCGATCCGCATCAAGGACCACGAAAAAGACGCCCGCCTGGTGCGCAGTCGCGTCGTGTTCGGCGCCATTACCGTGGTGACGCTGATCGGCGTGCTGATCGCGCGGCTCTATTTCCTCCAGGTGATCCAGTACGAGTACCACTCGACCCTGTCGGAAAACAACCGTGTGCATGTGCAGCCGATCCCGCCGACCCGCGGGTTGATTTTCGACCGCAATGGCGTGGTGGTGGCCGACAACCGGCCCAGTTTCAGCCTGAGCATGACCCGCGAGCGGTCCGGCGACTGGCAACAGGTGCTGGATGTCATCGTCGAAGTGCTGCAACTGACGCCCGAGGATCGGGCCATCTTCGAGAAGCGCATGCGCCAGGGACGTCGGCCGTTCGAGCCGGTGCCGATCCTGTTCGAGTTGACCGAAGAGCAGATTGCCCTGATCGCGGTGAACCAGTTCCGCCTGCCGGGCGTCGAGGTGGTAGCGCAGTTGGTGCGTCATTATCCCCAGGGGGCGCATTTTGCCCACTCGGTCGGCTACATGGGGCGGATCAACGAGAAAGAGCTCAAGAGCCTCGATCCGGTCAACTACAGCGGTACCCACCACATCGGCAAGACTGGCATCGAGCGCTTCTACGAGCCCGAGCTGCACGGCCAGGTGGGTTACGAAGAAGTCGAGACCAACGCCCGCGGTCGCGTGTTGCGGGTTCTCAAGCGCACCGACCCGATTCCCGGCAAGGACATTGTCCTGAGTCTGGACATCAAGTTGCAGGAAGCCGCCGAAGCGGCCCTGGGCGGACGACGGGGCGCCGTGGTGGCGCTGGACCCGGCCACCGGCGAGGTCCTGGCGATGGTCAGCCAGCCGAGTTTCGACCCGAACCTGTTCGTCACCGGCATCAGCTTCAAGGCCTATGCTGAGTTGCGCGATTCCATCGACCGGCCGCTGTTCAACCGTGTATTGCGCGGCCTCTACCCGCCGGGCTCGACCATCAAACCGGCCGTGGCGATTGCCGGGCTGGACGCCGGCGTGGTGACCGCCTCGAGCCGGGTCTTCGACCCCGGCTATTACATGCTGCCCAACTACGACCACAAGTACCGCAACTGGAACCGTACCGGCGACGGCTATGTGGACCTGGAAACGGCGATCATGCGTTCCAACGACACCTACTTCTATGACCTGGCCCACAAGCTGGGGATCGATCGGTTGTCGTCCTACCTGGGTAAGTTCGGCATCGGCCAGAAAGTCTCCCTGGATATGTTCGAGGAGTCGCCCGGCCTGATGCCTTCCCGGGAATGGAAGCGGGTGACCCGGCGCCAGGCGTGGTTCCCGGGTGAAACCCTGATCCTGGGGATCGGCCAGGGCTACATGCAGGCAACGCCTTTGCAACTGGCCCAGGCCACGGCCCTGGTGGCGAGCAAGGGCAAGTGGCATCGCCCGCACCTGGCCAAGACCATCGAAGGCCAGCCGCCCGTGGACCCGGACCCGATGCCAGACATCGTCCTGCACAATCCGTCGGACTGGCAGAAGGTCAACAACGGCATGCAGCAAGTGATGCACGGTGCCCGGGGTACGGCGCGCAAGGCGGCAATCGGCTCGCCTTATCGCATCGCCGGCAAGAGCGGTACAGCCCAGGTGGTCGCGATCAAGCAGGGCGAGAAGTACGACCGCTCCAAGGTCCAGGAGCGCCACCGCGACCACGCCCTGTTCGTCGGTTTCGCCCCGGCCGACAACCCGAAGATCGTTGTGGCGGTGATGGTCGAGAACGGTGAGTCGGGCTCTGGTGTCGCCGCGCCAGTGGTGCGCCAGGTCATGGATGCCTGGTTGCTGGATGAACACGGCCAGCTCAAGCCTGAGTACGCAAGCCCCACCACCGCGGAGGCTACGGCCCGTGAAGAATAATTTCGACCGGATCCTCTCCAGCGAAGACGTGATGCGCCGTCGCGCCACGCTGTTGCAGCGCATGCACATCGATGGCCCGCTGCTGGTCCTGCTGCTGATCCTGGCCGCGGGCAGCCTGTTCGTGTTGTATTCGGCCAGCGGCAAGAGCTGGGATCTGCTGGCCAAGCAGGCCACCTCGTTCGGCATCGGGCTGGTGTCGATGATCGTCATTGCCCAGCTCGAACCACGTTTCATGGCGCGCTGGGTGCCGCTGGCCTATGTGGTGGGCGTGAGCCTGCTGGTGGTGGTGGACGTGATGGGCCATAACGCCATGGGGGCCACGCGCTGGATCAACATCCCCGGGGTGATCCGCTTCCAGCCTTCGGAGTTCCTGAAGATCATCATGCCGGCGACCATCGCCTGGTACTTGTCCAAGCGTACCTTGCCGCCGCAGCTCAAGCACGTGTGCATCAGTCTGCTGCTGATCGGCATCCCGTTCATCCTGATCGTGCGCCAGCCGGACCTCGGTACTTCACTGCTGATCCTGGCCGGTGGCGCCTTCGTGCTATTCATGGGTGGGTTGCGCTGGCGCTGGATCCTGAGCGTGGTTGCCATCGCGATACCGGTGTCGGTGGCCATGTGGTACTTCGTGATGCACGACTACCAGAAGCAACGCATCCTGACCTTCCTCGACCCGGAAAGCGACCCGCTGGGCACCGGCTGGAACATCATCCAGTCCAAGGCCGCCATCGGCTCCGGTGGGGTATTCGGCAAGGGCTGGCTGATGGGCACCCAGTCGCACCTGGACTTCCTGCCGGAAAGCCACACCGACTTCATCATCGCCGTGATGGGCGAGGAGTTCGGCCTGGTGGGGATCTGTCTGCTGCTGCTGATCTATCTGTTGCTGATCGGCCGGGGGCTGGTCATCACCGCCCAGGCCCAGACCCTGTTCGGCAAGTTGCTGGCGGGCAGCCTGACCATGACGTTTTTTGTTTACGTTTTCGTCAACATCGGTATGGTCAGTGGCTTGTTGCCGGTCGTAGGAGTGCCGTTGCCCTTCATTAGCTACGGAGGAACTTCGCTGGTGACGCTACTGTCAGCGTTTGGGGTCTTGATGTCGATCCATACCCACCGCAAGTGGATCGCGCAGGTTTGAATAAGGTGAAGAGTTCAATGCAAGCAATGCGTGGCTGGTCGACGCGACATGCGTGGGTCGGCCTGATCAGCCTCCTGGGCGGTGCGTCGCACGCCTTGGCCGGTGATTACGAAGGCTCGCCGCAGGTGGCCGAGTTCGTCGGTGAAATGACCCGCGATTACGGCTTTGCCGGTGAGCAACTGATGGGGGTGTTCCGCGAGGCCGAACGCAAGCAGTCGATCCTCGATGCGATCTCCCGGCCCGCCGAGCGGGTCAAGCAGTGGAGCGAATACCGGCCGATGTTCATCACCGAGGCGCGCATCGCCCGGGGTGTGGACTTCTGGCGCCAGCACGAGGCCGCCTTGACCCGCGCCGAGCAGGAGTACGGTGTGCCGGCCCAGGTCATCGTGTCCATCATCGGTGTCGAGACCTTCTTTGGCCGCAATACCGGGAATTTTCGGGTGATCGACGCCCTGTCGACCCTGGGCTTCGATTATCCGCCGCGGGCCGAGTTCTTCCGCAAGGAACTGCGTGAATTCCTGTTGCTGGCCCGCGAGGAGCAGGTCGATCCGCTGACCCTCAAGGGCTCCTATGCCGGGGCCATGGGCCTGCCGCAGTTCATGCCCAGCAGTTTCCGCGCCTATGCGGTGGATTTCGATGGCGATGGCCACATCAATATCTGGACCAACCCCACCGATGCCATCGGCAGCGTTGCCAGCTATTTCAAGCGCCACGGCTGGGAAGCCGGACAACCGGTGGTCAGCCGTGCCGACGTGCGTGGCGACCAGGTGGACGAGGGCCTGAGCGAGGGCATCGAGCCGACGAAAACCGTCGGGGAGTTGCGGGCGCTGGGCTGGTCGAGTCATGATGCGCTGCGTGACGACATGCCCGTCACCGCCATCCGCCTGGAAGGTGAACAGGGTCCTGAATACTGGATGGGCCTGAAGAATTTCTACGCAATTACGCGTTATAACCGCAGTGTGATGTACGCCATGGCTGTGCATCAACTGTCTGAAGAGCTGGTCAAAGCACGGGGCGTCAAATAATGCAGGCATTGCCTACCTATCAACCCCTGAAAGCCAGGCCCCTGAAGTTCGTGGCACTGGCTGCGCTGTCGCTGTTGGTCGTCAGTTGTTCGACCAGTCGCGCACCGACCCAGAAGAGCTCCACCGCCGTGCGCGCCATGCCGGGCCTGGACATCAACCGTGCCCACAAGGACGGCGCGCCGTGGTGGGACGTGGATGTCTCGCGCATTCCCGACGCCACCCCAACCCTGCACACCGGCCCCTACAAGGCCAACCCGTACACGGTGCTGGGCAAGACCTATTTCCCGATGGCCGACTCCAAGACCTACGTCGCGTCGGGCACGGCGTCCTGGTATGGCACCAAGTTCCATGGCCAGAACACCGCCAACGGCGAGGTGTATGACCTGTACGGCATGAGCGCGGCCCACAAGACGCTGCCGTTGCCCAGTTACGTGCGGGTGACCAACCTGGACAACAACAAGAGCGTGATCCTGCGAGTCAACGACCGTGGGCCGTTCTATTCCGACCGTATCATCGACCTGTCGTATGCGGCGGCGAAAAAACTCGGTTACGCTGAAATCGGCACCGCGCGGGTCAAGGTTGAGGGCATCGACCCGCAGGAGTGGTGGGCCCAGCGTGGCCGTCCGGCGCCTTTGATGCTCAACGAGCCAAAAGTGGCGCAAAATGCCGCGCCGACAGTAACGGCGTCCACCGGCACGGTCGAACAATGGACACCACCGCCGCAGCAACACGCCGCGGCCGTAGTGCCTGTGCAGCTGGATGCAAAAAAAAACGCTTCTGCAACAGCGTCTGGCCAGTATCTGCAAGTGGGCGCGTTCGCCAACCCGGACGCTGCCGAACTGCTCCGCTCGAAGCTGAGCTCGATGGTGAGCGCTCCG
The DNA here is from genome assembly GCF_057809755.1 of Pseudomonas sp. FG13. Lineage (NCBI taxonomy): Bacteria > Pseudomonadati > Pseudomonadota > Gammaproteobacteria > Pseudomonadales > Pseudomonadaceae > Pseudomonas > Pseudomonas sp. FG13. The sequence goes on from NZ_JBMDKO010000007.1 coordinate 159,633, forward strand.
GTGTTCATCAGCTCGATCGTGCGCAACCAGCAGACACTGCATCGGGTGCGCCTGGGGCCGATCGGTTCTCCGGGTGAAGTCCAGCAGGTGCAGAACAGCGTGCGCCTGGCCAATCTCGGTTCGCCGAGCCTGGTCACCGCCGAATGATTGATTGAAGGCCCGCTTGCGGTTCGAGCGGGTCCGGTTGTTGGCTCCATGAATAACAAAAGCCCGGCAAGGGTGTGAGTGAGCAACTTGCAAACGCGGCAGCCCGTCAAGAAGGCTGCCTGTTAAGTATTGCCCTTGGGCAGTTTCCATTAGCGATTTCGAGAGACGGATGAATATCACCACCTTTGCCAAACGCCTTTGCCTGCTAGTCCCGCTGCTTCTTTCACCTGCCGCGTTCGCGGCCGAGATGATGCCGGCTCCCCCTCAATTGGCCGCCAAATCCTTTGTGCTCATGGATGCCAGCAGCGGCGAGGTGCTGGTAGAGAACAACGGTGACCAGCGCCTGCCACCAGCCAGCCTGACCAAGCTGATGACCGCCTACATCGCGACCCTGGAAATCCGTCGCGGCCAGATCGGCGAGAACGATCCGGTGACCGTCAGCGAAAACGCCTGGCGCACCGGCGGTTCGCGGATGTTCATCAAGGTCGGCTCGCAGGTGACCGTCAGCGATCTGCTGCATGGCATCATCATCCAGTCTGGCAACGACGCCAGCGTCGCCCTGGCCGAGCACATTGCGGGCAGCGAAGACGCGTTTGCCGACATGATGAACAAGACGGTCGCCGACCTGGGCATGACCAACAGCCACTTCATGAACCCCACTGGCCTGCCGAACCCTGAGCACTACTCGTCGGCGCACGACATGGCGCTCCTGGCCCGGGCGATCATCCACGAAGACCCGGCGCACTACGCCATCTATTCCCAGAAGGAATTCTTCTGGAACGGCATCAAGCAGCCTAACCGCAACCTGTTGCTGTGGCGCGACAAGACCGTCGACGGCCTGAAGACCGGCCACACCGACGAGGCCGGCTACTGCATGGTGTCCTCGGCGGTGCGTGACGGCATGCGCCTGATCGCCGTGGTGTTCGGCACCAGCAGCGAAGTGGCCCGTGCCGCTGAAACCCAGAAACTGCTGACCTACGGTTTCCGCTTCTTCGAAACCCAGACGTTCTACCAGAAGGGCACCGAACTGGCCCAGGCCCAGGTCTGGAAGGGCACCAGCAGCCAGGTGAAAGCCGGCCTGGCCGAAGACCTGACCATGACCCTGCCAAAAGGCCAGCTCAAGAAGCTCGCTGCCAGCATGACCCTGAACCCGCAACTGACCGCCCCCATCGCCAAAGGCGACGTGATCGGTAAGGTTGAAGTCAAACTGGAAGACAAAGTGGTGCACAGCGCCGACTTGATCGCGCTGGACGCGGTCGAGGAAGGTGGTATCTTCCGCCGCATGTGGGATAGCATCCGGCTATTCTTCTACGGCTTGTTCAACTGAATCGAAGGTTGACTGCACGGCCCCGTTCCTGTCCGGTGCGGGGCCTTGTTCGTTTTCACGTCTACGAGGCCGTTACGCCATGACAGACTCAGAAGTAAAGGCGCCAAAGATCGAATTTCCCTGCAAGGACTATCCGATCAAAGTGATTGGCGACACCGGAGTGGGCTTCAAGGACAAGGTCGTTGCCATTCTGGAGAAACACGCCACCGTCGATCTCCTGACCCTGGCCGAGCGCCAGAGCAGCAATGGCAAGTACACGACGATCCAGTTGCACATCGTTGCTACCGGCCAGGAGCAGCTGTACGACATCAATAGCGAGCTGCGGGCGACCGGCGTCGTGCACATGGTGTTGTGATGCCGGGCACGCTGGGCTTTCGCGAGCTGGGTCAGATGGCTTACGAGCCGGTCTGGCATGCCATGCAGCGCTTCACCAACGAACGAGGCAACACCGCCGAAGACGAAGTCTGGCTGGTGGAGCACCCGCCGGTGTTCACCCAGGGCCAGGCCGGCAAGGCCGAGCACCTGCTGCTGCCGGGGGATATTCCGGTGGTGAAGGTCGACCGGGGCGGGCAGGTGACTTACCATGGCCCCGGCCAGCTGGTTGCCTACCTGCTGCTGGATGTGCGCAAGCTGGGGTTCGGTGTGCGTGAGCTGGTGACGCGCATGGAAACCTGCCTGATCGAGCTGCTGGCCAGCTATGGTGTCACGGCGCAGGCCAAGCCGGATGCGCCGGGGGTCTACGTCGACGGGGCGAAAATCGCCTCCCTGGGCCTGCGGATCCGCCACGGTTGTTCGTTTCACGGCCTGGCGTTGAACGTGGACATGGACCTTTCGCCGTTTCGACGGATTAATCCCTGTGGTTACGCGGGGCTGGCGATGACCCAGCTGCGCGATCACACAGGATCGATTGAATTTGCCGAGGTAAGTGCCCGGCTGCGCGCGCAGCTCGTCAAACACCTCGACTATGCTGAGCAGACGACCCTCACGGGCGGAATCGACTGATATGACTACTGATGCAGTGCAAACCATGATCCCGACGCAGGATGTTACCGAGCGTCCGGCCCCACGTGCCAAGGTTGAGGCCGGCGTCAAGCTGCGCGGCGCCGAGAAGGTTGCGCGCATCCCGGTCAAGATCATCCCGACCACCGAATTGCCGAAGAAGCCGGACTGGATCCGCGTGCGCATTCCGGTGTCCCCGGAAGTCGACCGTATCAAGGCCCTGCTGCGCAAGCACAAGCTGCACAGCGTCTGCGAGGAAGCTTCCTGCCCGAACCTGGGCGAGTGCTTCTCCGGCGGCACCGCGACCTTCATGATCATGGGTGACATCTGCACCCGTCGCTGCCCGTTCTGCGACGTCGGCCACGGCCGTCCGAAACCACTGGACGTCAATGAGCCGGAGAGCCTGGCCATCGCCATTGCCGATCTTAAGCTCAAGTATGTGGTCATCACCTCGGTGGACCGCGACGACCTGCGTGACGGCGGTGCCCAGCACTTTGCCGATTGCATCCGTGAAATCCGCAAGCTGTCGCCGAACGTACAGCTCGAGACGCTGGTGCCGGACTATCGCGGTCGCATGGACATCGCCCTGGAAATCACCGCCGCCGAGCCGCCGGATGTGTTCAACCACAACCTGGAAACCGTGCCGCGCCTGTACAAGGCTGCGCGTCCGGGTTCGGACTACCAGTGGTCGTTGACCTTGCTGCAGCGCTTCAAGCAGATGATGCCGCACATTCCGACCAAGTCTGGCTTGATGCTGGGCCTGGGCGAGACCGACGAGGAAGTTATCGAGGTCATGAAGCGCATGCGTGAACATGACATCGATATGCTGACCCTGGGTCAGTATCTGCAACCTTCGCGTAGTCACTTGCCGGTGCAGCGGTTCGTGCATCCGGATACCTTTGCCTGGTTTGCCGAGGAAGGGTACAAGATGGGCTTCAAGAACGTGGCTTCGGGGCCGTTGGTACGGTCTTCGTATCATGCTGATGAGCAGGCTAAGTTGGTCAAGGCGGAGTTGTTGGGTTCCTGATTTGGGCCGAGGCGTATGGTGTGTATATCCGGTTCATCGGTAATGGCGGCTGGCGGTTCCGCCCTTACGGCGGCTTACTTTTTTTCAAACGCCAAAAAAAGTAAGCAAAAAAGGCTTGGCCCCACCACTCGGTGCCTCGCCTAGGCTCGGCATGCCCTCACTCCGGCATTGCTCCGTGGGCCCGCCGCGAAGGGCCATCCATGGCCCAGCGCGGCTAACCCGGCATCCATGCCGGGTTGCCCACTACGCAATGCCTGCGTTCGGCCAGCGTGGTTAACGGGGCCTGAAGATCAAAAGCAAAGCAAAGCAAAGCAAAAGCAAAAGCAAAGCGGTTCAGCTGATCTGTCTTTGAAGCGTACATGCTCCCCCTGTGGGAGCGAGCCTGCTCGCGATAGCGGTGACTCAGTTTGCATGAAGCAACGGATCTGCAAACCAATCTGACCCCCACAGGGAACCCCACGAATGCCCCTTCACCCCACCCAAACCCTGTGTCCCCACCAACCTGTCCCAGCGTTGCCATCCGAAGGGCTGATCGGTGTGATCGCACCCGCCGGTCCCGCCCCGCTGGACACGGATAAGGCGGTGCAATGGATGCGCGCCCGTGGTCATGAGCTGCGGATATTCCCGGGTGTCTATGAGAAGGACGGTTACCTGGCCGGCAGTGACGATACGCGACTCAACGATTTGCACGGGGCTTTCGCCGACCCGGAGGTCAACGCCATCATTTGCCTGCGCGGCGGCTATGGCACGCCACGTCTGCTGGATCGCGTCGACTTCGAACTCTTGCGGCGCAACGCCAAGCCTTTCGTCGGCTACAGCGATATCACCGCGCTGCACCTGGCTATCAGCCGTTACGCGGGGTTCGTCACCTTCCACGGGCCGCTGCTCAATGCCGATCTCCTGGGGGACAAGGAACCGCCTACGGTTACCTCGTTTTTCAGTCTGCTGCGTGGGCAATTGAAGGCGGGCAGTGTACTGAGCCATCCCGAGGCTTATCCATTGACCGCGGTTGAGCCTGGCGTCGCCCAGGGGCGCCTGCTGGGGGGCAATCTGTCGATCATTGCGGCGACCATGGGCACGCCTTATCAGATCGACGCCGAAGGCGTGATCCTGTTCATCGAGGACGTCAACGAGCCGCTGTATCGGATCGACCGATTGCTGACGCAGCTACGGTTGGCCGGCACGTTGCAGAAGTTGCGAGGGGTGCTGGTGGGCGACGTGGCCGGTGTGGATGGCGAGGCGTTGAACCGGTTGCTCAAGCAGACCTTCGGGCCGTTGCGGATACCGGTGCTGTCCGGCTGGCGCAGTGGCCATTGCGATCCGAACCTGACCTTGCCCCTGGGGGCGTTGGTGAGGCTGGATGCGGGGGAGAAGAGGTTGGTGTTGGAGCAGGATGTGGTGGTGGGGCGGTAGTTCGGCGTTGATTGGAGGTCAGTCTTCGCGAGCAGGCTCGTTCCCACATTGAAATGCAATTCCCTGTGGGAGCGACCTTGCTCGCGAAGCGCCAGCCGCCATACGGCGACTCAACGCTTGCGCAGGTTCTCCAGCAACTGGTGCGTCGGATACCCATCCGCCGGCCAACCGAGCGCCTGCTGGGCGCTGCGAATCGCTTTGCGGGTGTTGGCACCGATGATGCCGTCGGGGTTGCCAGCATCGTATTGATGCTGAGCCAGCAGTGTCTGCAGTTCGATGCGTTCGGTGCGGCTCAGCGGCAGGTCGTCCTTGGGCCACTGGCCATAGACCAGCCCGCCACCCGCGAAGCGCTCCGACAACAGCCCAACTGCCAATGCGTAGGATGACGAGTTGTTGTACTTGAGGATGGCGCGGAAGTTGTCGAATACCAGGAACGCCGGGCCTCGGTAGCCAGCCGGTAGCAGCAGCGCTGCCGGCAGTTGCCGGTCACCCGGAGGAATCGGCATGCCGTCGTAGGTGGATACGCCCAGCCGCATCCATTCGGAGAACGGCTTACGAGTCGTGCCGTCGGCCAGGGAGTAGTCGAACCCTTCTTTGAGTTCTACCTCGAACCCCCACGGCTGACCGCGTTGCCAGCCTGAGCTTTGCAGGTAATGCGCGGTCGAGGCCAGGGCGTCGGTGGAGCTGCCCCAGATGTCGCGGCGGCCATCGCCGTCGAAGTCCACCGCATGGGTGTTGTACGTGGTGGGGATGAACTGGGTCTGGCCCATGGCGCCAGCCCAGGAACCGAGCATTTTTTCCGGGGCGATATCACCCTGTTGCAGGATTTGCAGCGCGGCGATCAGCTGTGCCTGGGCGAAGCCTGGGCGTCGGCCTTCATAGGCCAGGGTCGCCAGGGAGTTGATGACGGACTTGGTGCCCTGGAATTGGCCGAAGTTGCTCTCCATGCCCCACACGGCCACCAGCGCCTCGCGATCAACACCGTAGCGCTGCTCGATGCTTTGCAGGATCTGGGCGTTCTGTTGAATCAGCGTCTTGCCTTTGTTGACCCGAAGCGGCGATAGCGCGCCATCGAGGTATTCCCACACGGGGCGGGTGAATTCCGGCTGGCTGCGATCGGCCTTGATCACGCTCATGTCGGGGCTCACGCCGATAAAGGCGCGATCGAACAGGTCGGCGCGGATCCCGGCGGCCAGTGCTTCCTTGCGGAAGCCGGCCTGCCATTCGGCGAAGGTCTGGGTCGGGACGAGGTCCAGGTTTTCACCGGTCGGCACCACCGGCGGGACCATGGCCGGGGCGGTCACGGCAGGAACGGTCTGGAGCGGTTGGGCATCGGCGGCGGTGGGTTTTTCTGCGCAGGCGACAAGCAGTGCGAAGCTTGTGGCGGCAATCAATTGGCGCAGTGGCCAGCGGCGGGTAAGGCAAAAGGGCATGCAGGGGTCCAGAAATGCAAATCAGGTGCTGACCTTATCATGGGCAGGGTGCAAAGGGCTTGTCCGGATGTTTCAGGCCGCCATAAAGCAAGAAGCCTCCCAGTTGTCAGACTGGAAGGCTTGGCGGCGGTAGCTGCCTTTGCCCTTGGCGGGCCGTTCCTGGCGGCTGCGGAACAGGGGCTGGGCGATGATGGACTTGGCCTTGTTGGGGCCATGCTTGGATGGCTTTTTGCTCATGGTTGGATCTCTCGTGGGTGGGTTTTGCGGGGATAATCATGGGGCAGCGTTGGGGGGCTGTCCAGTCCTTGCCGGCTGGAGGAAATGTGTGCGGAAGTTGCGGCCAGCGAGCTTTGTGGCGAGGGGGCTGTGGGAGCAAGCTGTGCTCCCACAGCGGCTCCCTCGCCACAAAGGCATCTGGCAGAGCGATAGATTATTCGGCGGGCAACGCCAGTCGCTGGCCGGCCATCAGCAGGGACAGGCGACTGAGGCTCATCCATGGCGATCCGGCAGCCTGGCCCTTGATCTGTGCGTCGATGCGCTGGGCCTCCAGCAGCAATTGCGCCCAGCGCGGCGCCGAGTAACGTTGCAGGGCCTTGCTCATCAGCGGCTTGCGTTTGTCCCACACTGGCGGACGGGCCTGGCTGAAGGCTTTGTCCAGCGGTACGCCCTGGCTGTATTGCAAGGACAGGTTCGCCAGCAGGCGCAGCTCCCGGGCCAGGGCCCAGAGGATCACCGGCGGCTCGACGCCTTCGCCACGCAGGCCCTCAAGCATGCGCAGGGCATGGGCGGCTTCGCCGTTGAGGATCGCATCGGTCAACCCGAAGACGTCGAAACGCGCGCTGTCGGCCACGGCGGCCTGCACCGTTTCCACGGTGATCTGGCCGCCCTCGGCCATCAGCTTGAGCTTTTCGATTTCCTGGGCGGCAGCCAGCAGGTTGCCTTCGACCCGGGCGGCGATCAGCTCCACCGCATCCTGACTGGCCGACAGGCCGGCCTGGGACAGGCGCTGGCGGATCCAGCTTGGCAGTTGGCTGACGTCCACCGGCCAGATCTGCACGAACTGGGTTTGCGGGCCTTCGACCAGGGCTTTGCCCCATTTGGTCTTTTGCGCGCTGCCGTCGAGTTTCGGCAGGCTGATGAGCAACACCGTGTCCTCGGCCGGCCTCGAGCAGTACTCGATCAGCGCGGCAGCGCCCTTGTCACCGGGTTTGCCAGAAGGCAAGCGCAGTTCCAGCAGGCGCTTTTCGGCAAACAGCGACATGCTCGCCCCGGCCTGCAGCAACGTGCCCCAATCGAAATTGGCGTCGGCGGCGAACACCTGGCGTTCGTCAAAGCCTTGCTGGCGGGCGGCAGAGCGAATGGCGTCGGCGGCTTCCTGGCACAACAGCGGATCATCGCCGCTGATGACATAGACCGGCGCGAGGGCGCCTTGCAGGTGTTTGCCGAGTTGTGCGGGGGCGAGTTTCATAAGAGAAGGCATGCGGGGCGCCGGAGCGCCCCACGAAGCTTATTCAGCCGGGATTTGCATAGGCGACTGCTGCGGAGTTTCCGCTTCAGCCTTGCGTGCCGCTTCCAGTGCCTCGGCCTCAGCCTTGGCCTTGGCGTCGGCGGTCTGTTGCAACTGTTCCAGCTGGGGCAGGCTCAGCTGTTGCAGGCGCAGCATCATGCGCTGGACGAGGTCGCGGCGCATTTCTTCGCGTACCTCGGTCGACTCCTGGTCGGAACCGGTGATGTTGTTGCCGTCATGCAGGTAGACCTTCTGCACCTGGAGCTTGTCTTCCAGCAGCAACAGGTTGTTCTGGCCGCGGATCTCATAGTTCAGCACGCTGTTCAGTTCATACTCGGCGGAACGACCGGCACCGGCGTAGCTCAGGCTGCGCTGGGTTTGTTGTTCACGGGTCAACACCAGCTTGTAGGGCGCACCGCTATAGACTTTCACCCCGCTGTTTTCCAGCGTCGAACGCAGCATCTTCACCGTGGCCCCGTAGGCATCGCGTGCACTGAGGTCCAGTTCAGTGATGGCCAGCTCGGTGGTGCCGGTGCCGCGCAGCTGGAAGCCGCAGGCGCTCAGCAGAACCGTCAGGCACATGACCAGCAGATTACGTTTCATCATCTTGTTGCTCCCCTTGAAACCTATGGGCCGGCAATGCGGCCCCGGCAGGTCATATTCGGCGCCGGGTCCCTGACCCGGCGCCCGATCCAATTAGCTTGCGACGATGTTGACCAGTTTGCCGGGCACGACGATCACCTTGCGGATTGTCAGGCCATCGACGAAGCGCAACACGTTTTCATTGACCCGTGCGGCCGCTTCGACTTCTTCGCGCGTTGCGGTGGCCGGCATTTCGATCTGGCCGCGCAGCTTGCCGTTGACCTGGATGACCAGGGTCAGGCTGTCCTGCACCAGCGCGCTTTCGTCCACCACCGGCCAGCCAGCGTCGATCACCGGGGCCGCGTGGCCCAGTTGGTTCCACAGCTCGTGGCTGATATGCGGCGTGATAGGCGCCAGCAACAGCGTCACGGCTTCGAGGCCTTCGTGAAGCAGCGCGCGATCCTGTTCGGTCGCCTGCGCGGCCTTTTCCAGCACATTCATCAGGGTCATCACCTGGGCGATGGCGGTGTTGAACTTGTGGTTCTGGCCGACGTCATGGCTGGCCTGCTTGATGGCCAGGTGGATCGATCGGCGAATGGCTTTCTGTTCGTCGTTCAGGCTTGCCACATCCAGTTTTCCTGGCAGGCCCTGGACGACGTGAGCCTGGGCCAGGCGCCAGACGCGCTTGAGGAAGCGGTGCGAACCTTCGACGCCGGAGTCAGACCACTCCGCGCTCATGTCGGGTGGCGAGGCGAACATCATGAACAGGCGGCAGGTGTCTGCGCCGAACTGGTCGATCATCGACTGTGGGTCGACGCCGTTGTTCTTCGACTTGGCCATTTTCTCGGTGCCGCCGATTTCCACCGGCAGGCCGTCTGCGATCAGTTTGGCGCTGATGACCTTGGCTTTGCTGTCGCGTTCGAGTTCGACGTCGGCCGGGTTGAACCAGGTATAGGCACCGTTGGCTTCGCGGCGATAGTAAGTCTCGGCGACCACCATGCCCTGGGTCAGCAGGTTCTTGAACGGCTCGTTGGAGCTCACCAGGCCTTCGTCACGCATCAGCTTGTGGAAGAAGCGCGCGTAGAGCAGATGGAGAATGGCGTGTTCGATGCCGCCGATGTACTGATCCACCGGCAACCAGTGGTCGGCGGCGGATTTTTCCACCAGGCCGCCTGTGTAGTGCGGCGAGGCGTAGCGGGCGTAGTACCACGAGGACTCGACGAAGGTGTCCATGGTGTCGGTTTCACGCTTGGCCGGCGCGCCGCATTTCGGGCAGTTGCACTCGTAGAACTCGGGCATGCGTGCCAGGGGCGAACCGGCGCCGTCGGGTACGACGTCTTCCGGCAGGACCACGGGCAGTTGATCTTCCGGTACCGGTACGTCACCGCAGGCACCGCAATGCACGATCGGGATCGGACAGCCCCAGTAACGCTGGCGGCTGATGCCCCAGTCGCGCAGGCGGAACTGGGTGCGGGAGGCGCCCAGGTTCTTCTTGATCAGGGCTACTTCGATGGCGTCGAACGCGCCGGCGAAATCCAGGCCGTCGAATTCACCGGAGTTGATCAGCTCGCCGTGTTCACCGTAGGCGTCCTGCCAAGGGGCTGGGGTCTGGTCGCCGGCGCTGGTGCGGACCACGGTCTTGACCGGCAGGTTGTACTTGTGGGCGAACTCGAAATCGCGCTCGTCGTGGGCCGGTACCGCCATGACGGCGCCGTCGCCGTAGTGCATCAGCACATAGTTGGCGACCCACACCGGGAGTTTTTCACCGGTCAGGGGGTGCTCGACGAAAAGCGAGGTCGGCACGCCTTTCTTTTCCTGGGTGGCGACGTCGGCTTCGGCGACGCTGCCGCCCTTGCATTCGGCAATGAACGCCTGCAGCGCGGGGTCGTTCTGTGCCGCCAGGGTCGCCAGCGGATGCTCGGCGGCCACGGCCACATAGGTGGCGCCCATCAGGGTGTCCGGACGGGTGGTGAAGACCTTCAGGGTGCCGGCTTCGCCAATGGAGGCGACGTCGTACGGGAATTGCACTTCCATGCCCCGGGACTTGCCGATCCAGTTGCGCTGCATGGTCTTGACCTGCTCGGGCCAGCCGGTCAGTTCGTCGAGGCTCTCCAGCAGTTCATCCGCGTAGGCGGTGATCTTGAAGTAGTACATCGGGATTTCGCGCTTTTCGATCAGCGCGCCGGAACGCCAGCCGCGACCGTCGATCACTTGCTCGTTGGCCAGTACGGTCTGGTCCACCGGGTCCCAGTTCACGGTGCCGTTCTTGCGGTAGATCACGCCTTTTTCGAACAGGCGGGTGAACAGCCATTGTTCCCAGCGGTAATAGTCGGGCTTGCAGGTGGTGACTTCCCGGGACCAGTCCACCGCCAGGCCCAGGCTGCGCAGCTGGGACTTCATGTAGGCGATGTTTTCATAGGTCCATTTGGCGGGCGCGACATTGTTCTTCATCGCGGCGTTTTCCGCCGGCATGCCGAAGGCGTCCCAACCCATGGGTTGCAGGACGTTCTTGCCCTGCATGCGCTGGTAGCGGGAAATCACGTCGCCGATGGTGTAGTTGCGCACGTGCCCCATGTGCAGCTTGCCGCTGGGGTAAGGGAACATCGACAGGCAGTAGTAGGTTTCCTTGCCTGGCTGTTCACTGACTTCAAAGGACTTTTGCTCGTCCCAGAAAGACTGGGCGGCGGCTTCGATTTCACGGGGCTGATAGTGTTCGTGCATGGCTACTTTTGTACTGAATGGGGTGGCCCAATCCTCTTCGTTGCCATGCTGGACGCGGACGACGCCGAATGCGGCGCTTTCGATGCCCAGCGGAGCTGGAAGTGGAGTTACAGGAAGCGCCGTAGCATACATGACCGCACTCTGCGGAGGGAAACCCTGATTGCGTGTCGGGCAGTGTCGACAGCCGGTGCCGCCGGGCGTTCAGGGCCGTTGGTCGCGGCGTCCTGCCGGTTTGCCCAGCGAAGCTAAGCTTCTCAATGGGGAGTGAGTCTTATCTTCAATGAGGTGAGGGATGGTTGAATCACAACGAGAAGTCGCTACACCGGAGTTGTATGAAAAGCTGATCGATCGTCTCGGGGTGGCCCTGGACGCTGCAAGAACCGCCGGGCGCTTGCGTAATGAACGTCCGGTAGAGTTGGAACTGCGTGGCTTGAGCCCCGCAGAGTTCGAACTGGTCAAGGCTTACCTCGAACAGGTCGGACATCAGGCCCGCACAAGCGGGGGCCAGGTACTCCAGCGTCTTGATGCGCCCCATTCGGCCAAGGTTGTCTGGCTCAAGGATCGGACGCCCGACAAAGATGCTGTAAAAGTCCGGTCGCTGCAGTTCAAGTAAAGCCGGATACACGCGTTTCGCTTTTTTTGGTCCAGGCTTGATTCAGGCTTCTTTCGAATCAGTTGTCGCTTTGCGTCAATCCACCTAGGCTTCGGGCATCTTTGGAGATGCCCGATGCCATTTCGCTATTTCATCAAACAATTGTTGCTGCCGCCCGGCATTCTTTTGCTGCTGCTGGCGCTTGCCTGGTGGTGGCGCCACTCTCGGCCGCGCCTGGCCCGCGTATGTTTTATCGCTGGGTTCGGCGGTTTCTGGCTGATGAGCCTGCCCGTGGCGGTGCAATGGAGTGCAGAGGCGCTGGAGCGTGAGCCGCCGTTGTCGCTGAGTGAATGGGCGACCCTGGCCCAGCGTGCCGATGCCATCGTGGTATTGGGCTCGGGCCGCGAGCGCGGCGACCTGGCCTGGGGCGCCGACCAGCCCACCGGTGTCGGGTTGGAGCGCCAGCGTTACGCCGCGCGACTGGCCAAGGCGTCTGGATTGCCCGTGCTGACGTCCGGCGGCTTGCATTATGGCACGCCGCCCAGCGAGGCAAAGCTGATGGCCGATTCGATGTTGGATGATTTTGGCGTCACCGTGCGCTGGCAAGAGGGGCTCAGCCGCACTACCTGGGAAAACGCGCAGATGAGTGCCGGGATCCTCCAGCCGGAAGGGATTCGTCGCGTCGTGGTGGTGACCCAGGCGTGGCATATGCCGCGAGCTGTCTGGAGCTTCCAGCGAGCCGGGTTCGAAGTGGTCGCTGCACCGGTGGGCTTCCTGGGGCAGGACAATGCCCGGCCGCTGGGCGGCTGGATGCCGGAGTTCAAGTCGATCTGGCAGTCGGGGCAGTTGATGAATGAGGCGGTGGGGTTGGTGGGGTATTGGTTGTTTTACCGCTGAGGTGTTAGCGGATCGTTCCCACGCTCCTGCGTGGGAATGCCTCAAGGGACGCTCTGCGTTCCAAATCGGGCTGGCGTCGGCCGCCAATGTGACGCGGAGCGTCACGGGCTGCATTCCCACGCGGAGCGTGGGAACGATCAAAAAAGTCGGTTAAACGGTCTTGGCGATCCGGCTGGTCACCAGCGCCCAACCCAGCAGCAGGACGCACAGGATGATCAGCGGCCACGAGCGCCATTGCAGGTACGGCGTCAATTCATGCATCGGCACCACTTCGCCGTACAGGATGCCGCGTTCGAATTGCGGGATCCGGGCGGTGATCTGGCCGATGGGGTTGATCAGGCCGGTCACGCCGTTGTTGGTGGCGCGAATCATCCAGCGACCGGCTTCCAGGGCGCGCATCTGGGCCATTTGCAGGTGTTGCAGTGGGCCGATCGAGGTGCCGAACCAGGTGTCGTTACTGATGGTCAGCAGCAGGTCGCTGCGGGCCGAGAGGCCGGCGGCGAACTCCGGATACACCACCTCATAACAGATGAACGGTGCGATCTGGTAACCCTTGGCTTGCAGCAACGGCTGATCGGCCGGACCCCGGGCGAAGTCCGACATGGGCAGGTCGAAGAAGGCGATCAGGCCGCGCAGCAGGTCCTGCAAGGGCACATACTCGCCGAACGGCACCAGTTTCTGCTTCAGGTAAGTGCCGTCACCTTCGCCGGTCACGGTGATGCCGTTGAAGTAGCGTTTTTCATGACGTACCAACTGGCGAATCGGGACGCCGGTGATCAGCGCCGAATGCCGCTCGGCAGCGAAACTGCCCATCATGTCCAGGTAGCCCTGGGCAGATTCCTTGAGCACCGGGACCGCGGTTTCCGGCCAGATCAGCAGATCGACGCGCTTGGAGGTAAAGCTCATGTCGCGGTACAGCGCCAGTTGGGCGTTGAGCTGTTCCGGATCCCACTTCATGCTCTGTTCGATGTTGCCCTGGATGGCGGCAACGCTGAGTGGGTCGCCCGAGGGGCTGGTCCAGGCATGGCCCTTGAGTGCCATGCCGGCCACCCATGGGCCGATCAGCAGGACCATGCCCGCTGCGATCAAGCCCTTGCGTCCGGCGCGGATCAAGCGGGGAGTGTTGTACAGCAGGGCGGCGGTCAGGGCCAGGGTGAAGGAAATCAGCCACATCCCACCCACCGGCGCGAGACCGGCCAAGGGGCCGTCGAGCTGGCTATAACCGGAATAGAGCCATGGGAAGCCGGTGAGGAACCAGCCGCGAAAGGCTTCCTGGCCCAGCCACAGTGCGGCGAATGCCAGTGCGTCAGCCAGCGGGGCTTCATTGCGCCGCAGCCAGCGCGCCCAAAGCCAGGCGGGCAGGGCGAAGAACCAGGCGATGGCGGCCACGAACAACAGCATCAACAGCCCGGCGAGCAACACCGAGGCGCCACCGAAGTTATGGATACTGACGTAGATCCAGCTGGTGCCCGCACCAAACAGGCCAAAACCGAAGCACCAGCCCCGGCCCAGGGCCTGGCGTGGCGAAAGTTCGCGCAGCCCGGCATAGAAAAGTCCGACCGCCAGCAATGCCAGCGGCCAGATGTCGAACGGTGCCAGGGCCAGGGTGGTGATCGCACCGGCCGCCACGGCCAGCAGGTTACCGGGCCAGCCGGGGCGGGTTATCCAGCGCATGTGTGTCCTTAGCGGGTCTCGCAGGGGTTATCGGCCAATGGGTGACAGGCGCAGCAGGTGGATCCGGCGGCTGTCGGCGTTCAGGATGCGGAAGCGCCAGGAACCGATTTCCGTGGTTTCGTTGCGCTTGGGCAGGTGCCCGAAAGCGCTCATCACCAGGCCGCCGACGGTGTCGAATTCGTCGTCGGAGAATTGGCTGTCAAAGAATTCGTTGAAGTTCTCGATCGGCGTCAGGGCCTTGATCAGGAAGTCGCCGCTGGGCAGTGGCTTGATGTAGCTGTCTTCTTCGACATCGTGCTCGTCCTCGATGTCGCCGACGATCTGCTCGAGCACGTCCTCGATGGTGACCAGCCCGGCCACGCCGCCGTACTCGTCGATGACGATGGCCATGTGGTTGTGGTTGGCGCGAAACTCACGCAGCAGCACGTTCAGGCGCTTGGACTCGGGCACGAAGGTGGCCGGGCGCAGCAAGTCCTTGATATTGAAGCTGTCGCCGTTTTCCTGAAGGATCAGTGGCAGCAGATCCTTGGCCAGCAGCACACCCATGACGTCGTCATGGCTCTCGCCGATCACCGGGTAGCGCGAGTGGGCGGAGTCGACCACGGCCGGCAGGAATTCACGGGGTGTCTGGGTCGCCTTGATGCTGACCATCTGCGAGCGCGGAACCATGATGTCCCGTACTTGCAGGTCAGCGACCTGAATGGCGCCTTCGACGATGGCCAGCGCTTCGCTGTCCAGCAGTTTGTTCTGGTGTGCATCGCGCAGCAGCTCCAGCAGCTCCTGGCGGTTTTTCGGCTCATGGGCAAAAGCCTGGGTGAGCTTGCCCAGCCATGACTTCTGCCCGTTGCTCGATCGATCTTCGCTCATAGCGATTACTCTGAATCCTTTGTCGTTACAGGTTGATGTATCAGTGTTCGTCGCCGGCGTAGGGGTCGGAATGACCCAGCTCTGCAAGCAACGTTCGTTCCAGTGCTTCCATTTCTTCGGCTTCGTCATCTTCAATATGGTCGTAACCAAGCAGATGCAAGCAGCCGTGAATGACCAGATGAGCCCAGTGGGCTTCGGAAGGTTTGCCTTGTTCCGTGGCTTCGCGCTCCACCACCGGGACGCAGATTACCAGGTCCCCCAGCAGCGGGATGTCGAGCAGTTCGTCGGGGACGTCGGCGGGAAAGGACAGCACGTTGGTCGCGTAGTCTTTCTGGCGCCAGGTATGGTTCAGCTCGCGGCCTTCGGGTTCGTCCACCAGGCGGATCGTCAGTTCCGAGTCGGCGCTGCGCTGACGCAGGGCCAGCTCGCACCACTGGCGGAACTGGATTTCGCTGGGGACGGCGTGGGCGCTGGCCAGTTGCAGGTCAAGTTCAAGCATCTTGGCGGCTGCCTTTGCTTTCGTGCATATCCTCGGCGCGCTGCTCGAAGCGCTCGTAGGCCTCGACGATGCGCTGCACCAATGGATGGCGCACGACGTCCTTGGGCAGGAAATGCGTGAAGCTGATGCCTGGCACGTCCTTGAGCACCTGGATCACATGGTTCAGCCCGGACTTGGTGCCCCGGGGCAGGTCGACCTGAGTGATGTCCCCGGTGATGACGGCGGTGGAGCCAAAGCCGATCCGGGTCAGGAACATTTTCATTTGCTCGACGGTGGTGTTCTGGCTCTCGTCGAGGATGATGAAACTGTTGTTCAGGGTCCGGCCACGCATGTAGGCCAGCGGTGCAACTTCGATGACCTGGCGCTCGATCAGCTTGGCGACGTATTCGAAGCCGAGCATTTCATACAGCGCGTCATAGAGAGGGCGCAGGTAAGGGTCGATTTTCTGGCTCAGGTCGCCGGGCAGGAAGCCGAGTTTTTCCCCGGCTTCGACCGCCGGACGCACCAGCAGGATGCGCCGCACCTGTTCGCGTTCCAGGGCATCGACCGCGCAAGCCACGGCCAGGTAGGTCTTGCCCGTACCGGCCGGGCCGATACCGAAATTGATGTCGTTGCCCAGGATTTCCTTCACGTAGCGCTGCTGATTCAAGCCGCGAGGGCGAATCATGCCTTTCTTCGTACGTAGGGCCACGGCAGGTTCCGCGGGGGTGTGGTTGTCGAGCTCTTCGACGGCCGACTCCTGCAGGAACAGGTGGACGGTGTCCGGCGACAGCTCGCTCCCCTTGGTTTCCCGGTAGAGACGGCGCAGCAGGTTTTCCGCGGAGGTGGTGTGCTTGGGTTCGCCGATCAGCTCGAACTGGTTTCCGCGGTTGCGGATCTCGATGGCCAGGCGCTGTTCGATCAAGCGCAGATGCTCGTCGAATTGCCCGCACAGATTGGCGAAGCGGCGAGCCTCGAAGGGCTCGAGAATGAAACGATGGGGTTCGATGGGTGCGTTCAAGGTCGTTTTTAGCCGCCCAGGGGCAATTGAGATGAAATCAAGGATAACGCCAGTAGGCTGGGTGCGAAAGCTCTTAAACAGGCGAATCCGATCACAGGGTTGGCACAACCCATAGTGGGAGCAAGGCTTGCCCGCGATGAAAGCACCGCAACCTTGCTGAAGATCGCGCTGCCTTGATCGCGGGCAAGCCTTGCTCCCACAGGTCTTGCTTGCACAGGCAATAGTGTTTTGAAAAGGTTACTGGATCAACGAGCCCCGCAGGGAATGCGGTTGCGCGGAGTCGATGTGCACGTCGGCGAACTGGCCGATCAGGGCCGGGGTGTCGCAGCGGAAATTGACGATGCGATTGTTTTCGGTCCGGCCTTGCAGTTCGCCCGGGTCTTTTTTCGAATAATCGGTGACCAGAATCCGTTGGGTGGAGCCGACCATTTGTCGGCTGATCTCGAAACCCTGCTGGTTCAGACGGTGTTGCAAGGCGTTGAGCCGCTCTTTTTTCAGTTCTTCGGGGGTATCGTCCGCCAAGTCGGCCGCCGGGGTGCCAGGGCGCTGGCTGTAGACGAACGAGTAGGAAAAGTCGAAACCCACTTCTTCGATCAGCTTCATGGTCTGTTGGAAGTCTTTCTCGGTTTCACCGGGAAAGCCCACGATGAAGTCCGAACTGATGCAGATTCCCGGCACCGCCGCTCGCAGTTTGCGCAGCTTGGACTTGTACTCCAGTGCCGTGTGGTTGCGCTTCATGGCCGCCAGGATCCGGTCGGAGCCCGACTGCACCGGCAGGTGCAGGTGCTTGACCAGCTCGGGGACCTCGGCATGGGCGCGGATCAGGCTGTCGGAGAACTCCAGCGGATGGGAGGTGGTGTAGCGAATGCGGTCGATGCCGTCCACCGCCGCCACCACGCGGATCAGCTCGGCGAGGTCCGCGAGCCGTCCGTCGTGGGTCTGGCCGCGATAGCCGTTGACGTTCTGCCCCAGCAGCGTCACTTCCCGCACGCCGTTTTCCGCCAGGTGAATGATCTCGGCGATCACGTCGTCGAAGGGGCGGCTGACTTCTTCGCCCCGGGTATAGGGCACTACGCAGAACGTGCAGTACTTGCTGCAGCCTTCCATGACCGAGACGTAGGCACTCGGGCCGTCGATACGCGGCTCGGGCAGGTGGTCGAATTTCTCGATTTCCGGGAACGAAACGTCCACCTGCGGCAGTCTGGTGACACGGGCCGCGTCGATCATCTCCGGCAGGCGGTGCAGGGTCTGTGGGCCGAAGACCACGTCTACATAGGGGGCACGGTCACGAATGGCAGCGCCTTCCTGGCTGGCCACGCAACCGCCCACGGCGATGACCATTTCCGGGTTGGCCAGCTTCAATTCGCGCCAGCGGCCGAGCTGGGAATAGACCCGGTCCTGGGCACGTTCGCGGATCGAACAGGTGTTGAGCAGGATCACGTCCGCGTCTTCGGCGCGTGCGGTGACCTCCAGGGCCTGGTGCTCACCCAGCAGATCGACCATGCGCGAGCTGTCGTACTCGTTCATCTGGCAACCGTGGGTTTCGATGTAAAGCTTCTTGGCCATGGAGGGAGTCATCACGTGATTCAAAGAACCGCGCATTATAGGGAACAAGTCCCGCGGTTCCTACCGCTGTGCGAGCAGTGGCTATGCTATAGTTCGCGCCCTCATTTTTACCTGCCGATGTGTTTCGCCCGCCATGACCAAACGTGAAGCTCCAATCTACAAGGTGATTTTCCTCAACCAGGGCCAGGTGTTCGAAATGTACGCCAAGCAGATCTATCAAAGTGATCTGTGGGGCTTTCTGGAGGTGGAAGAGTTCGTCTTTGGCGAGCGCACGCAAGTGGTCGTCGACCCGAGCGAAGAAAAGCTCAAGGCGCAGTTCGAAGGCGTGGTGCGCAGTTTCGTGCCGATGCATTCGATCGTACGCATCGACGAAGTCGAACGCCTGGGCACCCCGAAAATCAGCGAAGCCCGGGGTACGGTCGGCAATGTGATGCCGTTTCCGATGCCGATGCCTGAGAAGTAAGGTTCAAGTCCGAGTCGCTGCTAATCGCGAGCAGGCTCGCTCCCACACGGGATAACAGGTGTTCACAAATCTTGTGCTCACAGAGTGCCAATGTGGGAGCGAGCCTGCTCGCGATGAGGCCATCAAGGCCACAGCAAAATCAGGGTAACGGCGAGAAGGGCGTACGCCCATCGGCGTTCTGCAGTTCCATCAGGTATTTGCGGAAGATCTGCCCCAGCACCTGGGTCGCAACTTCCAGTTCGGCACGGGGCATCTGCTCGGCGACTTCGTCGGCGGTGTCCAACGCATCTTCGGCGCCGTTGACCGCCGCCATCTTCAATACGATGTAGGCCTGGACGTTATTGGCCGGTACGCCTTCGCCATGGAAGAACATGCCGCCCAGCTTGAATTGTGCCTGGGCATGGCCCTGCAGCGAGGCTTTTTCGAAATAGTTGAGGGCTTGCTTGAGGTCGCGTGGCGCGCCCTTGCCTTCATAGTAGAACTCGCCCAACTCGTATTGCGCTTGTGCATCGCCTGCGTCCGCCGCTTTTTGACAGGCGTCGAGTGCCGGTGCGAGATCTTGTGGCTGGGTATTGAGCGTGCAACGGCCCACCGCCGGGATCAACAACGAGTTACCGCCTGCTTGTGCATTCGCGAGCAGCGGCTGAAGGAGCAACAGGCAGCCCAGGGCAAGGGTGCGGCCGGTGCGGTTCATGGGAATCGACTTACCTCTGAGGGGCGCGCGGACCCTCCGGGGGATCCAATAAGCGCGCATTATGAAATAAGCAGGGCCATCCTTACAAAGTCTTTACTCGTTTTTCTGCTGCCAGAGCGTGTCGATGACTGCTTTATAGATCAATACGTAGGAAAAGAGACGAAACGTGTCGGTAATCGCTGACGCCGGTGTCAGCCAGCGTCAGTTATCCACAGGCTTACTTCATGGCGGCGAAGGCCCGCTCGGCCGCGTCGAGGGTGATCTTCAACTCGGCCTCGCCATGGGCGATGGAGGTGAAGCCGGCTTCGAACGCACTCGGCGCCAGATAGACGCCGCCCTCGAGCATCAGGTGGAAGAAGCGCTTGAAGCGGTCCGCGTCGCTGGCCATCACGTCTTCGAACGTCACGATGTCGTCGGCGCCACTGAAATACAGGCCGAACATGCCGCCGGCCTGGGTGGTCACGAACGGGATGCCGGCCGCGTCGGCGCGCATCTGCAGGCCGTCGAGCAGGCGGGTGGTGAAATCGGTCAGCTCGGCGTGGAAGCCCGGTCGGCTGATCAGGCGCAGCGTGGTCAGGCCGGCGGCCATGGCCAGCGGGTTGCCCGACAGCGTGCCGGCCTGGTAGACCGGGCCCAGTGGCGCGATGCATTCCATGATGGCGCGTTTGCCGCCGAAGCAGCCCACCGGCATGCCGCCGCCGATGATCTTGCCGAAGGTGCTCAGGTCCGGCGTCACGCCGTAATGGGCCTGGGCACCGCCGAGGGCGACACGGAAACCGGTCATCACTTCGTCGAAGATCAAGACCACGCCGTGTTTGTCGCACAGGTTACGCAAGCCTTCGAGGAAGCCCGGCGCCGGCGGTACGCAGTTCATGTTGCCGGCCACTGGCTCGACGATGATGCAGGCCACTTCCTGGCCAACCTCTGCGAGCATCTTTTCGACTTCTTCGAGGTCGTTGAACGGCAGGGTCAGGGTGTGTTTGGCGAACGCCGCCGGTACACCGGCGGAACTCGGCACGCCCTGGGTCAGCGCACCGGAACCGGCCTTGACCAGCAGGCTGTCGGAGTGACCGTGGTAGCAACCTTCGAACTTGATGATGCTGTCGCGACCGGTGTAGCCCCGTGCCAGGCGGATCGCGCTCATGGTCGCCTCGGTGCCGGAGCTGACCATGCGCACCATCTCCATCGACGGCACGATGGCGCAGACCAGGTCGGCCATTTCGGTTTCCATGGCGGTCGGGGCGCCATAGGACAGGCCGTGTTCCAGCTGCTTGCGCACGGCGTCCAGCACCTCTGGATGACTGTGGCCCAGGATCATCGGACCCCACGAGCCCACGTAATCCACATAGCGCTTGTCGTCTTCGTCGGTTACATAGGCGCCTTCGGCGTGTTTGAAGAACAACGGGGTGCCGCCGACGCTCTTGAACGCACGGACGGGGGAGTTCACGCCGCCGGGGATATGTTTCTGGGCGTTGGCAAACAGGGTTTCGGAACGGGACATGGTCGGTCTCTCGAAAACGGAAATTATTTGATCTTCAACAGATCGTTGAATGCGCGGGCGCGGCGCGTCACTTCATGAGCGTTGTCGGCGCCGAAAAGGCCATGCACCACGGCCAGCAGGTCGACGCCGTGGGCCACCAGCGGGGCGGCATTGTCCAGGGTGATGCCGCCGATGGCGCACACCGGTACATGCAGTTTGAGGCGAGCCTGTTCGAGCAGTTCAAGGTTTGCGCTGGGCGCACCGGGCTTGGTGTTGGAGTTGAAGAAGCGGCCGAAGGCTACGTAGCTCGCGCCTTCAGCGGCGGCCTGTGCGGCCAGCTCCAGGCTGGCGTGGCAGGTGGACCCGATGATCGCCTTGTGCCCGAGCAATGCCCGTACCGGCGCCAGCGGCCCATCGGTCTGTCCCAAGTGCACGCCAACGCCCAGGCGCGCCGCCAGTTCGGCGTCGTCGTTGATGATCAACTGGGTCTTGTAGCGCTCGCACAGGTCGCGCAGGGCTTCGGCTTCCCGCAGGTGCCGGGCCTCGTCGCTGCTTTTATCGCGGTATTGCAGCAGGGTAACGCCGCCTTCCAGTGCCGCTTCTACATAGGCGAGAAATCTACCGGCCAGCAACTGGCTATCAGTGATGGCATAGAGGCCACGTAATTTCATTCCACTGCCCTCTGTTTCTGGCAAAAAATGTGACTGGCAAAAATGTTACGAGCAGAAATCCAGCGGCAGGCGACGTGGCACGAACTGGCCTTTGCCCAGTTGTTCGGCGTCGCGCAGGGTGCGCCAGGTGTAATCCAGGGCGGTGCGCACGGCACTGGCGAGGTGTTCGCCTTGGGCCAGTCGACCGGTCAGGGCGCTGGCCAGGGTGCAACCGGAACCATGGTAGCTGCCGGGCAAGCGCTGGCAGGTAAACGTCTCGCGGTGTCCGTCGCGGCTGTACAGACGATTATGGACTTCATGTTCGTCGCCATGCCCGCCGGTGATCAACAGGTGCTTGACGAAGGGCAGCAGTTTTTCGGCGCACTCATCGGCGCTGCCTTCGGGCAGTTCGGCGAGGATGCGGGCTTCCGGCAGGTTCGGGGTGGCGATGATCGCCAGGGGCAGCAGGCGTTCGCGCATGGCGTAGCCGACTTCATCCTTGCCCAGGCGTCCGCCGCCGCCAGCGCGCAGCACCGGATCGCAGACCATGGGCAGGTGCGGGTGCGCCTGGAGCAGTTCGACCACGGTGTCGACCATCTCCAGGGAGCCGAGCATGCCCAGCTTGACCGCCGCCACCGACGAATCGTTGAGCACGGCATTGGCTTGCGCCAGGACCCACTCGCGATCGAGTACGCGGAAGTCGCTTACGTTCACCGTGTCTTGCACGGTCAGCGCGGTAACGGCCGGGGCGGCATGGCAACCCTGGGCGAGAAGGGCTTCGATATCTGCCTGCAAGCCGGCGCCACCACTGGGGTCGTGGCCGGAGAGACAGAGGACAACGGGGCGAGAGCTGTAGATATTCATGGTGCGCGAGCTTACCACCAAACCCCTGTGGTCGGCGCCACCGATAAATTCCCCGTGCCATTGGGTGAGCGATGCGCCGCGGCAGCATGCAACTTGACCAAAGCAACAGCTCTATCTCAATGCTTTGCTCTGAAACGCCCGTTCTAGAGCCTTCTGCAAGAGAGATTTCAATGGTGCAAGTTGGCCATCAACGGCTATGCTAAGGATGGATCCAACTTAATAACAGGTAATGCCGGTTTTACGTCTACTCAGGGAATGGGGGGCTTCCTGACTCAACCGGACAGGCCACGCTGGGGCTTAAATGCGCTATTTGCTGATGTTGCTGCTGTGCTTGTCCCCTTTGGCAAGCGCCCTCGAATTCGACGAGTTCACCCAAAGCCTGCCCCTGGGCCAAGCGCTGCAAGTGTTCGAAGACGCAAACGGCACCGCCACCCTCGACGATGTGCTGGCCGAAGCCGCTGCCGGTCGCTTCAAGCCCCATGACAAGGCAACGCTGAATGCCGGTTACTCGCGGTCGGCGTTCTGGCTGAAAATCGACCTCCATTACCGTCCCCACAATGTGAATGCCCAGCGCACCTGGTTACTGGAGCTGGCCTATCCGCCCTTGGATCATCTCGATCTGTATCTGCCTGATACCAGCGGAGTCTACCGTCTGGTTCGCCAGACCGGCGATGCGCTGCCATTCAACGCCCGGGAAATTCGTCAGAACAGCTACCTGTTCAGCCTGGATTTTGTCCCCGATCAGCGCCAGACCGTTTATCTGCGCCTGCAGAGCCAGGGGTCGATCCAGGCGCCGCTGACCCTGTGGTCCAGCACTGCTTATCTCGAACAGCAGCCGGTGCGCTTGTATGTGCTGGGGATTATCTATGGCGTGCTGCTGGGCATGCTGGTGTACAACTTGTTCATCTACCTGAGTGTGCGGGACACCAGTTATCTCTATTACATCGTCTATATCGCCTCGTTCGGCTTGTACCAGTTGTCGGTCAACGGTGCCGCCGCCGAGTATTTCTGGCCGGACAACCCTTGGTGGACCAACGCCGCGACACCATTCTTCATCGGCTGCGCGGCTCTGTTCGGCAGTCAGTTTGCCCGCAGCTTCCTGCAAACCGCCCAACACAGTCGCTGGCTCGATCGCCTGTTGTTGGCGCTGATCGTCTTCAGCGCGGTGGTGGTGGGCCTGTCGCTGATGGCCAGTTACGCCCTGGCCCTGCGTCTGGCGACGGCGCTGGCGCTGGTGTTCACGGTGGTGATTTTTGCTGCCGGCCTGTTCGCCTGGTGGCGTGGGCTGAGGGTGGCGCGTTACTTCATCATTGCCTGGTCGGCGTTTTTGCTGGGAGGCATCGTCAATACCCTGATGGTGCTCGGTTATCTGCCGAACGTGTTCCTGACCATGTACGCCAGCCAGATCGGCTCGGCCATCGAAGTGGCGTTGTTGTCCCTGGCCCTGGCCGACCGCATCAATGCCATGCGTGAGCAACAGGCCCAGACCCTGCTGGATGCCGGGCAGAAGCTGGAAGTGCTCAACCAGCAACTGGCCCACGGTAACAAGCTCAAGGACGAATTCCTCGCGACCCTGACCCATGAACTGCGTACGCCCATGAATGGCGTCATCGGCTCGCTGGAGTTGATGGAAACCGTCGAGATGGACGAGGAGCTGACCCAATACCAACAGACCGCCGCCGGCTCGGCGCGGGACATGATGCGCATGGTCAACGGCATGCTGACCCTCACGGAATTGCAGGCCGGCAAGCTCAAGGTCAATCCGGCGCCGTTCAGCCTGCGCGGGATGCTCGATGTCTTGCAGGTGCAGTTCGCGGCCAGTGCGCAGGCCAAGGGCCTGGATTTCAAGGTCGATGTGGCGCCGGGTCTGGCGGATCGGTTGCTCGGTGACAGCTGCAAGTTGACCCAGTGCCTGGAATGCCTGCTGGACAACGCCATCAAATTCACCCGGGTGGGCGGCCTGGCCATGCGAGTCAGCGGCAAACCGATGGAGCATGATCGCTGGGGGCTGTCCTTCGCCGTGATCGACACAGGGATCGGCTTCACCGATCTGGGCGAAGCGACCTTGTACCAGCGTTTCTTCCAGCTCGACGGCTCCATGACCCGTGAGTACGGCGGCCTGGGCGTGGGCCTGGCAATTTGTCGGCAGTTGGTGGGGTTGATGGGCGGCCGCTTGACCCATACGTCCGAGCCTGGGCGCGGCAGCCGCTTTCAGCTGGACATCGAATTTGAAATGGCTTTGCCGATGGCGAGCTCCACGCCGTTTCCGTTCAGCAAAAGACACGGCATGCGTCAGCCTCAGGACTGTACGGTGCTGCTGGCCGATGACGACAGCATCGATCAACTGGTCATGCGCGGCATGCTGCTCAAGCTGGGCTACCGGGTGCGCACCGCCGACAGTGGCCGTGGGGCGCTGGAAATGTTGCGGGACGGCAGTTTCGATGCCGTGGTGCTCGATTGCCAGTCGCCACCTTTGGACGGCGTGTCGGTCTGCTGCCAGATCCGTACCCTGGCCGGCTGTGAGGAGTTGCCGGTGCTGGTGGTCGGCCCGAACCTGGACCCGAATGGTTGTCCGGCGGGCGCCTTGGTCGATTACTTGGGCAAACCGGTGAAGTTCGAGGTTCTGCAGGCGATTTTGCAACGTCGCGTGCTGTGTCCGGGGCAGGGCGAAAGCGCCGACATTTAGGCGGGTATGACACTTTGTTCGGCCTGGAGGCAGTGCTTAACTGGTTCCTGCTGGCCGACCGAGGAGCCCTGTCATGAACCTGCACCAGTTCGCCGAAACCCACGACGTCACCAATCAGCCGCCCTCCCTGGACGGCGCCAACCTGTATCGCATCGACTTGCCGCTGCAGCAATGGTCGCAGCGTTTCGGTGCCGGCTGGGCCCAGGCACGGATCGATGAGTACGGTGGGTTGGCCGGCGGGCCGCTGATGGAGGCAGGGTTCCTGGCCAACCAGAACAAACCGGTATTCTCCAGCCATGACCGCTATGGTCACCGCGTTGATCTGGTGGAGTTCCATCCCGCTTATCACCAGCTGATGCGTACCGCCATCGAGCATGGCCTGCCCAGCCTGCCCTGGGCTCATCCGCAACCCGGCGCCCATGTGGCCCGGGCGTCGATGACGTATCTGCACAGCCAGGCCGAAGCCGGCACGGGCTGCCCGTTGACCATGACCTTTGCCAGTGTCCCGGCGCTGCGCTTGCAGCCGGACCTGGCTGAGCGCTGGATGCCGAAAGTGCTGGCCACCGAGTACGACCCGCGCAATGTCGGCATGGCCCACAAGGCCGGCGTCACCCTTGGCATGGCGATGACCGAAAAACAGGGCGGCACCGATGTGCGGGCCAACACCACCAAGGCTTTCCCGGTGGGCGCCCGGGGACCGGGCCAGGCCTATGAACTGGTGGGCCACAAGTGGTTCTGTTCGGCGCCGATGTGCGATGCCTTCCTGACCCTGGCTCAGACCGACAAGGGTCTGACCTGTTTCCTGTTGCCGCGCCATCGTCCGGACGACACCCGCAACCAGTTCTATATCCAGCGCCTGAAAAACAAGCTGGGCAACTGCTCCAATGCTTCCAGCGAAGTCGAGTTTCGCGGTGCCCTGGCCTGGATGATTGGTGAGGAGGGGCGCGGCGTGCCGACCATTATCGAGATGGTCGCCATGACCCGCTTCGATTGCATGGTCGGCTCCAGCGCCCTGATGCGCCAGGCATTGACCCAGGCCAGCCATCACTGTGCCCATCGGACAGTCGGCGGCAGGCTGTTGAGTGAGCAGCCCTTGATGCAGAACGTGCTGGCCGACCTGGCGCTGGAAAGCGAGTCCGCGTTGGCCTTGAGTTTGCGCATGGGGCGGGCG
Source organism: Pseudomonas sp. FG13 (assembly GCF_057809755.1). Classification (NCBI taxonomy): domain Bacteria; kingdom Pseudomonadati; phylum Pseudomonadota; class Gammaproteobacteria; order Pseudomonadales; family Pseudomonadaceae; genus Pseudomonas; species Pseudomonas sp. FG13. Next base: position 185,892 of record NZ_JBMDKO010000007.1, read on the forward strand.
CTGGATCACTTGAGTGACGAGCACGAAGCCAAGTTCGCCCGGCTGGTGACGGCAGTGGGCAAGTACTGGATCTGCAAGCGCGCCCCCGCGATGATCAATGAAGCTGCCGAGTGCATGGGGGGCGCCGGTTATGTCGAAGACAGCATCCTGCCGCGCCTGTACCGGGAGGCGCCGGTCAATTCAACGTGGGAAGGCTCCGGCAACGTGCAATGCCTCGATGTGTTGCGGGCCCTGTCCAAGGAACCTGGTGTGTTGGAGGTATTGTTCAATGAGTTGGGCGACGGCCACGGCGACAAGCGCCTGGCCAACCACATCCACCAATTACAGGCGGCGTTCAAGGACACCGACGATATCCAGTTTCGCGCCCGGCAATTGACCGAAGACATCGCCGTGGGCCTGCAAGCCAAGCTGTTGCTGGAGGCGGGCAACAGCGACGTCAGTGATGCCTTCATCGCCAGCCGCCTGGGTTCGACTGGCCGGGTCTACGGCGCCTTGCCACGGGGGTTGAGAGTGGAGGCCATCGTGACGCGTTCTACCCCGCAGGGGTTCTGACGGCCGATTATCCCGATCTACTGTAGGGGTGGCTTGGACGTCAATGTGAGGAGGGAGGCTGATAACTCCCTCTTCACTTTGATTGGTTTCGATTAACCTAGCAGCCGGACGATGGCGCCGATGTCATTGCCAGAGCCAGAAATCAGTATTTTCTCGTCAGGTTGTACCTGGAGGACAGGAGGCGGTCTTGAATCCATTAGTTGGAGTTCAGGCGCGGTAAAGTTGGTGTCCTTAGCGCCGTCCTTTGTATATCTTAGCAATGCGGTTCTACTTGATTTTTGGCACAGTACTATAAGTTTTTCGTCAGGTTGTGCCGTTGCATACAAGGCTTGCCATCCGTAGTCTGATTCGTCGGTTACAAATATTTCCAGAGCATTTCCTCGGTTAAACGTATTGTCTTGCGTGCCGTCTGCGTTAACGCGTGACAGAAGTGGTAACGTCCCCAGCAGGCTGCCATTCTCTCCTTTAAAAATATAGCCTGCAGCCAATGTCTTTCCGTCAGGCTGTTGTGCCAAATGAATGAGTTCTACATGAAAGCCTCCCGTGCCATCAATCAAAACAAACCCCTGATTGAAGCCGCCATAACTCAAATCAAGCTCGCCTTGGTTGGTATAGCGGGCAATGAGGCCGCCTTTTTGGTAGATGCCACTGACCAGTAGCTTGTCCGCCTGTATAGCGATGGATTGAAAACTGGCGCCCGGCATTGAATACACCACGCCGTTGTTGCCGAAGGTCACGTCAGGCTTGCCCGCCGCATTAAGACCAAAAATCACACCGTCACGCCCGGCTCCAGTATCTCTGGCTTCCGTTGCCACAAAAACCCTTCCGTCATCCCTGGCGGCTATTCTCACTCTACGACGGTTCGCCAGCTCTACGTTGAAGGAAGTGACCCCGCCGGTGCCAAACATAAGATCCAGACGGCCGTCGGTAAGTAGGCGAGCGAATAGCGCCCCACTGAAAAAATCGAAGGACTCGTTAAGACCTCCAACTACGACAATTTTTCCGTTCGCGAGTACGACAAAGTCCAAAAGCGTAAAGGTTTCGTTAAATGAGAGACGAGTATAAACCACGCCCCCGCTGCCAAACGTGGTATCCAGAACGCCTTCCGTCGTGTGCTTCACAATTGCCAGGGCGTTCATTTGCTCGGCCATCGAAATTGAAAGTATCTTTCCATCCGGCAGTAGCCTGGACGTTCCCTGAAAGCGCCCGGGCGGAAGTTGAATTCGAACAATGCCTTGAGTACCGAAGCTGTCATCGAAGCTACCTGGAGCGGTGCCGTGTTTGGTTGATATGTTCATTGAAATGGACCTTGGTTGTTTGGTAGAGAGGCCTTACAACGCGATCATTTGGGCATTCGTTCTGTCTCAAAGATTGGCAACAGGCACAAGAACAGAACCACATGGATTGGCTGTCTGTATACTGTCGAGAATGACAGCTATTATGAGGGCGGCATCGATAGCGCCATGCAATGGAGGGCGAGTTGTTCTCATCCTTCCTCGAAGAGGGTGACCGCAGGTCTAATCATTTCAGGTCGATACCTGGCCGTCGTCGCGAGCAGGCTCGCGTCCATTAGGTAAAGGGGGTGGATGATCGAGCGCGCCAACACGCCACTGTTCCCGTAAGACGGCGATGCAGGCAAGATGAAGGTCTGCAAGTCAGAACACAGGAAGCTGATCGTGACCGAAGCGTTTATTGTCGTTCAAACCGCCGAACAAGCCGTGGATCGCCTGGCGGCCCTGCACGAGCGTGCGACCACCGCGCTGAACCAGGCGCTCATGCGCTACCTCAAGGACCGCATCGAGCCGGATGCCGAGCAACGTGCGCTGTTCCGCTATCCGGCGTTGCGGCTGACCTACCACTGCCACGGCGAGGTCCCGCAAACCACCCGCGCCTATGCCAAGGTCCAGTTGCCGGGCACCTACAGCGTCACCGTCACCCATCCTGCCGCGTTCCGTAAATACCTGCTCGAACAACTCGTCCCGCTGATGCATGACTTTACCGTCACCGTGGAAGTGGGCGTCAGCGAGCAGAACATTCCTTACCCGTATGTGGTGGAGCAGGGCGATGAACTGGCCGGTTCCGGTGTGACGGCGGCGGTGCTGGCGCGGGTGTTTCCCAGCACCGACCTGTCGGCCGCCACCGATGGCATCGCCGACGGCCTCTATGACTGGGAGAACACCGACCCGCTGCCTCTGTCACTGTTCGACGCCGCCCGCGTGGATTTCTCCCTGCGTCGTCTCGTGCACTACACCGGCAGCGATTGGCGTCATGTGCAGCCGTGGATCCTGCTGACCAACTATCACCGTTATGTCGACCAGTTCATCGTCCATGGCCTGGAGCAATTGCGCAGCGACCCGCGCTTCGTACGCATGGTCCTGCCGGGCAATGTGATCATCGACAAGAACATGGACCACAGCGAAGCGTCGGCCATCGCCGCCGGCGTGGTCTGGCACCGTTACCAGATGCCGGCCTATCACCTGCAGGCCAACGACGGCCATGGCGTGACCCTGGTGAACATCGGTGTCGGCCCTTCCAATGCCAAGAACATCACCGACCACCTGGCCGTGCTGCGACCTCATTGCTGGCTGATGATCGGCCACTGCGGCGGGTTGCGGCAGTCCCAGACCATCGGCGACTACGTGCTGGCCCACGCCTACATGCGCCGTGATGGCATCCTCGACCGGGTGGTGCCACCGAATATCCCGATTCCCGCCCTGGCAGAAGTGCAGTTGGCGCTTCAGCAAGCCGCGGCGAACATCACTGGCGAAAAAGGCGATGAGCTGAAGAAACGCCTACGTACCGGCACCGTGCTGACCTACGACGACCGCAACTGGGAGCTGCGCTGGGCCCAGGAGCGTCCGCTGATCAACCTGTCCCGCGCGGTGGCGGTGGACATGGAGAGTGGCACCATCGCCGCCCAGGGTTATCGCCTGCGGGTGCCCTATGGCACGTTGCTTTGCGTCTCGGACAAACCGCTGCACAGCGAAATCAAGCTGCCGGGCTCGGCCAACGCGTTCTATGAGCGGGCGGTCAACCAGCACTTGAAAATCGGTATCGAGGCATTGGATCTGTTGCGCAACCAGCTCAATTCATTGCATTCGCGCAAACTGCGCAGCTTCGACGAGCCGCCGTTCCGCTGATACCGTTCGGACGGTAGTCATTTAACGGTCGGGCCACTAGCATGGTCGGCCCTGACCGTTAGTTAGATAGTGCCGCCATGTCCCGTCCTCCACGTCCCGTTTCCCGCCGCCCTGGCGTGAAACCCCCTGCATCCGCCGCGCGCCGGGTCGCGAAGGCGCCTCCGGCCGAGCCCAGGCTGATCCTGTTCAACAAGCCTTTCGATGTGCTGACCCAATTCAGCGATGGCGAGGGGCGAGCGACGCTCAAGGATTTTATCGACATCCCGGGCATCTACCCGGCCGGGCGGCTGGATCGCGACAGCGAGGGGCTGTTGTTGCTGACCAACGACGGGCAATTGCAGGCACGTATCGCCGACCCCAAGCACAAACTGGCCAAGACTTACTGGGTGCAAGTGGAAGGCGAGCCAAGCGCTGAACAGGTGCAACGCCTGCGTGATGGCGTGGAGTTGAACGACGGCATGACGCTGCCCGCCGAGGCGCGCTTGCTGGACGAACCGCTGCTATGGCCGCGCAACCCGCCGGTGCGTTTTCGCAAAAGCGTGCCTACGAGTTGGCTGGAACTGGTCATACGCGAGGGGCGCAACCGCCAGGTACGACGGATGACCGCTGCCGTGGGGTTGCCGACGTTGCGGCTGGTGCGGGTCAGGATTGGCGATTGGACGATCGAAGGGCTTGATCAGGGCCAGTGGAAAGAGGTCCCGGCGCGCCTATAGCGCCCCGGACTCGATCAGGCCGATCACCACGCTCTTGATGACGAACGCCGCCACGCCGAGCCCCAGCACGAAAAACAGGATGAACGAACCGAAACGCCCGGCCTTGGACTTCTTCGCCAGATCCCAGACGATGAAGCCCATGAAAATGATCAGAATGCTGACCAGGCCGGTCATCATCCACTCTTCGAAAACAGCAGGATCCATCGAAACACTCCGGCGTGGGCGGGGTTGGAAAGGCGGGGCGAGTATACGGCATGGGGGCCGGGCGAGGGATTGACCTGCGGCGGTGTGTCGCAGCTATTCATCGCCTTCTCGATGGTGCGACTGCCCGGACCCTGTGGGAGCCGAGCTTGCTCGCGATGGCGGTGGATCAGCCAAGTCATTGTCGACTGTAATGCCGCCATCGCGAGCAAGCTCGGCTCCTACAGTGGTTGAGGCGGTTTCAGCTGCGCAGATGGGTCAACGGCAATTCGGTACTGCTGAGCACCTGGTTCAGCACGAAACTCGAGCGCACGCTGGTGACGCCGTCGATCCGGGTCAGGTGGCCCAGCAGCAGTTTCTGGTAATGGTCCATGTCCGGCACCACCACCTTGAGCTGGTAGTCCGCGTCCATGCCGGTCACCAGGCTGCACTCGAGCACTTGCGGCAGGTTGCGAATCGCGGCTTCGAAGTTTTCGAAGCGTTCGGGGGTGTGACGGTCCATGCCTATCAGCACGTAGGCGGTCAGGCTCAGTCCGAGCATTTTGCGGTCGAGCAACGCGACCTGGCGGGTAATGTAGCCGTCGTCTTCCAACTGTTTGACCCGCCGCGAACAGGGCGAGGGTGACAGGCCGATGCGCTCGGCCAGTTCCTGATTGGAGATGCGCGCGTCGCGCTGCAATTCCGCCAGAATGCTCAGGTCGTAACGGTCGAGTTTGCTCATCGGTCGGGCCTTTATCTTGATAATTGCGTGGGATTATCTATCCGGGGGTAAAAATTGCGCAAGCGATGTTTAATTGAGCAATCTTCGCAATCATCTGTCGCCGGCCCAGGCCTATTCTTATCACCAAGATCACTGCTCGGACAAACAGTCCAATGCAGCCCGCCCAAGCAGGCCGGCTGCGGTCGCGGCACCCACCGGTGCCTGGTAGCCAGACAGGCCACTCATGACCCCCGAGCTGCACACTGTCCAGAAGACGGCGTGAGGTGAGCCGACGCCACAAGCGTCGAGCACGGACGAAGTTCTCAAGGGGAGGCCGACGGGTCTCCCTTTTTTAATGCCTGCGAAATAAGTGGCGCTGCTGATAATCTGGTGCAGAACCGGCCTGGGCTTTTCCCAGTCTTATCATCAGGCCCTGAACCGTTGTGAGGAATAACATGAAGTCGCGCATCTGGCGTCTGGCAGGTGTTGGTCTGTTGTGGGCAAGTGTCAGTGCGCAAGGGATGGCCGATGATCAGCAAAACCGTGGTGGCCCGGACGGCGGTCGTGACCACGACCAGCGCGGTGGCAACAGCCAGGGCCATGTTGAACAGCCCCGGCCCCGGAGCAACGAAATCATCCGCGGCGACAACAGCCGCCAGTTCGAACCCGGCGCCCAGCGCCAGGGTGGCCCATCCTATGACCGATCACCCCAGGATCCCAACGGTCATGGTCGTCCGCCGCAACAGCAGCAGCCGGGCAACAACCTGCCGATCCAGGGCCGGCCCGACAGCGTGACCCAGACTCGGGAGCCGCAACCGGGTTACTACCGCGATATCCCGCGCCGCAGCGACGGTTATCCGAGCAATCGGCCACGCCCCGAGCATGACAATCGTCCAGATCAGCACTGGGCCGGTCGCCCGGACGGGCATGGCAATGGTTGGGGGCCGGGGCCGCAATATCGTCCCGGTTATGTCATCGACCGCTTCCCGGATCGCAATTACCGTGTGCCCTATCGTGGCCAGGACTATTTCTTCTCGGGTGGCTATTGGTATCGCCCGCAAGGACCACGCTATGTCGTGGTGCAGCCGCCTCGGGGCATCCGCACCCGTTACCTGCCCGACTATGCCCGGGAAGTCTGGATCGGCAGCTCGCTGTTCTTCCTCGCCGCCGGTGCTTATTACATCTACGAAGCCAACACCCAGGACTACGTCGTGGTCGACGCCCCCGTCGCCAACCCGCAGCCACAACCCCAGGGCAACAGTTTCGATGTGGTGGCTTATCCGGCCAACGGTCAGTCTCCCGAGCAGGTCAACCAGGATGGCTACGAGTGCTATCGCTGGGCGGTGCAGCAGAGCGGCTTCGATCCGCGCAACTACACCTACCCGCCCGCGCCGGAAGTGGTACAGACCTACCGGCAGGCTCAGGGGAGTTGCTTGAGCAGCCGTGGGTATCAGGTGAGTTACTGAGGTTTGTTTGTTCAGTAAAAAAGACTGGGTGCTGAACGCCACAAACCTGTGGGAGCAAAGCTTGCTCGCGATTGGGTCAGTCAGTCGACAACAATGTTGGCTGATCGGCCGCTATCGCGAGCAAGCTTTACTCCCACAGAGGTGAAGCGCATCAGGCGCTGGCGGTTTTCACCACTTCCGACGGATCGGCGTGCACCAGCACTTCGGCCTTCGGATAGGCGCGGTGGATCGCATCGGCGGCCTGGTCGCTGAGGCCGTGGGCCACTGACAGGGTCAGCTCTCCAGGCAATTCCAGATGCAGTTGCACGAACCAGTGGTTGCCGGAAATCCGCGTGCGCAAGTCATGGGCACCCAGCACGCCGGGCACGGCACAGGCCAGTTCCAGCATGTGCTGGCTGACGTTGGGCGGCAGTTCTTCGTCCATCAACACGGCGAAACTTTCCCGGGCGATCTGGATGGCGCTCCAGAGAATGTAGACGGCGATGCCCAGGCCGAACCAGGCGTCGAGTTGATACCAGCCGAACCCGGCCAGCAGCAGTGCCACCAGGATGCTGCCGTTGAGCAACAGGTCGGAACGGTAATGCAGCGAGTCGGCGCGAACGGCGTTGGAGCCCGTGGCGCGGATGACCCGGTGTTGCAACGCCAGCAGCGCCAGGGTCAGGGCCAGGGAAAACACGATCACGCCGACACTGAGCCAGGGCGCCTCCACCGGGACCGGGTTTTTCAGGCGCTCGAACGCCTGCAGGGCAATCAACACAGCGCTGCCGCCAATGAACAGCGCCTGGGCCATGCCGGCCAGGGATTCGGCCTTGCCATGACCGTAGCGATGATCGGCGTCGGCGGGACGCAAGGCGTAATGCACCGCCAGCAGGTTGAGCAGCGAGGTGACGCCGTCCAAGGCCGAGTCGGTCAGGCCGGCGAGCATGCTCACCGAACCGCTCAGCCACCAGGCCAGTGCCTTGGCGATAATCAGGATCGACGCCACGGCCACCGAGGCGCGGGTGGCCAGGCGTAGCAGGCGAGCGTGTTCGGGAGTGGTGGTCATGGCGCGGTCGTTCCTTCAGTGGCGCCCGTCATGCGGCCGGTTTGAGTCCGAGAGCGGCCAGTTGCTGCGCGCTGCCCTTGTGCTGGATCAGCCGTGGATCGTCCAGGGGGAAGCTGCGGCCCAGTTCGCTTTCCAGAATGGCCTGCAATTTATGGTTGTCGACGCTGCCGTCAGGGTTGACGGCCTGCTTGAGCTTTTCTGGCGCGATCTGGGCGGTCTTGCCCGGCTCGAAGTAAATGGCGCCGGTGGCGAAGTCCACCGCGAACGCGATCAGGCCGGGAATGATGTAGAACAGCAGGCCGACGGCGTCGAGCGCGGCAATGGCCGGGTCGATCTTGCCGTCGATCTGGCCGCGACGGTCAGGGTAGAAGATCGAGCCGCAGGCGCTGACCTGGGTCAGCAGGGTGGCGACCAGGACACCACCGATCACGCGAAAGGGAATACGCATAACAATCTCCTGAGCAGGTAAGGGCGTTGTGGGTTTGAGTCCAGACCACGCCAAACAGTTCGCCGTTATACTCGGCCCTCTGTTTTGGAGCCAGCATGATTTCTTTGCCGATTGATGAAGTTTTACCAACCCTGCGTCAAGCCTTGGCATCACGCCATGAAGCTGTGCTCGAAGCACCGCCCGGTGCCGGTAAAACCACCCGCGTTCCTCTGGCCCTGTTGAACGAGCCGTGGCTGGCCGGACAGACCATCCTGATGCTCGAACCCCGACGCCTGGCGGCACGGGCGGCGGCGGAGCGATTGGCCAGTGAGTTGGGTGAAAAGGTCGGTGAAACCGTCGGCTACCGGATTCGTCTGGACAGCAAGGTTGGCCCAGGCACCCGTATTGAAGTGGTCACCGAAGGAATTCTCACCCGCCGCTTGCAGGACGACCCGTCATTGGAAGGTGTGGGGCTGCTGATTTTCGATGAATTCCACGAACGCAGTCTCGACGCCGACCTGGCCCTGGCCCTGAGCCTCAACGGCCGGGAGCTGTTTCGCGAAGACCAGCCGCTGAAGATTCTGTTGATGTCTGCGACCCTGGAAGGCGAGCGCCTGGCCGGATTGTTGGACGACGCGCCGATCCTGCGCAGTGAAGGGCGGATGTTCCCGGTGACCGTGCGCTGGGGCCGTCCGTTCCAGCCCGGTGAGTTCATCGAGCCGCGGTTGGTACAGACCGTACTCGAAGCCCTGCACGATGAAACCGGCAGCGTCTTGGTGTTTCTGCCCGGGCAGGCGGAGATCCGTCGTGTCCACCAGCAACTGGCCGATGCCCTGGGCGAGGGCGGTAATGTGCTGCTGTGTCCCCTGCACGGCGAATTGGACCTCGCGGCCCAACGTGCCGCCATTGACCCAGCGCCTGCTGGCCTGCGCAAAGTGGTGCTGGCGACCAACATCGCCGAAACCAGCCTGACCATCAACGGCGTCCGGGTGGTGGTCGATGCCGGGCTGGCCCGGGTTCCACGTTTCGACCCGGGCAGCGGCATGACTCGTCTCGACACCCAGCGCGTTTCCCGGGCCAGCGCTACTCAGCGGGCCGGTCGGGCCGGGCGATTGGAGCCGGGGGTGTGCTATCGGTTGTGGTCCGAAGATCAGCACGAACAACTGGCCGCCTATGGCAGCGCGGAGATCCTTTCGGCGGACCTGGCCGGGCTGGCCTTGCAACTGGGGCGCTGGGGCGTGACGCCGCAGCAATTGGTCTGGCTCGACGTGCCGCCCGGCGCCGCCTACGCCCAGGCCCAGGACTTGCTGCAGCGTCTGGGCGCGCTGGACGGCGAGCAACTGACTCGTCACGGCCAGGCCATGGCCGAACTGCCGGCCCACCCGCGTATCGCTCATTTATTGTTGCGCGGGCAGGCGCTGGGGCTGGCGGACATGGCCTGCAACGTCGCGGCGTTGTTGGGCGAACGGGACATTCTCAGGGGCGCCGGCGCGGATTTGCACAGTCGTCTGGCCTTGCTGTCCGGCGAAGAGCGGGCGGCGCGAGGTGCGCAAGGTGGCGTGACGCGGGCGCGGCAACTGGCCCGGCAGTATCGCGGCTATTTGCGGGGCAAGGCCGAAGAAGCGGTGGCCGATCCCGATCATCCGCGTTGGCTCGGGGCGCTGCTGGCGTTGGCCTACCCGGATCGGGTCGCGCAGCAGCGACGACCCGGCGGCGCGGAGTACCGCTTGGCCAACGGCCGTGCGGCGCTGTTTGCCGAGGCCGACAGCCTGATGAAGCAGCCGTGGCTGGTGATCGCCGATCTCGGCAGCCGCCAGGGCCAGCGTGAAGAGCGGATCTACCTGGCAACGGATTTCGACCCGGCGCTGTTCGATTCCGTACTGGCCGAGCAGGTGCACACGGTGGATCAACTGGACTGGGACGAGCGCGAAGGCGTGCTGCGGGCCGAGCGCCAGCGCAAGGTCGGCGAACTGGTGCTCAGCCGCGAACCGCTGACCGGCCTGGATGAGTCCGCCCGTAGCCAGGCCCTGGTGAACCTGGTGCGGCGCAAGGGCCTGGAGCTGTTGCCCTGGACGCCGGAACTGCGGCAATGGCAGGCGCGGGTGGCACTGCTGCGTCGACTGGACCTGGACGCCAAGGGCGAAAGCGAATGGCCCGACGTCAGCGACAAAGCGTTGCTCGGCAGTCTTGAACATTGGCTGATGCCGTATCTGGGCCGAGTCTCGCGCCTCAGCCATTTTGCCAACCTGGACCTGTCGAGCATCGTTCACAACCTGCTGCCCTGGCCGTTGCCGCAGCGGTTGGACGAGCAAGTACCCCATCACTTGAGCGTGCCCTCGGGTTCGTCGATCCGCCTGGACTACAGCGAATATCCGCCGATCCTGGCGGTGCGCTTGCAGGAACTGTTCGGCCTGGCCGAGACTCCGCGCATCGCCGGCGGACGCCAGGTGGTCAAGCTGCACCTGCTGTCACCGGCACGCCGGCCGGTGCAGGTGACCCAGGACCTGGCGAACTTCTGGCGCAGCACCTACGCCGAAGTGAAGAAGGACCTCAAGGGACGTTATCCCAAGCATTACTGGCCGGATGATCCGCTGGTGGCGGAGGCGACGGCGCGGGTCAAGCCGCGTAAGTGAACAGACGTTAATCCGAGTGGACCCGAACCCTGTGGGAGCCCGCTCGCGATGGCTATCTGTCAGTCACATCAAAACTGGCTGAGCACCCGCTATCGCGAGCAGGCTCGCTCCCACATGGGCTCCGGGCTGGCCGCACGATCGTTATTCACCGCAGGATTCCTGTGGGAGCGAGCCTGCTCGCGATAGCGGCCTATCAGTCGCATAGAAGTTGGCAGACACAGTGCATTCGCGGGCAGACTCGTTTCCACAGGTCTGCGGCTATGGCGTAACGGGCAGCAGGAACCGCGCAATCACCGGCAAGTGATCGGAGATGCGCAGCGTATCGTCCTGCCGCACCTGGGCCTCGACCCGTTTGATACGCGGGCTGTAGAACAGGTAGTCGACGGTGCGGTCCGGGCCGTTGAGGCCGGGGTCGTTCGGGTAGTGGGTCAGCCAGTGCGCACGGTCGATGCCGCTGGCCTCGTTGTTGGTGGGAATCATCGGGTACTTGTCCCACAGCAGGTGCAGCGGGCTGTCGGCGGAGTAGGGGGTGCGCTGTTCGGGCGGCAGGCGCAGGTACTGCCCCAGGGGCAGCAGGTTGAAGTCGCCGCCGATCAGCCAGGGCATGCCTCGGGATTCGAACTTGTCCAGGGCCTGGGCCACGGCAGTGACCTGCTTGGGCAGGGTTTCGTCCGGCTGCGTGGCCCGCTCCAGATGCGTGTTGAGCACGGCCAGTTGGCTGCCATCGCTCAGCGGCATGTAGCTCACCAGCAGGGCATTCTTCGGTTGGAACTGGCGGCTGATGAAGTTGGCCTCGGCCACCGGCAGTTGCACCCGTTCGGCATGATCGATGCGGTAGCGGCTCAGCGTTGCCAGTTGTCGACCGACGCTGCCGAAGATATGGGGGCTGGGTATGAAATCGGCCTTCCAGTCGAAGGCGCTGGTGCTGCAGGGGTAAAGGTCGGCGAGCCGCTCCTGCAATAACTTGAGCTGGTCCTGGTAGTCGCTGGCCTTGGCGCCGTTGTCCAGTTCCTGCAGCAGGACGATGCCGGGTTGTTCGTCACGGATGACCCGTGCCACTTCGTCGAGGCTGAAGGCCATGTCTTCCAGGGTCGGGCTTTCATCGTCGCCTTGGGCCAGGTCGTGCCAGAACACGTAGCGCTTGCCAGCCAGGAACTGGACGTTCCAGGTCATCACCTTGATCGCCTGACCGGGCATCAGCGGTGCGGCGCTGGCGGTACAACTGACCGGCAGTGCTTCCCGGGCATGTGGGCGCCAGGTCAGGCTATAGATCGACAGGGCGGCCAGGCAAAGCACCGACAACAGGCCCAGCAGGGTGTAGCGCAGTAGGCGGGTCATGGCTCGGGTTTTTCCCCGACCAGCATGAATATCCGGAACAGCACCACGCTGGTGAACAGTTGCAGGAAGCTGTGAACGCTGTCGATCAACAGGCCTAGCCAGGGGTTCTGGGGCGGTGGGTACACCGAGACGCTGGCGCCCTTGAGCAGCCACAGCGGGCCCATCACGCCCATGATGCACAACAGGATCCGCCAGAACTGGCCGCGACTCATGCGCAGGCTTTCCTTCATCGCCGCCAACGGCGCCAGGCCTCGGAGCACCAGCAGGTATTCGCTGAACGCCAGGGTCACCATCAGCCACAGGCCCGGCAGGATGTACAACGATATGCCCAGCAGGATCAGCAGCGTGTTGAGAGCGGTCAGCAGCGCGAAGCGCGGCCAGAGGGTGAGGGCCGCGGCGAGGAGGTCGCGAATGTGCGGCGATTCGCCTCGGCTACGGGCGTCGAGAAACAGGATCAGCGCAGCGGTGTACACCGGATACACCAGCAGCCCGACGATCACGCTATAGCCGGGAAAGCCATCCGGGCCGACGGCGCGGTCGACGGCTTGTTGCAGCACGGCCTCGAGTATCACCAGTGGCAGGCACAGCTGGGCGATCCGGCCCAGATGGCGCTTGAAGAAATACAAAGAGTCACGCAGCACGTCAAACGGATTCATGAGTCGGGATCGCAGGTCCAGAAGCGGTCCGACACTTTAACCGATCAGGCACCCGCACTAGCAAACGTAAACATCAGGTAAAGACCATTGAATCCTTCGCGGCAAGCCCCATTACTGGTGGGCACCGGTTCTGCGGAACCGGCTTGGTTTTCTACCCGGCAATCTGATGAGGTCGCCATGAACAGCGAAGAACAAACCCTGATCGATGGACTGTTTTCACGGCTGCAGCAGGCCGAAAAGGATTCAGGCCCGCGCGATGCCCAGGCCGAGGCGCGGATCAAGGAGCATCTGGCCAGCCAGCCCTCGGCCGGCTATTTCATGGCCCAGGCGATTCTGGTGCAAGAGGCGGCAATCAAGCGCCTCGACGAGCAGAACAGGCAACTGACCGAGCAAGTCCAGCAACTGCAGGCGGACCTGCAGAACGCCCGCAGCCAGCCTTCGGCACCCAGTGGGGGCGGTGGTTTCCTCTCGAGTATTTTCGGGGGCAGCAGTCGTGATTCGCGACCAGCCCCTGCTCCAAGCGCTCCGGCAACCGGCGGTGGCGGCTGGCGCGAGCCGGCGCGGCCATCCTTCAACAATGCCCCGGCTCAGCAGGGCTTCGGTGCGCCGCCAGCGGGCTATGGTGCCCCGCAACAACAAGCCCCGGCGGCGAGCAGCTTTCTGGGTGGCGCCCTGAAAACCGCAGCCGGCGTGGCCGGTGGCGTGATGCTGGCGCAAGGTATCAGCAGTCTGTTCCACAGCGGCCAGCAGCCCCAGGAGATCGTCGAGATCATCAAGGAAGAGCCGGCCCAACCGGTCAACGACGTGGGTAACAGCGGCGACAACGGTTGGGGCGACGACCAGCGCATGGCTGACAACGATCGCTACGGCAACGACCAGGGCGGTTTCAGCGACGCGGACTACAGCGACGACTCTTCATTCTTTGGCGACGACGATTCTTTCGTCTGACCTGCCATTCGTCCGGGGTGCCCACGCGCCTCGGACCGATTATTCGCGGAATCCTCCTTCGGGCTGGCATACTGGGCGCCTTTTCGGGCCTGGTGGCCATATCGGCCACCAATGCCTGACCCAGAGCCTGCGCGCTTGTGCATTCAAGAGGAACCGCGGTGAAGAAAATCGCAGTGTTCGCCGATGTTCAGAACCTCTATTACACCGTGCGCCAGGCCTATGGATGTCACTTCAACTACGCCGCCCTGTGGGCCGACGTCAGCAAACAAGGGCAGATCGTCGAGGCCTACGCCTATGCGATCGATCGCGGTGACAGCAAGCAGCAGCAATTCCAGCAGATCCTGCGCAACCTGGGTTTCACCGTGAAGCTCAAGCCCTATATCCAGCGCAGCGATGGCTCGGCCAAGGGCGATTGGGACGTGGGCATCACGCTGGACATCATGGACGCCGCCGACCATGTCGACGAGATAGTGCTGGCCTCGGGTGACGGCGACTTCGACATGCTGCTCGAACGCATCATCAGCAAGCACGGTGTGCAGGCGGTGGCGTACGGCGTGCCGGGGCTGACGGCCAACTCGCTGATCCGCGCCGCCAGCCGCTATGTGCCCATCGAAGGCGCGCTGTTGCTCAAGAATTGATCGTTACGGAGTTCAGACAGGTTTGGAACGCATCGCAGTCATCGACTTTGAAACCACCGGAATCACCCCGAGCAGCAGTTGCCGAGCCACGGAAATCGCCGTGGTGATACTCGAGCAAGGCCGGATCGTCGACCGCTACCAGAGCCTGATGAATGCTGGCGTGCGGGTGCCGGCGTTCATCGAGCAACTGACCGGCATCAGCAATGCCATGCTGCGCAGCGCGCCGTCGGCCGAGCGGGTGATGAACGAGGTCAACGAGTTCGTCGGCATCACGCCGTTGCTGGCACATAACGCCGCGTTCGACCAGAAGTTCTGGGACTTTGAACTGGGGCGGATCAAGCGCACCCGCTTGCAGAATTTTGCCTGTTCGCTGCTGCTTGCCCGACGCCTGATGCCCGCCGCGCCGAACCACAAGCTCGGCACCCTCAACGCCTTTGCCGGCCTGCCCCATACCGGCCAGGCCCACCGGGCCATGGCCGACGCCGAAATGGCCGCCAACCTCACCGCGCACCTGGCGTCGGAACTGCGACACAAGCATGGGCTGCGGGAGCTGTCCCACGATCTGTTGTGCAGCTTGCAGAAGGTCCCGGCGGCGAAGATCAATGAGCATCTCAAGCGTCATCGCGGGTTCTGAGATCACCGCCATCCAAATGTGGGAGCGAGCCCGCTCGCGATGGCGGTGTGTCAGCCACTGCAAATATTGACTGACCTGGCGCTATCGCGAGCAGGCTCGCTCTCACAGGGGATTGATGGTGGACGCGGGGATCGGATCAACCCGAATAACTGTGGGAGCGAGCCCGCTCGCGATGGCGGCGGCAAAGATAAAACAGTTGCTCCCACAGGGTTTGATCGGTGTTGGGCGATTTACTTGCCGTTGCTTTCCAACTGCCCCAACGGCACGCGCTTTTCAATGGCACTGGACAGCACGATCGAGGTCTTGCTGAAGCCGAATTTGGCGATCCGGTTGATCAGCTCTTCCAGCTCCGGCATCGAGCCGACCGCCGCTTGCATGATCACGCAGGGGTCGACGGTCACCCGGTGGCATTCGGTCAATTGGGGAATCTTGCACAAGTCGTCGTAGACCTTCTGGTTGCCGTGCTGGTTCATCCGCAATTCGATCACGCACTGTACCGGCAGACCGATCTTGGCCATGTCGACCTTGGCCTGGTAGCCGGTAATGATCCCGCTGGCCTCCAGCTTGCTGACCCGCTCGGCCACGGCCGGGGCCGAGAGGTTCACTTTGCGGGCCAGTTCGGCGTAGGACGCACGACCATTTTCCAACAGGGCGCTGAGCAGCATGCGGTCGTATTTATCCACGGTCTGGCTTCCAAGTGACGTGACTTTCGAAAGCACGGTTTATAGCGCTGATCTCCGTGGTTTGAAAAGTGTATGGGTGGGATAAACAGGTTTTGTAGCTTATTTTCCGCTCGTCGCCTTTCTAGAATAACGCCTCTCATTGTCCTGACTTCGAGCTGACCATGCCTGGCCCACGCCGTTTTCCACTGCCGCTGATCGCTGCCTTCTTTGCGTTGTACATCATCTGGGGTTCGACTTACCTGGTGATTCGCATCGGTGTGGAGCATTGGCCGCCGCTGTTGCTGGCCGGGATTCGCTTCGTGCTGGCCGGCTCGCTCATGTATGGCTTCCTGCGTTGGCGCGGGGCGCCGGCGCCGACCTGGGCGCAGTGGAAGGCCGGGGCCATCATCGGCGTGCTACTGCTCAGTTTCGGCAATGGCGCGGTCAGCGTCGCCGAGCATACCGGTGTGGCCTCCGGGGTGGCGGCGTTGGCCGTGGCGACGGTGCCTTTGTTTACCCTGCTTTGCGGGTATTTCTGGGGCGCACGTAATACGCGCCTGGAATGGGCGGGCATTGTGCTGGGGCTGATCGGCATCGCGATGCTCAACCTGGGTTCCAACCTGCAATCCAGTCCGCTGGGAGCCACCTTGCTGGTGTTCGCGGCGGCGTCGTGGGCCTTCGGGTCGGTGTTGAGCAAGCATCTGCCGTTGCCGGCGGGGGCGATGGCCAGCGCCGTGGAAATGCTGGTGGGTGGCGTGGTGCTGTTGATCGGCAGCTTCGCCAGTGGCGAACACCTGGAGCGCATCCCACCGTTCGAAGGCTGGTTCGCGCTGGCCTACCTGACCTTCTTCGGTTCGATCATCGCCTTCAACGCCTACATGTATCTGCTCAAGCATGTACGGCCAGCGGCGGCCACCAGTTATGCCTATGTCAACCCGGCGGTGGCGGTGCTGCTGGGGATCGTGTTTGCCGGCGAAAGCATCGGCGTCGAAGAGTCCCTGGCGATGCTGGTGATCATCAGCGCCGTGGTGTTGATCGGGCTGCCCCAGTGGCGCAAGCCCAAGCCTGCGCCGGTTGAATCCTGAATTAAGGTAAACTGCCGCGCATTGCACACCCTGCGCTGATTTTTCCTACGGTACTTCCATGACTTTCGCCACCCTTGGCCTGATCGAACCCTTGCTGCGCGCCCTCGAGACGCTCGGCTACCAGACCCCGACCCCGGTGCAGGCCCAGGCCATGCCGGCGGTGCTGGCCGGTCGCGACCTGATGGCCGCGGCCCAGACCGGCACCGGCAAGACCGCCGGTTTCGCGGTGCCGCTGTTGCAGTTGCTGACCACCGAAGGGCCGAAAGTGGCCGCGAACTCGGTACGGGCGCTGATCCTGGTGCCGACCCGTGAACTGGCCGAGCAGGTCCATGAAAGCGTGCGCCAGTACGCGCAGAACCTGCCGTTGAGCACCTACGCCGTGTACGGTGGCGTCAGCATCAACCCGCAGATGATGAAGCTGCGCAAGGGCGTGGACCTGCTGGTCGCCACGCCGGGGCGCTTGCTCGATCTGTTCCGGCAGAACGCGCTGAAGTTCAACCAGTTGCAGACCCTGGTGCTGGACGAAGCCGACCGCATGCTGGACCTGGGCTTCTCCGAGGAACTGGCGAATATCTACAAGGCGCTGCCGAAGAAACGCCAGACGCTGCTGTTCTCGGCGACCTTTTCCGACGCCATCCGTTTGCTGGCCGGGCAGATGCTCAACGATCCCCTGAGCATCGAAGTGAGCCCGCGCAACGTCGCCGCCAACACCGTCAAGCAATGGGTGGTGACGGTGGACAAGAAGCGCAAGCCGGAATTGTTCGTGCACCTGATGCGCAAGAACAAGTGGAAGCAGGTACTGGTGTTCGCCAAGACCCGCAACGGCGTCGATGCGCTGGTGGAAAAACTCCAGGGCCTGGGCGTTAACGCCGATGGCATCCACGGCGATAAACCCCAGGCCACCCGCCAGCGTGCGCTGGACCGTTTCAAGCTCGGTGAAGTCCAGATTCTGGTGGCTACCGACGTCGCCGCCCGTGGGCTGGATATCGAGGACCTGCCGCTGGTGGTGAATTTCGATTTGCCGATCGTCGCCCAAGACTATATCCATCGCATCGGCCGTACTGGCCGGGCGGGCGCCACGGGGCAAGCGATTTCCCTGGTGTGCGCCGATGAAGTGAACCTGCTGTCAGCCATCGAGATGTTGACCCGCCAGACCTTGACTCGCCAGATGGAACAGGATTTCGAGCCTGAGCACCGGGTGCCGGATACCGACGCCAGTGGCCAAGTGATCAAGAAACCGAAAAAGCCGAAGAAGCCAAAGACGTCGGGCGGTGGCGGCAAGCGCAACCTGGGCAAGTGGGTGGACAGCGGGGACTCGGCACCGGTGGAGCCTTCGGTCAAGCCGGTGCGCAAAGTACCGGTGTTCAATACCGGGCCGCGTAAACGCAAGCCTTGATCATTCCCACGCAGAGCGTGGGAATGATCACTGCCTTAAGAACTCCAGCATCCCCAACCCCGCCGCTCGCCCACTGGCGAAGCACGCCGTCAGCAGATAACCGCCGGTCGGTGCTTCCCAGTCGAGCATTTCCCCTGCGCAGAACACGCCGGGTATCCGCTTGAGCATCAGGCTTTCATTCACGGCTTCGAATGTCACGCCACCGGCGCTGCTGATGGCTTCGTCCAGGGGACGGGTTTTCACCAGGGTGATGGGCAGTGCCTTGATGGCCTGGGCCAGGCGCGCAGGGTCGGCGAAGCCATCGGCCGGTGTGAGTTCGCGTAACAACGCCGCCTTGACCCCATCGATCCCCAACTGGCTGTGCAGGTGCTTGGCCATCGAGCGTGAACCGCGCGGCTTGCTCAAGGCCTGGAGAACTTTATCCACAGGCCGACCCGGCAGCAGGTCCAGATGGATCGTCGCGCTGCCATGGCGATTTATGGCCTCGCGAATCGGTGCCGACAGGGCATAGATCAGGCTACCTTCGATACCGGTGGCGGTGATCACACATTCGCCGAGACGGGGGACGTCGTCGTTCAGGCCGATGGCGATGTTTTTCAGCGGGGCGCCAGCAAACCTGCTGACCATCAGATCGCTCCAGGCCTGCACGTCGAAGCCGCAGTTGCTGGGTTGCAACGGTGCAAGGGCGACACCGCGCTGTTCCAATGCCAGCATCCAGGCGCCGTCGGAGCCCAGGCGCGACCAACTGCCGCCGCCCAGTGCCAGCAGCGTGGCGTCGGGCTGGAGCGTCTTTTCACCTTCCGGGCCGGCTATTCGCAAACTATTGTCGGGGTTCCAGCCGAGCCAGCGATGGCGGGTGTGGATTGCCACTCCAGCATCGCGCAGGCGCTTGAGCCAGGCACGCAGCAGCGGGGCGGCTTTCATGTCGGTGGGGAACACCCGCCCGGAACTGCCGACAAAGGTGTCGATGCCCAGCCCGTGGATCCAGCTGCACAGCTCATCCGCCCCGAAGGCCCGTAGCAGCGGGGCGATATTCGCGGCGTTCTCGGCGTAGCGGGACAGAAATGCCGGGAAGGCTTCCGAGTGGGTGATATTCATACCGCCGACGCCGGCCAGCAGAAACTTCCTGCCCACCGAGGGCATGCCGTCGTACAGGTCGACCTGAATGCCAGCCTGGCTCAACACCTCGGCCGCCATCAAGCCGGCAGGGCCGCCGCCGATGATGGCGACGTGGGGAGTGGAGGGCTTGGAAGCTTGGGTCATGGTGTGGACTGCAGAGATGGGAATAAGCGCGGCATTCTATCAGCACGAAAATCCTGTGGGAGCGAGCCTGCTCGCGATTGCGGTGGATCAGCGACATCAATGTTGGAGGGGGGACCGCTATCGCGAGCAGGCTCGCTGCCACAGGGGATGAGGGTGTTGCTGAAATGTGCTCAAAAAACAACCAGTCCTCTGCAAGCTATACCCGGTATAGCGTGTAGGCCGTTTCGCTCAGGTTATCCACAGGCCGCTCCACAGGCATTGTGGGTAACGCACCCAGGTTTCAATGACACCCTGATGACGTCCAGACCTTTTGTGCGCTGTGATGCAGGATCCCGTGGCGTCGGGCCAGGGCCCTGCGGTCCTTGCTGTAGCCGCCGCCGATCACCCCGACCACCGGGATGTCACGCCCGAGACAATGGCGCATGACGCTCTCGTCCCGGGCGGCGAGCCCCTCGTCTGTCAGCTTCAGGTAACCGAGGGCGTCGTCCTTGTGGACATCGACACCGGCGTCGTACAGCACCAGGTCCGGCTGGTAGAGCGGCAACAGGTAGTTGAGGGCATCGTCCACCACCTGCAGGTACGCCGAGTCTTCCATGCCCATCGGCAGCGGAATGTCCCAGTCGCTCTGGGCCTTGCGGGCGGGAAAATTCTTTTCGCAGTGCAAGGAAACTGTCACCGCGTCCGGGGTGTCATGGAGTATTCGCGCGGTACCGTCGCCCTGATGCACGTCGCAGTCGAAAATCAGCACCCGCGAAACACGGCCACTGGCGAGGAAATAGCGGCTGATCACCGCCAGGTCGTTGAAAATGCAGAACCCGGCAGGGTGGTCGTAGTGGGCATGGTGGGTGCCTCCGGCCAGATGACAGGCCAGCCCGTGTTCGAGGGCCTGCTCGGCCGCCAGCAGCGAACCGCCCACGGCCCGTACCGTTCGCCGGGCCAGGGCTTCGCTCCAGGGCAGGCCGAGCCGCCGTTGGTCTTCGCGGGACAACTCGCCGCTCATGTAGCGTTCGATATAGCTGCGGTCGTGGGCCAGGGCGAGGATCTCGGACGGGCACAGCGACGGGCGCAACAGGTCCGCGTCACGGGTCAGCCCGCTGTCCACCAGGTGGTCGCGCAGCAGGCGGAACTTGTCCATGGGGAAACGGTGTTCCGCCGGGAATTCGGGACTGTAGTCTTCGTGATAGATAAGCGGCAGCGGCATGGTGTTTTCAGCAGTGATTGAATGACCGATCCTACCAGCGATGTAGACTCTAGTGGCCTGTGTGGCTAATTCGTGTACTCAAATTAACCTTACGGGCCAATGGGCAAGGAAGGGGAGTAAAGATGGAGCCGATACTGGAACTGGAAAGTGCGCGACTGCTCATGCGGCAGTGGCACGACGAAGATTTGCCGGCGTTTGCGGCCATGTCTGCCGATCCGCAGGTGATGCGTTATTTCCCGGCCCCCCTGAGCCGCCTTGAAAGTGCCGCGCTGATCGGGCGCGTGCGCGGGCATTTTGCCGAACATGGTTTTGGCTTGTGGGCGCTGGAGCGCAAGGACACCGGTGCCTTTATCGGTTTTACCGGACTGGGCGTGGTGGGGTTCGACGCGCACTTCACGCCGGCAGTCGAGATCGGCTGGCGCCTGGCCCGGGAGCATTGGGGCCTGGGTTATGCCAGCGAAGCCGCCTGGACGGCGTTGCGCTGTGGGTTTGACCGCCTGGGCCTGGACGAAGTGGTGGCATTCACCTCGACCGATAACCTGCCGTCGCAAAAGGTCATGCAGGCGATCGGCATGCACCATGACCCGGTTGACGATTTCGAACATCCAAGACTCGCGGTCGGCCATCCATTGCGTCACCATGTGCTCTATCGCATCAACCGCGAGCAGTGGTTGCAGACCCTGCACGGTTAACCGACACGGACGTCTACACTGCCCGCCAGAATGGGCAACAATTGATCCACCGTCGCGGCGCAGACTGCGCGGTGTGCTGTGTGAGGAAGTCTGAATGAGCCACGTGTTGGAAGATCTGGTCGACCTGCTGACCCTGGAACCGATCGAAGAAAATCTGTTTCGCGGCCGCAGCCAGGACCTGGGGTTCCGCCAATTGTTCGGCGGTCAAGTGCTGGGCCAGTCGTTGTCGGCGGCCAGCCAGACGGTGGAAGAGGCGCGCCATGTGCATTCGATGCACGGCTATTTCCTGCGTCCGGGCGACGCGGCGTTGCCGGTGGTCTACCAGGTGGACCGGGTACGTGACGGCGGCAGCTTCAGCACCCGCCGGGTGACGGCGATCCAGAAAGGCCATCCGATCTTCACTTGCAGTGCGTCGTTCCAGTACGACGAGCAGGGTTTCGAGCACCAGAGCAGCATGCCCCAGGTGGTCGGGCCGGAAAACCTGCCCTCCGAACTGGAACTGACCCAGCAGCGGGCGCACCTGTTGCCCGAGCACATGCGGGAAAAACTGTTGTGCCCCAAGCCGATCGAGGTGCGCCCGGTCACGGAAAAAGACCCGTACAACCCGCAGCCGGCCGATCCGATCAAATACGTGTGGTTCCGCGCCGATGGCGCCCTGGCGGATTCGCCGGCGTTGCATAAATACCTGTTGGCCTACGCATCGGACTTCGGTCTGCTGACCACGTCGATGCTGCCCCATGGCAAGTCGGTCTGGCAGAAGGACATGCAGGTCGCCAGCCTCGACCACGCCTTGTGGTTCCACGCCGACCTGCGTGCCGACGACTGGTTGCTCTATGCCATGGACAGCCCTTGGGCCGGCAATTCCCGCGGATTTTCCCGTGGCAGCGTGTTCAACCGCGCCGGGCAACTGGTGGCCTCGGTGACCCAGGAAGGCCTGATCCGGCATCGCAAGGACTGGGCATGAGCCTGGTGGATGTACGGCACTGGGTCTTCGACATGGATGGCACGCTGACCGTCGCCGTGCATGATTTCGCGGCGATCCGCGTGGCCCTGGCGATTCCGGCCGAAGACGACATCCTGACCCATCTGGCGGCCTTGCCGGCGGATGAAGCCGCCGCCAAGCATGCCTGGCTGCTGGAGCACGAGCGGGACCTGGCGCTGGGCTCCAGGCCGGCGCCGGGCGCTGTCGAGCTGGTACGTGACTTGGCCGGGCGTGGCTACCGCCTGGGAATCCTGACCCGCAACGCCAGGGAACTGGCCCATGTGACACTCGAGGCCATTGGCCTGGCCGATTGTTTCGCCGTGGAGGACGTGCTGGGGCGTGACGAAGCACCGCCCAAGCCGCACCCGGGTGGCCTGTTGAAACTGGCCGAGGCCTGGAACGTGGCGCCAGCGGACATGGTCATGGTCGGCGATTACCGCTTCGACCTGGACTGCGGCCGTGCGGCGGGTACGCGGACCGTGCTGGTGAACCTGCCGGACAATCCATGGCCGGAGTTGACGGATTGGCATGCCCGGGATTGTGGCGAGTTGCGGCGGATGATTTCGGTTTGAGAGGCAGGTCGGCAGGTCAACCGCTATCGCGAGCAGGCTCGCTCCCACAATGGGGCTTCTGTGGACGCTGATGATGTAATCGACACCGTCCCCTGTGGGAGCGAGCCTGCTCGCGATGAGGCCTTTACTGCCCAAACAAGGCCTTCAGCCCCTCCGCCGAATTGAACATCCCAGCCCCATCATGCCCCACGCCGGGCACCTCGATCAGCCGTTGGTTCAGCCCCTCGGGGTGACGTCGGGTCAGGTAGTCGAAGAAGAAATGCCCGCGCAGCAACCGATACGGCCCCTGGGTCTGCGCCTCACAGCTTTTATCCAGCGCCGGGTGCTCCGGGTCGACGTCCTGTTGCCCGAGCAGGTAAGTGATGTCGCGCTTGATGTAGTTGTCCTCCAGTTGGGCGGCTGTTTGCCCGGCGGCATAGGCGGGAAGGTTGAGCAAACCGTATTTCCAGCGATTGAAAGCGGGGCAACCAGCAGGGTCGAAGGCCATGGGCCGCTGTGCATCGAAGTAGGCATAGGAGGACGGGTTGGCGATGACGAAGCGCGGGGCGATCCGGTACTGCCCATGGGCGAGCAGGGCATAGCGCTGAACCACCTGGGCGCCGCCGGAATGACCGGCGATGACGATTTCCTTCACGTCGGGAAACTGCTGCCGGTCGCTGACCCGCGCAACGATGTCGTCGAGAACCTGGTAGGAACTGACCGGACTCGGTCCTGTGGATAAGCCGCCGGCCATCCAGTCGTTGCCTTGCCAGCGCAACAGCTCATTGGGGAGCTGATGACGGGCGACGTCCTGCTCGTTGAGAAACTGCGGAGCGATGATCAACGTGGTGGCCAGTTGTCCGGCCTGGCTGGCGGCTTTCTCGGCGCTGTGCAGGTAGGTGTCGGCATTGCGCAGCCGCCCATGGAGGATGATCAGCACACGTTGGATAGACGTCGGGGGCGGGCTTACCCCGACCACCATGCTGCCGCCCTTGAGTTGTAACCGCCCCTGCGCCACCGTGTTCACAACGTGTTCGTCAGCCTGGGCGAAGAGGCTGCACAGCACCAGTGCGATCGATGCGGCCCATTTCATCTACAGGTTTTTCGCCGCAAAAGTGTCGCATTGGCTCACTTGGCCTTGGGCGAACCCGGCCTTGAACCAGCGCACCCGTTGCGCTGAGGTGCCGTGGGTAAAGGAGTCCGGCACCACGCGCCCCTGGCCTTGTTGCTGCAAGCGATCGTCACCGATGGCGTTGGCGGCGTTCAAGGCTTCTTCAACATCTCCGGGCTCCAGCCAGTTCAGGCGCTTCTGTGCATGGTTGGCCCAGACGCCGGCCAGGCAATCGGCCTGCAATTCCTGACGCACCAGCAGCCCGCCGTCGCCTTCCATCTGCCGGCCTTGCTGGCGAGCCTCCTGGATTTTCGCCGACACACCGAGCAACGTCTGTACATGGTGGCCGACTTCATGGGCGATGACATAGGCCTGGGCGAAGTCCCCGGCGGCGGAGAAGCGTTGGGACATCTCCTTGAAGAAACTCATGTCCAGGTAGACCTGCCGATCCGCCGGGCAATAGAACGGCCCGGTGGCCGACGAGGCGAGGCCGCACGCCGAGTTGACCCGACCGCTGAACAGCACCAGTTTGGGTTGCTGATATTGGCGTCCGGCCTGCTGGAAGACCTGGCCCCAGGTGTCTTCGGTATCACCGAGGATCGAACGCACGAACTCGGCCTGTTCATCGTTGGCCGGTGGCGCCTGGCGAGTTTGAGAGGAGGTCGGTGCGGACTGATCCATCTGCCCGGCCAGTTGCCCGAGGATCTGCATCGGATCCTGGCCGGTGATCCAGCCGATGCCGACGATCAGGAGAATGGCCGTCAGGCTCAGTCCCTTGCCCCCGCCAAAGCGCATCCCACCACCGCCGCCATCACCATCGCCACGGGCGTCCACCACGTTGTCACTGCGGCGACCTTTTTTCCATAGCATGTGAGAGTCCTCTGATTGACCGTGTGGACAGTGTTGCCGTTGCTTCGGAATGCCGCCAGTTTACTAGCAGTTTTCTGACATAAGCACCCGGTAGGAGCGAGCCTGCTCGCGATTGCGATCAATCAGCTTGCATCAAGCCTGAATGTACCATCGCCATCGCGAGCAGGCTCGCTCCCACAAAAGACAATATCAGCCGATGAATGTGTACTTGGTTCCAGAATCTGCATTAGACTTTCAATATTCTGGAATCGATAACCTTGCATCGGGGTACCATGGCTGGAAGTCAAATTGAGCGGGTTTTCGATGTGCTGGAAAGTCTCGCCAGCGAACCTCGCGGCTGGCCACTTCAAGGGCTGGCCGAACAACTGCAGATTCCCAAGAGCGCCACTCACCGCTTGCTCGCTGAACTGACGCGCCTGGGCTACGTGCGCCAGAACCCCGAGAACCTGCGTTATCACGTGTCAACCCGGCTGATCGCCTTGGGGTTTCGCTATCTCTCGCGCAGTGGTGCCGACATCGTGCAGCCGGTGCTGGACCGTCTGGCCCGGGAAACGGGTGAGCTGGTGCGCCTGGGGGTCATCGAAGGGGAACGCCAGACCTGGATCGCCAAGTCCCAAGGGGCGCGGTCCGGTTTGCGCTACGACCCGGACATGGGGCGCGAGACGCCGCTGTTCTACACGGCGTCGGGCCATGCCTGGCTGGCGTGCATGAGCGATGCCGAGGCGCTGGCGCTGGTCGAGCGCCAGGCTGCGCAGGTGCCCGCCGACGTAGGGCCAAACGCGCCCCACAGCACCCATGAACTGCTCGAGTACCTGCGTGCGGCCCGCGAGCAGGGGTATGCCTGTGTCGAGGAGAGCTCGGCGGTCGGCACTTCGGCCATCGCCGCCGTGGTGCGGCATCCGCTGGACAGTCGGATCGTCGGCGTACTCAGCGTTGCCGGGCCCAGCGCGCGGATGACGCGGGTGCGGTTGCATGAGTTGGCCCCGACCTTGCTGGTGTTTGCCGAGGAATTGTCGCAAGCGAGCCAGGCGTCGGAGCTGTTCAGCTGACACTCGCAGATATTGGCCCTACCAACCAGGATCACCCCATGACCGTCAGCACCCCGCTTTCCGGTGTCAATCAGGCCTTAAAGGGCATCCTGCTGATTGTCTTCGCGACGTTCCTGTTTTCCAGCCATGACGCCTTGTCGAAGTACCTCTCGGGCTTCTATCCGATCATCATGGTGGTGTGGGCCCGTTATGTGGTGCATACCCTGCTGATGGCGGGCATCTTCCTGCCGCGCTCGGGGTTGCGGGTGCTGCGCACGAAACGTCCGTTGTGGCAGTTGGCGCGGGCGTTGTGTCTGCTGGGCACCAGCCTGTTTTTCACCACGTCGCTGCTGTACATCCCGTTGGCCGAGGCGACGGCGGTCAACTTCCTGGCCCCGGTGCTGGTCACGGCGCTGTCGGTGCCGCTGCTGGGCGAGCGGGTGACGCGCGGTCAATGGGTGGCGGTGATCTTCGGCTTCATCGGGGTGCTGATCATCGTCCATCCTGGCGGAGACCTGTTCACACCGGCCGTGCTGTTGCCATTCTGCTCGGCGCTGTTCTTCTGTTTCTATCAGTTGCTCACTCGCAAGCTCAGCGAAGTCGACAGCCCTACCACCAGCAACTTCTTCGCCGGCCTGTGCAACACATTGGTGATGAGCGCACTGGTGCCGTTCTTCTGGCAGGTGCCGAGTCTGTTGCATGGGGCGATGATGCTGGCGCTGGGGGCCTGTGGGATGACGGCGCACCTGATGCTGACCCAGGCCTTCCGCGTTGCCGCCCCGGCACTGCTGGCGCCCTTCAGCTACTGCCAGATCGTCTTTGCCGGCTTGCTGGGTTGGCTGTTGTTCAGCCACACGCCGACGCTGACCACGGTGCTGGGTATTGTGCTGATCTGTCTCAGTGGATTGGCCGCGGCGTGGCAGCAGCGGCGCAGATGACACGGACCTGTGGCGAAGGAGTCTTGTGGGAGCAAAGCTTGCTCGCGATGAGCGGAAACACGATCTGTAAATCGAGGTGCCTTCGTCGCGAGCAAGCTTTCTCCCACAGGCTTTGCTCCCACTGATTTCTCTGGGATCTCTCTTCACTGCATGAATCAGTTTTCCAGCGTCGGAATCTTGCGCGGTGCCATGAAGTACAGCCAGATCAGGGCCGTGAAGTACATCGCCGGAATCAAGGTGAACAACACGGTGTAGTTGTTATTGGTCACTGTCAGGATGTGCCCTACCAATTGGGTCATGAACATCCCGCCGATGGCCGCGCACATGCCGCCGAAGCCGAACACCGTGCTCATCATGTGCTTGGGTGTGTAGTCCATCACCAGGCTCCAGATATTGGCCGTCCAGGCCTGGTGCGCGCCGATGGCCAGGGAAATGGCGAACACCGCCATCCACAGGTTGCTGGCGCCGGCGGCCATGATCACGCCGACGATGCAGCAGGCGAACAGCAGCATGGAGACCAGTCGTGCCTTGATCGGATTCAGCCCGCGACCGATCAGGAACGAAGAGAGGATGCCGCCACCCACGCTGCCGAAGTCGGCGGTGAGGTAGATGATGATCAGCGGGATACCCATCTGGGTCACGTTGATGCCCAGGCTGTATTGCTGGTTCAGGAACGGTGGCAGCCAGTAGAGGTAGAACCAGAACACCGGCGCCGTGATCGAGTAGGCCAGGGCGAACGCCCAGGTGCCGCGCATGCGCAGGATGCGGGAGAAGGGCACACGGGCTTGTTCCGGTTCGCTCTCACGTTGGATGTAGTCCAGTTCCGACTGTTTGACGCTGGGGTGGTCTTCCGGATTGAAGTACTTCAGGCCCCAGAACAGCAACCAGATCCCGCCCAATGCCGCCATGCACAGGAATGCAGCCTGCCAGCCCCACACTTGCAGGATCAGTGGCAGCAGCATGGGCGTGAACATGGCGCCGACGTTGGTCCCGGCGTTGAAGATACCGGTGGCCACGGCTCGTTCGCCCGCCGGGAACCACAGCCGGGTGGTCTTCACACAGGCGGGGTAGTTGGCGGCTTCGGTGAGGCCCAGGATGAAGCGGCAGACCATGAAGCCCGCCGCGGAAGTGGCCAGGCCATGGGCGCCGGTCGCCAGGCTCCAGAGCAGCACGGCGAAAAAGAACACGCGCTTGACGCCGATCCGGTCGATCAACCGGCCCTGCAGTATGAAGCCGACCGCATAACCAACCTGGAACCAGAAGTTGATGTTGGCGTAATCCATCGCCGTCCAGCTCATTTCCTTGGCCAGAATGGGTTGCATCACGCCCAGGGCAGCGCGGTCGATGTAGTTCAGCGTGGTGGCGAAAAACACCAGTGCGAGCATGCCCCAACGGGTCTTGCCCACAGCCAGGGCGCCGCGGATCTTGTCACCGACGCCGCCGGTCGTGACACCCATGCCTGGGCTCAGGGAGGAACTTTGGGAAGGATTCATAGGGTGTACCCGTTTTTGAAATTCTTATGGGGTGGTCGGGGTTTCATCCATTGATGCCGGGGTTTTGGCCCGGCATCAATGTGGAGCTGATGGTGCGCAGTGGACGAAAAGTCGTCAATTCGTACCAGGGCATTTTGTTCGATAATCGCCCAAAAAACTAACCGGATGGTACATATTAAATTGCTGAAAGGCGTTGGCGCCTCAATAATCTGTCCACTCTTTCAAAAAGCGGCGAACCTTCTGTAGCCGATGCCTGTCCCGGGAGCCGAACCCATGCAGCGTTCCATTGCCACCGTATCCTTGAGCGGTACTCTGCCGGAAAAACTCGAAGCCATTGCCGCCGCCGGTTTCGACGGGGTGGAAATCTTCGAGAACGACCTGCTCTATTACGACGGCAGCCCTCGGGAAATCCGGCAGATGTGCGCTGACCTGGGCATCGCGATCACGCTGTTCCAGCCGTTTCGTGACTTCGAAGGTTGTCGCCGTGATCGCCTGGCCCGCAACCTGGAGCGCGCCGAGCGCAAATTCGACCTGATGCAGGAACTCGGCACCGACCTGGTGCTGGTGTGCAGCAACGCCTCGGCCGACAGCCTGGGGGACGAGCGGATTCTGGTGGAGGACCTGCGACAGCTGGCCGAGCGGGCCGGCGCGCGGGGCTTGCGCATCGGTTACGAGGCGCTGGCCTGGGGGCGGCACGTGAACACTTATCAACAGGTCTGGAACATTGTGCGCCAGGCCGACCACCCTAGCCTGGGCGTCTTGCTCGACAGCTTCCATACCTTGTCCCTCAAGGGCGATCCGAGTGCCATTGCCGAGATCCCTGGCGAGAAGATTTTCTTCGTGCAGATGGCCGATGCGCCGATCCTGGCGATGGACGTGCTGGAGTGGAGCCGGCATTTCCGTTGTTTCCCGGGACAGGGGGAATTCGACCTGCCGGGCTTCCTGGCACCGATCATCAAGAGTGGCTATACCGGGCCGCTGTCGCTGGAAATCTTCAACGACGGTTTCCGCGCCGCGCCGCCACGGGCCAATGCCGCCGATGGTCTGCGTTCGTTGCTGTACCTGGAGGAGAAGACCCGCCAGCGCCTGGCCGCGGAAGCCGCGCCGGTGGCCAATCTCGATACATTGTTTGCCCCGCCATCGGCCAGCGAATACGACGGCATCGAGTTTCTTGAATTCGCTGTGGACGATAACCTCGGCGCCAAGCTGTCCCACTGGCTGGAACGGTTGGGATTCGTCAAGGCCGGCCAGCATCGTTCCAAGAATGTCAGCCTGCTGCGCCAGGGCGATATCAACCTGATCCTCAACTGCGAGCCGTACTCCTTTGCCCACAGTTTCTTCGAAGCCCATGGACCGTCGCTGTGCGCCACCGCCGTGCGGGTAAAAGACAGTGCCAGCGCCCTGAAGCGGGCCGTGGATTACAAGGGGCAGCCCTATCGCGGCCTGGTGGGGCCCAACGAATTGGAATTGGCGGCGGTGCGCGCACCGGACGGCAGCCTGATCTACCTGGTGGACCAGGAGGCGGACGTCTACGGAACGGATTTCAACCTGCAACCGGGTGCGGTCATCGGGGCCGGGCTCAAGCGTATCGACCATATGGCAATGGCGCTGCCGGCCGACAGCCTCGACAGTTGGGTGCTGTTCTACAAGAGCCTGCTGGATTTCGAAGCCGATGATGAAGTGGTGTTGCCCGACCCTTATGGGCTGGTGAAGAGCCGGGCCCTGCGCAGTCGCTGCAGTTCGATCCGCTTGCCCCTGAACATTTCCGAAAACCGCAACACCGCGATCTCTCACGCGCTATCGAGCTATCGCGGTTCCGGCGTGCATCACATCGCCTTCGACTGCGATGACATCTTCGCCCAGGTCAGCCGCGCCAAGGAGGCCGGCGTGCCGTTGCTGGATATTCCGCTCAACTATTACGACGACCTGGCGGCACGCTTCGATTTCGACGATGAGTTTCTCAGCGAACTGGCGTATTTCAATGTGTTGTACGACCGCGACGCACAGGGCGGTGAGCTGTTTCATGTCTACACTGAACCGTTCGAGGGGCGATTTTTCTTTGAAATCATCCAGCGCAAGGGCGGCTATGCCGGGTATGGCGCGGCCAACGTCGCGGTGCGACTGGCGGCCATGGCCAAGTCCCGCAGCGGTGGCTTGCGGCACGCCAAGTTGTAGGGAAATCGTAACGCGGCAGTAAAACGGTAATCCTGTGCCTTCCTTCACTGCACGGGCCAGCCCATAATCGCCAGCTTGTGCAGTGATGGCCGTGAGCCCGCAATGACTATGAATCCAGAACTGTCCGACGCCCTCGACGAGCCTCTCGTCGCGCCGCGCAAGAGTCGCAAGAACAACCCGGAGAAGACCCGGGAAAACATTCTTCAGGAAGCCATCGTCGAGTTTGTCCAGCAGGGCCTGGCCGGCGCCCGGGTCGATGCCATCGCTGAACGTATCCACACGTCCAAGCGGATGATCTACTACTACTTCAACAGCAAGGAGCAGTTGTACATCGAGGTGCTGGAAAAACTCTACGGTGATATCCGCAGCACCGAGAGCCGCCTGCACCTGGCGGAGTTGGCTCCGGTCGACGCAATCCGACGCCTGGTGGAGTTCACCTTCGACCACCACGACCGCAATGTGGATTTCGTGCGCATCGTCTCTATTGAGAACATCCACAACGCCGAATACGTCAAGCAATCAGGCGTGATCAAGGCGATGAACAGCAGCATCCTCGACGCTCTGGACCTGATCCTGCGTCGCGGCGCCGAAGAAGGCGTGTTCCGCGCTGGCCTCGAACCCCAGGATGTGCATTTGCTGATCAGTTCGTTCTGTTTTCACCGCGTGTCCAACCGTCACACCTTCGGCGAGATTTTCCAGATCGATCTGGCGGACGAGGCGATCAAGCAGCGTCATCGCCAGATGATTTGCGAGTCGGTGTTGCGGTATCTGCAAGCCTGAGTGCAAACCCTTGTGGGAGCGAGCCTGCTCGCGATAGCGGTGTGTCAGTCGAAATATAAGTGACTGACACACCGCTATCGCGAGCAGGCTCGCTCCCACAGGGTCTTCAGTGATTCATGCTTTGGAAATGCTCCAGCATCCGCTGCGCATCCGGCGCCATGCCACTGAACAATTCAAACGCTTTCACAGCCTGGAACACCGCCATGTTGCCGCCGTCCAGGGTGCGGCACCCCAGGGCCCGGGCGCTGCGCAGCAGTTCGGTTTCCAGTGGGAAGTAGACGATCTCGGCGACCCACAATTCGCCCCGCAGCAAATCGACCGGCACCGGCATGCCAGGTAGTTTCGCCATGCCCATCGGGGTGGTGTTGACCAGGCCGTTCGCCTCGGCCATGGCCATGGGCAAGTCGTGCCCGGCACGGGCGCGGCCAGCGCCGAAATGCTGGTTCAGGTTGTTTGCCAGGGCTTCGGCACGGCTGAATTCGACGTCAAAGATACTCAGCGTCTGGACACCTTCCGCCAACAACGCGTGGGCAACGGCCGCGCCGGCACCTCCGGCGCCCATCTGCACCACGTATCGACGCAAGACGTCCCCGAGGCCGCGGCGAAAACCCTCGGCAAACCCGAGGCAGTCGGTGTTGTGGCCGATGCGCTTGCCGTCCTTGAACACCACGGTGTTCACCGCGCCAATGCCGCGGGCCTCGGCCGAGAGCTCATCGAGCAGCGGGATGATCGCCTGTTTGCAGGGGAAGGTGATGTTCAGGCCGGTGAAGTTCATGCGCTCGGCAGCCGTCAGCAGATCGGGCAGGGCACTGCTGTCGAGTTTCAACGCGTCGAGGTCGATCAGTCGATAGAGATAGCGCATGCCTTGTGCATCGCCTTCATGCTCGTGGAGCGCGGGCGTGCGAGACGCCTGGATGCCTGCGCCGATCAGGCCGGCCAGTACGGTGCTATTCGACATGCGCTTCAACCTTTCAACCGCTGACTGAAATGTTCCAGGGCCAGGCGATAGCCATGGCTGCCAAAGCCGCACATCACACCGATGGCGACGGATGAAACGAAGGAGTGGTGACGGAACGTTTCCCGGGCGTGGACGTTGGACAGGTGGACCTCGATCACCGGTACTTCGCTGGCGACCAGCGCATCGCGGATCGCCACCGACGTGTGGGTCCAGGCCGCCGGGTTGATCACGATACCGGCACACCGGCCACGGGCGCCGTGAATCCAATCCAGCAATTCGCTTTCCTGGTTGGTCTGGCGAAACTCCACCGCCAGGCCGAACTCTTCAGCGGCGCGGCCGCACAGCGCCGAGATATCCGCCAGGGTTTCATGGCCGTAGGTCGCAGGCTCGCGGGTGCCGAGCAGGTTCAGGTTCGGGCCGTTCAGCACCAGAACGATCGGAGGCATTGCAATTTCTCCACATTGTTATTGTTGGTTTCGGTTGGATTTAAACCGGTGGAGATAAATTGTACTAGATGGTTAATTTGGTCAAACAAAGCCGCTGCCGTGGGTTAATAAGTGTTCGATGATCGGACACCAGCTTTCAATCAGGCAGGGATGGGACTGTGGTGAATGGTTATGTGGCGAGGGGATTTATCTGTGGCGAGGGGATTTTATCCCCGCTCGACTGCGTAGCAGTCACAACCAGCCAACACGGTTTGTCTGTTACACCGCGGTGCGTGGTTTTAGGGGCTGCTTCGCAGCCCAGCGGGGATAAATCCCCTCGCCACAGATAGATCCCTCGCCACAGGGATGGGCTCAACGCCGGGTCAGCAACACCCCGGATTCCATGTGATGGGTCCATGGAAACTGGTCGAATAACGCGCAGCGCGTGATGCGGTGGGTGTCGTGCAGTTGTGCGATGTTCGCGGCGAGGGTTTCCGGGTTGCAGGAGATGTACAGGATGTTGTCGAAACGCCGGGTCAGCTCGCAGGTGTCCGGGTCCATGCCGGCGCGCGGCGGGTCGACGAAGACACTGCCGAATGCATAGCTTTTCAGGTCGATGCCGTGCAGGCGGCGGAACGGACGGACTTCGTTCAAGGCTTCGGTCAGTTCTTCGGCCGACAGGCGCACCAGCGTTACGTTATCCACTGCGTTTTCACTGAGGTTGCTCAGCGCCGCGTTCACCGAAGTCTTGCTGATTTCGGTGGCCAGCACCTTGCGCACACGGGTCGCCAGGGGCAGGGTGAAGTTGCCGTTGCCGCAGTACAACTCCAGCAGGTCGTCGCTGCGATCGCCCAGGGCTTCATAAGCCCAGTTGAGCATCTTCTGGTTCACGGTGCCGTTGGGCTGGGTGAAGGCGCCTTCGGGCTGGCGATAGCTGAAGGTGCGACCGCCCACGTCCAGTTTCTCCACCACGTAGTCGTGGCCGATCACTTCCCGCTTGCCCTTGGAGCGACCAATGATGCTGACGCCCAGGTCGCTCGCCAGCTTCGAGGCCGCTGCATGCCAGTGCTCATCCAGGGGGCGGTGATAACACAGGGTGATCATCGCATCGCCCGCCAGGGTGGTCAGGAACTCCACCTGGAACAACTTGTGGCTCAGGGGCGCACTGGCCTGCCAGGCGGCCTTGAGCTGTGGCATCAACTGGTTGATGCGCAGGCTGGCGATGGGAAACGTTTCGATGAGGATCGGCGTGCGCTTGTCGTCCTGGGAGAACATCGCGTAATGCCGTTCGCCGGCCTCGCGCCAGAGACGGAATTCGGCGCGCAAACGGAAGTGCTGCAGCGGCGAGTCGAACACGGCCGGTTCCGGTGCATCGAACGGGGCCAGCAGGTCGCGCAGGCGGGCGACCTTGTCCTGGAGCTGGGCGGTGTAGGCCTGGGTATCAAAAGTCATGCGTTGAACCAACCCAACTTGATCACGAACAGAATCGACAGGATGACCAGCGCCGGGTTCAGCTCACGGCCGCGACCGGACACCAGCTTGATGGCGGTCCAGGCGATGAAACCGAAGGCAATGCCGTTGGCGATGGAGTAGGTGAACGGCATCGCCAGTGCGGTAATCACGACCGGGGCGGCGACGGTGATGTCGTCCCAGTCGATTTCCGCCAGGCCCGACGTCATCAGCACAGCCACGAACAGCAAGGCCGGTGCTGTGGCAAAGGCTGGCACGCTGGCGGCCAGCGGGGAGAAGAACAGCGCCAGCAGGAACAGGATCGCCACGACGATGGCGGTCAACCCGGTGCGGCCACCGGCGCTGACGCCCGCCGCCGATTCGATGTAGCTGGTGGTGGTGGAGGTGCCCAGCAGCGAACCGGCCATGGCCGCGGTGCTGTCGGCGATCAGCGCACGGCCCATCTTCGGCATGTGGCCGTCCTTGCCCATCAGCCCGGCGCGCTTGGCGACGCCGATCAGGGTGCCGGAGTTGTCGAACAGGTCGACGAAGAGGAAGGCGAAGATCACGCTGACCAGACCGATGTCCAGGGCGCCCTTGATGTCCAGTTGCAGGAAGGTCGGGGCCAGGGATGGCGGCATCGACATCACGCCGCCGAACGGGGTGAAGCCCATCAGGATCGAGACGAGGGTGACCGCGAGGATGCCGATCAGCACCGCCCCGCGCACTTTCAGTGCTTCGAGAGCGACGATCAGCACGAAGCCGAGCGTGGCGAGAATCGGTGCCGGTTGCTTCAAGTCGCCAAGGCCGACCATGGTGGCTGGGTTCTTCACCACGATGCCGGCATTGCCCAGGGCGATCAGTGCCAGGAACAGGCCGATGCCGGCGGCAATGGCCGAGCGCAGCGGCAAGGGTATGCTGTTGATGATCCATTCGCGGATGCGAAAGATCGACAGCAGGAAGAACAACACGGCGGAGATGAATACCGCACCCAGCGCCACTTGCCAGGTATGGCCCATGTGCAGGACCACGGTGTAGGTGAAGAAGGCGTTCAGGCCCATGCCCGGTGCGAGGGCGATCGGGTAGTTGGCGATCAGGCCCATGACCGTGGAGCCGATGGCCGCCGCCAGGCAGGTGGCGACGAACACCGCGCCCTTGTCCATGCCGGTTTCGCCGAGGATGCTCGGGTTGACGAACAGAATGTAGGCCATGGCCAGGAATGTCGTGACACCCGCCAGGATCTCGGTCCGCACGTTGGTGTTGTGTGCCTTGAGTTGAAACAGCCTTTCCAGCATGTCTGCTCCCCGTGGCGCGCCGGGCGCCGTGAATGTATCGACCTCAACAGCAAAGCACAGACGGCCAGTGGCGTCCGGGAGTTTTCTGCGGGTCGGAAAAAGCCGCGCATGATACCAGCAGCGCGGCGATGTGACTGCGATCGTCGTCGATGTTTTACCGAAGCAAAAAGAGGGCCATACTGCGCGCGGTTCCCGGAGCTCGATAGGTGTCGAATGAAAAGAAATCTGCTGGCAGTGGCATGCGCAGTGAGCCTGTGGTTGCCCGGTCAGGTCGTCAACGCCGCCTCGGCTCCGCCCTTGAGCCAGGTCAAGGTGCTCAAGGTCGAGTCGCCGGCCTGTGGCTTTGAAGACATCACCGAAGGGCAGGCCCAGACCCGATGTGATCACCGCGGTCCGAATATCAAGGTCTACGTGCTGGAGGTTGGCTATGGCCACCAGCCCCAGGTCACGCTCGACGGTTTCGAGGTCGACGGCACCCGTTCGCCGGTGTGCGCGTTCAGCAATGGCAATCTCAATGATTGTTCCGCCCGGACCAAAGTGGTCGGCTACCTGTATATCTTCGACCTGAAGGGCAAGCAGGAAGGCACCTTCAGTTTCAGCAATACCTCGATCAATGCCCCGGGCAATCGCATGTCGACCCAGCTGTACATCAAATAGCCCGCCTGGCTCCGTAGGAGCTGTCGAGCGAAGCGAGGCTGCGATTTTCCCCCGGGCCGGTTGAGTCCCGAGCGGAAGATCAAAATCAAAGATCAAGATCAAAGATCGCAGCCTTCGGCAGCTCCTACGCTAGGCTTGCAGTAATCACCCAGCGGAGAGTCGCCATGATTCCTGGAACCAAGATCCCCAGGGCCTTGATTGCCGTCGCCGAAGGTGTCGACGACTTGCAGGCCGTCACCCTGATCGATGTGCTGCGCCGAGCCCAGATCGAAGTCGTCGTGGCGAGTATCGAAGGGCGACGGATGCTGACCTGTGCCCGCGGTACGCGCCTGACGGCCGATGGCATGTTGGTGGATATGCTGGTGCAGGACTTTGACCTGATCGTCCTGCCCGGTGGCATCATCGGCGCTCAGCACCTGGCGGCCCATCAGCCCCTGCAACAGCTGGTCAAGGGCCAGGCCGCCACCGGACGTTTCTTCGCCGCCATTGCCGAAGCGCCGGCACTGGCGCTACAGGCTTTCGGCGTTCTGCGTCAGCGGCGCATGACCTGCCTGCCCGCGGTAAGCCAGCAACTGTCCGGTTGCAGCTTTGTCGATCAACCGGTGGTGGTGGATGGCAACTGCATCACCGCCCAGGGCTCGGCGGCCGCCCTGGCGTTTGCCTTGACGCTGGTGGAACAGCTCAGTGGCAAAGGCGTGCGGGCTGTGGTGGCGGCGGAGTTGCTGGCCTGACAGACGTCAGGCGTGCTGTGGGAAAGGTTCGATAACAGGTTGTTCGCGCTGTTCGGCTTGCCACAAGTCGTAGTCGGTCTGAACCCCCAACCAGACCCTGGCCTTCCCGATCCCTGCCCGTTCCAGGCGAACAGCCAGATCCGGGCTGACAGGTGCATGGCCATGCAACACCCTAGAGAGATGAGGCCGGGCGAAGCCAAGGTGCCGTGCCAGCTCGGTGACGGTGATACCCAATTCGGGTAGTACGTCCATCAACAGCGTTTCGCCAGGGTGTGGCG
Organism: Pseudomonas sp. FG13; assembly: GCF_057809755.1. Lineage (NCBI taxonomy): Bacteria > Pseudomonadati > Pseudomonadota > Gammaproteobacteria > Pseudomonadales > Pseudomonadaceae > Pseudomonas > Pseudomonas sp. FG13. The sequence goes on from NZ_JBMDKO010000007.1 coordinate 223,003, forward strand.
GGTTGTGCATGGGCATTTTCCAGCCTCCTGTCAGTGGTAATCCAGATAATCGACCAGTTCGATATCCGATCCGATAAAACGAAAAATGATTCGCCAGTTTCCCGAAACGCTCAGGGACCAGCATTCAGCCAGTTCTCCCCTGAGTGGGTGCAGGCGCCATCCCGGGATATCGAGTGTCCTGTATCACAAATACTGCTTTTTTTGACGGTGTCTGTTGCCGTCATGCTGCGTTGCCGTTCCTCGCCATAGCGGGGCTATGACTCGTCGCGGCGCCTTGCCTGACGACAACAGCCACTCGTCAAAAAAGAACGTATTTGCGAAACAGGACACTAGGTCGTTCGGTGCGGTCGCCCTGTCCATGAACTGAAGCATGCGAGCCAGGCGCTTTCCATGGTCGGCCCGGATGCCACGAGTCGAACCCGTTTCATAGAAAATGCGAAGACCTTTGTGCTGGAAGGATTTAATCATGGAAAAGAGTGTAAGGCGATACATTACACTCGGTGCGGTATCTATATACCGCACATGGCCGAAAAATTTATGCGTCGCGCAATGTTGGTGCTTGTCCTTGGTCTGCGCAATTACCTTGAACACTCACCTCACCCCGAAGTCGTACCCCTTATGACGGCGGTTTTCCAAAACGCCGCGTGTACGACCAACCGTGAGGTGTTCCATGAGCGCGACCCTGTCCGAAGCGACGCAGGCGTCCTTCGTCCGTCATCCGATCCGTCTGACTCTCAATGGGCAAGTGCGTGAGTTGCAGGTGTTGCCCTGGACTACGCTGCTGGACCTGTTGCGCGAGCAGTTGGACCTGGTGGGCAGCAAGAAGGGCTGTGACCACGGCCAATGCGGTGCATGTACCGTGCTGCGCGATGGCAAGCGCATCAACGCGTGCCTGACCTTGGCGGTGATGTGCGACGGCGTCGAGCTGACCACCATTGAAGGCTTGGCCGATGGCGATCGATTGCATCCCCTGCAGCAGGCGTTCATCAAGCACGATGCCTTCCAGTGCGGATACTGCACACCTGGGCAGATCTGTTCGGCGGTGGGGCTGATCAACGAGGGGAGGGCGCAGAGCAGCGCAGAAATCAGCGAGCTGATGAGTGGCAACCTGTGTCGATGCGGCGCCTACAACAACATTCGTGACGCCATCGAAGAAGCACTGCCGCAATGCCAGCAGCAGGGGGATGACCAATGAACCCCTTCCATTACAGCAAGCCCGACACCGTGCAGGCGGCCATCGACTTGTCGAGCCCCACGTCACGCTTCATCGCCGGCGGTACCAACCTGCTGGACCTGATGAAAGAAAACCTCACCCGTCCCGCACACCTGATCGACATTACCGGCCTGCCCCTGGCGGACCTCAGTGAAACGCCTTCCGGCGGCGTGATGATCGGTGCTTTGGTGAGCAATGCCGACCTGGCCTGGCATCCGTGGATCGAACGTCGCTATCCGCTGTTGTCCCAGGCGATCCTGGCGGGCGCCTCGCCGCAGCTGCGCAACATGGCCAGCACCGGTGGCAACCTGCTGCAACGCACTCGCTGTTATTACTTCTATGACGCCAACGTGCCCTGCAACAAGCGCCGACCCGGCAGTGGATGTCCGGCGCGGGACGGCTTGAACCGGAACCACGCGATTTTTGGCGCCAGCGACCATTGCGTGGCGACCCACCCTTCCGACATGTGTGTCGCGCTGGCCGCTCTCGAGGCGGTGGTCCATGTCCTCGGTCGAGGCGGGGCACGGACTATCGAGTTCGCCGACTTCCACCGCCTGCCCGGCGATGCACCGGAGCGGGACAATCAATTGGCCGATGATGAGCTGATCACCGCCATCGAGTTGCCTGCCGCCGGTTTTGCCGAACACAGCCATTACCTGAAGGTTCGTGACCGGGCTTCCTACGCGTTTGCGCTGGTTTCCGTGGCGGCAGCGCTGGAGCTGGATGGGCCGGTCATCCGCCAGGCGCGCCTGGCCTTGGGTGGCGTGGCCCACAAACCCTGGCGCGACCGGGCCGTGGAGAGTTGGCTGGCTGGCAAGACCGTCAGCCGCGAAACCTTCACGGCCGCCGCCGATGCGCTGTTGCAGCATGCTGAGCCGTTGGCACACAACGGCTTCAAGGTCAGGCTGGCGCGCCGGGCGATCATTCGCGCCTTGAGCGATGCCGCACTGGGAGGAGAAGCCAGATGAATGCACCGAACAAACCCATAGGGCAGCCGCTGGACCGGGTCGATGGCCTGCTCAAGGTGACAGGCCAGGCCCGCTATGCGGGGGAATATCCCGAGGACGGACTGTTGCACGGCAGCGTCGTGTCCGGCACCGTCGCCCGTGGCCGAGTGGTGCGAATCAATGCCTCCCAAGCCCTGGCATTGCCTGGTGTGGTCGCGGTGATCGACCATACCAACCGGCCCAAAATCGCCAGCTATGACGAGCCCTACCAGGATGCCGACGCCGCGGACGGCTCGCCGTTCCGGCCCTTGTACAACGACCAGGTGCTCTACAGTGGCCAGCCGCTGGCCCTGGTGGTTGCGGAAAATCTCGAACTGGCCCGATACGCCGGTTCACTCATTGAAATCGAATATGAAGCCCAGGACCATCAGACCGATCTGACCGTCCTGCAAAACGAAGCCCATACGGCACCGGCTGAACTGCCCAAGCCTCGTGGGAATTTTCAGGGTGAGTACGCCAGCTCCGCGATCAATGTGGATGTGTCCTACAGCACGCCGGTGGAGCATCACAACCCGATGGAGCCCCACGCCAGCACCGTGTTGTATCAACCTGACGGCAGCCTGCACATCCATGACAAGACCCAGGGCACGCAAAACTGCCAGTCCTACGTGCAAAAGGTGTTCGGGCTCGAGAAAGAGCAGGTGCGCGTATTCGCCGCGTTTGTCGGTGGCGCCTTCGGCTCCGGGCTGAGGCCGCAATACCAGCTGCCCCTGGCGGTGATGGCCGCGCTGGCACTCAAGCGCTCGATACGGGTCAGCCTGACGCGCCAGCAAATGTTTACCTTTGGTTATCGGCCGCGAACCTTTCAGCGCCTGCAATTGGGCGCTGCCGCCAATGGACGGTTGCTGGCCGTGGCGCACACTGCCATCGGCCAGACGTCGCGCTTTGAAGACTTCACCGAGCACGTGGTGGAGTGGAGCGGCATGCTCTATCACTGCGACAACGTGGCGTTGACCTACAAACTGGTACCGCTGGATGTCTACACACCGCTGGACATGCGCGCGCCCGGTGCAGCCCTCGGGCTGATCGGCCTGGAGTGCGCCATGGACGAGCTGGCCTGTGCCCTGGCGATCGATCCGCTCCAGTTGCGGTTGATCAACTATGCCGAGCGTAACGAGAACGAAGGCAAGCCGTACTCAAGCAAGGCGCTGCGCGAATGCTACGCCGAGGGCGCCCGGCGTTTCGGCTGGGACAAGCGCAATCCGGAGCCGCGCAGCATGCGCACAGGCCCGCAACTGGTGGGCTGGGGCATGGCGGGCGGTGTCTGGGAAGCGATGCAGCAGAAGGCCAGCGCACAGGCGTCGCTGGCGGCGGATGGCAAGCTGACCGTCAGCAGCGCCACCACGGACATTGGCACTGGCACCTACACGGTCATGACTCAGATCGCCGCCGAGGCGTCAGGGGTTGCCCTGGAAAATGTCAGTTTCATCCTGGGCGATTCGTCCCTGCCTACCGCGCCGCTGCAAGGCGGCTCGTTCACCGTCTCGTCGGTGGGAACCGCAGTGCAGCAGGCGTGTGAAGCCCTGAAGGAAAAACTGCTGGCTGTGGCCCGGCAGACCTGTCCGGCCTTCAGCGGCGCGACACTTGAGCAAGTGGCGTTTGCCGATGGTCAGTTGCGCCTGGGCGATGCCTGCGTGTCGTTGGCGGAGCTGGCGCAGAACAGTGGTGAAACGCCGTTACAGGTCCAGGTGACTTCCGAGCCGGACAAGAAGCGCCAGGCCTATGCCACCGCCACGCATTCGGCAGTGTTCGTCGAGGTCTGGGTGGACGAGGACTTGGGGACGGTGAAGGTCAATCGGGTGGTCAGTGCCATTGCGGCAGGAAGGGTGATCAACCCGAAAACCGCCCGTAGCCAGATCCTCGGTGGCGTGGTCTGGGGCGTCGGTATGGCGTTGCATGAAGAGACCCTGACCGACCATGTCCTGGGGCGCCACATGAACCACAACCTGGCCGAGTACCATGTGCCAGTGAACGCCGACATCGGTGACATCGATGTGGTTTTCGTCGAGGAACCGGACGACATCGTGAATGCACTGGGCTCCAAGGGCGTCGGTGAAATCGGTGTCGTTGGCGTGGCAGCGGCCGTGGCCAACGCGATTTATCACGCCACCGGCAAGCGGGTCCGGGACTTTCCCATCACCCTGGATAAGCTGCTTTAGCGTCGCCCACCGGCTCATGCATCCGGTCGCGGTTGGCCAGGGTCGGGAACAGTTTGATCCAGGCCCCGGTCACCAACAGCGTACCGACACCGCCCATGACCACCGCCGGCACGGTGCCGAACCAGTGGGCGGTCAGGCCGGATTCGAATTCGCCCAACTGGTTCGATGCGCCGATGAATAGCCCGTTCACCGCGCTGACCCGGCCCCGCATCTCATCCGGTGTTTCCAATTGCACGAAGGACGCGCGGATCACCATGCTGATCATGTCCGCCGCGCCCAGGACCACCAGCACCGCCAGGGAAAACCAGAACGACGTGGAGAGACCGAACGCAATGGTGGCAACGCCGAACACGCCCACGGCGGTGAACATCACCCGGCCCACCTTGCGTTCCACGGCGAACCGCGCCAGCCACAGTGACATCAGCAGGGCACCGACCGCCGGGGCCGAGCGCAACAGGCCCAGGCCCCAGGGGCCGGTGAGCAGGATGTCCTTGGCGAACACCGGCAGCAGCGCCGTCGCGCCGCCCAGCAGGACCGCGAACAGATCCAGGGAAATGGCGCCAAGAATGTCCGGGCGGCTGCGGATGAAACGAATCCCGGCCAGCAATGAATCCAGGGTCGCCTTGCCTTTGTTCAGCGGCGTCTGGCGAGCGGGCAGGTTGAGCATCAGGCTGCAGGCGATGAGGTAGAGCACCACGGTCGGTCCATAGACCCAGACACTGCCGAAGGCATACAGCAGGCCGCCGAGGGCCGGGGCAACGATGGTCGCCGATTGTTGGGCCGATTGTGCGGCGGCCACGGCACGGGGAAACAGCGTGGCCGGCACGATGCTCGGCAGCAGCGCCTGGGTGGTCGGCATTTCAAAGGAGCGGGCCGCGCCCAGCAGGAAGGCGAGGATGAAGATCATCTCCCGCGTGACGTTGTCGGTAGCGCTGCCGATCGCCAGGGCCAGGGCGATCATCGCCTGCAACGACTGGCAGAGGGCCGCGACTTTGCGCCGGTCATAGCGGTCCGCCACATGCCCGGTGTGCAACATGAACAGCACCCGCGGCGCGAACTCCACCAGCCCGACGAGCCCCAGGTCCAGGACGTTGCCGGTCAGTTGATAGAGGTTCCAGCCGATGGCGACGGTGAGCATCTGAAAACCGCTGGCGGTGAATATCCGGGCCAGCCAGAAGGCGATGAAGGGGCGGTGGTGGCGGAGCAGCATTGGCGCTTGGCTGGGCATCGATGACGGGTCCAGTGATGAAGGCATTGAGATTATCACCGAGCTGTAACCGGAAGTTGCGACCAGCGGAAAAATAGTTAGCCAAACATCGATCTATGGTGGAGCAGCGAATTTCTTGTGGGAGCAAAGCTTGCTCGCGATGCTGTTCGAAGTACCCCCGAGACCGAGGTGCCTGCATCGCGGGCAAGCCTTGCTCCCACAAATTTGTAGCTCAGCCAAGCTGAAACAGCGTTGCCAGCCACTGAGTCAACCTGTCACGCGACAAAAGACCACGCCGTTCATCGGCAGGAATGCGACTACTCTTTGAACATTGCTTGATCCAGATCAACACCCGTCCGGGCGTTGGCCTGGCGGCCACTTGGCCAGATACCTGCGTCGTGACGGTTTTAAAAAGAACGATTTGAAAGGCATCGCACTCCATATCCGAGGGGACGTGATGCAGGCCCCACCCGCAGCCGGTTTTACCTGATAGAGGAAGACTTATGTTCGGTTTGGAGGCGCTCGATCTCGCCCGGATCCAGTTCGCATTCACGATCTCGTTCCACATCCTGTTCCCGGCTATCACCATTGGCCTGGCGAGTTACCTGGCGGTGCTCGAAGGCTTGTGGCTCAAGACCCGCGACGATACGTACCGCGATCTGTACCACTTCTGGTCGAAGATATTTGCCGTCAACTTCGGCATGGGGGTGGTGTCCGGGTTGGTGATGGCCTATCAGTTCGGCACCAACTGGAGCCGCTTTTCGGACTTCGCCGGCGCCGTCACCGGGCCTCTGCTGACCTACGAGGTGCTCACGGCGTTCTTCCTCGAAGCGGGCTTCCTCGGTGTGATGCTGTTCGGCTGGAGTCGTGTCGGCCGAGGCCTGCACTTCTTTTCTACGGTCATGGTGGCGATCGGCACGCTGATCTCGACGTTCTGGATCCTGTCTTCCAACAGCTGGATGCAGACGCCCCAGGGCTATGAAATCGTCGACGGCCGGGTCATCCCGGTGGACTGGCTGGCGGTGGTCTTCAACCCTTCGTTTCCCTATCGCCTGCTGCACATGTCCACCGCGGCGTTTGTCGCCACGGCGTTCTTCGTCGGCTCATCGGCGGCCTGGCATCTGCTGCGTGGGCGCGACAACCCGGCCATCCGCCGCATGCTGTCGATGGCGATGTGGATGGCCTTGGTGGTGGCGCCGATACAGGCAGTCATTGGCGACTTCCACGGGCTTAACACCCTCAAGCATCAGCCGGCGAAGATCGCGGCCATTGAAGGTCACTGGGAAAACGTCGGCAACGAGCCTACGCCGCTGATCCTGTTCGGCCTGCCGGACATGAAGGCGGAGAAAACCCGCTTCGCCGTGGAGATTCCTTACCTGGGCAGCCTGATCCTGACCCACAGCCTGGACAAACAGGTACCGGCCCTCAAGGAGTTCCCGCCTGAAGATCGTCCGAATTCGACCATCGTGTTCTGGTCGTTCCGGGTCATGGTGGGCCTGGGGCTGTTGATGATTTTCACCGGCCTGTGCAGCCTCTGGTTGCGCCGCAACGGCCGGCTCTATCAATCACGACCGTTCCTCCATCTGGTGCTGTGGATGGGCCCGTCCGGCCTGGTCGCGATCCTGGCTGGCTGGTTCACCACCGAGATCGGTCGCCAGCCGTGGGTGGTCTACGGCCTGATGCGCACGGCCGATGCGTCGTCCGGGCATAGCTTCGCTCAGATGAGCATCACCCTGGTGCTGTTCGTCGTGGTCTATTTCGCACTGTTCGGTGCCGGTCTGAGTTACATGATGCGCCTGGTGCGCAAGGGGCCGGTGGCCCACGAGGCCGAGCCGACCGATGGCGGCCCGGGCCAGAAACGTACCCCGGCGCGGCCATTGTCGGCCGCCAACGAGGGCGACGAAGAGATGGACCACAACGACCGCTCGAACAAGGGGAATTGAGTCATGGGTATTGATCTTCCGCTGATCTGGGCCGTGGTCATCATCTTCGGCATCATGATGTACGTGATCATGGACGGTTTCGACCTGGGGATCGGCATTCTCTTCCCCTTCATCAAGGGCGAGCGCGACCGCGACGTGATGATGAATACCGTGGCGCCGGTCTGGGACGGTAATGAAACCTGGCTGGTGCTGGGCGGTGCCGGTCTGTTCGGGGCGTTTCCGCTGGCCTACTCGGTGGTGCTGTCGGCGCTGTACCTGCCGTTGATCCTGATGCTCATCGGCCTGATCTTTCGCGGTGTCGCCTTCGAGTTCCGCTTCAAGGCCAAGGCCGAGAAGCGGCATCTCTGGGACAAGGCATTCATTGGTGGATCGCTGACGGCCACGTTCTTCCAGGGCGTGGCGCTGGGCGCGTTCATCGACGGGTTCCAGGTGGTCAATCGCCAGTTCGCCGGCGGTTCCCTGGACTGGTTCACGCCGTTCACGATGTTCTGTGGCCTGGCCTTGATCGCAGCCTACGCCTTGCTCGGGTGTACCTGGCTGATCATGAAGACCGAGGGCAAATTGCAGGAACAAATGCACGACCTTGCCCGCCCGCTGGCGTTCGTGGTGCTCGCGGTGATCGGCATCGTCAGCCTCTGGACACCGCTGGCCCACGCCGATATCGCCGCGCGCTGGTTCACCCTGCCGAATCTGTTCTGGTTCCTGCCGGTGCCGATCCTGGTATTGGTGACCATGTACGGGTTATTCCGCGCGGTCGCCCGCAATGCGCACTACACGCCGTTCATCTTGACGCTGGTGCTGATATTCCTCGGCTACAGCGGCCTGGGCATCAGCCTGTGGCCGAACATCGTGCCGCCGTCCATCTCGATCTGGGACGCCGCCTCACCGCCCCAGAGCCAGGGATTCATGCTGGTGGGCACGCTGTTCATCATTCCATTGATCCTGGTGTACACCTTCTGGAGCTACTACGTGTTCCGGGGCAAGGTGACCCATGACGACGGTTACCATTGATCGAGCTGCGGGAGGTGAAATGGCCAAGCCGGATTTGAAAGACATCGAAGCCGCCGAACGCAAGCCGCTCTGGCAGCGTCTCGGTTGGCTGGCGGGAATCTGGGTGGGCAGTGTGCTGGCGCTGTTCATCGTCGCCAGCCTGATGCGGATGTTCATGAATGCCGCGGGGCTGACCACCCATTGATAGGCCGCTGGGAGCAACGTTGCCCCCACCGCGCCAGTTATTTCCGAGCCTTGAGAATCACGAACTTCGGGGTCGCGGCCACTTGCTCGACGCTGCGGAACAGCCGCGCCAGTTTGCTGTGATAGCCCAGGTGCCGGTTGCCGACGATGTACAGCGCGCCGCCGACCACCAGCGCTTCACGGGCCTGCTGGAACATCCGCCAGGCCAGGAAATCGCCCACCACTTGTTGTTGATGGAATGGTGGGTTGCACAGCACCACGTCCAGCGACTGCGCCTGTTGCCCGGCCAGACCATCGCCGGCCCGTACGGTGACCTCGCGCTCGCCCAGGGCGGCTCGCCAATTCTCGGTGGCCGATTGCACGGCCATGAAGGACTCATCCACTAACGTGTAGCGGGCGTCGGGGTTGCGCAGGGCGCTGGCAATGGCCAGCACGCCGTTGCCGCATCCCAGGTCCGCGACCTGGGCTGTCCCCAGGTTGGCTGGCAGATGCGGCAGGAACGCTCGGGTGCCGATATCGAGTCCTTCACGGCAGAACACGTTGGCGTGGTTGAGCAATTCAATCTTCGGCTCGTCCAGCGTGTAGCGGGTGGGGTAGGGGGATACCTGGGGGGCTGACGAGACGGCTTGCGGCGTGGCGATCAACAGGCGAGCCTTTTTCACCGCCAGTGACGCCTGCACCGAGCCGATGTAACGCTCCAACAGGTCGCCGGCAGCCCGGGGCAGATGCTTGATCATCGCGCCAGCGACCACCTGGGCGTCGGGAGCCAATTGGCCTTGCAGGCGAATCAGTTGTTCTTCCAGCAGGGCCAGGGTCTTCGGCACTTTGATCAGGACGTGGTCAAAGGGCCCGGTCAACGGCGCGCTGGCCGGCAACGTCGGCACCGCATCGAAGGGACGCCCGTTGCGGACCAGGTTCTTCTGCAGCGCTTGCAGGGCCAGGAACGAGTCGCTGCTGCTGATCACCTGTACTTGGCCGGCCAGGCTGGCGGCGAGGGCGCCGAAACTGTCATTGAGCACCAGGACCCGGGTGTTTGCAGTCGGTTGTTGCTCGGCCAGGTAGGCGAGCAGGTACTCATCGGCCGCATCGAAAGCTTGCAGCGGTTCGTTCGGCTGTTCGGGTTGGCGGATCAGATCGAGTTGAGCGAAGGGACTGGCAAGCAAAGGCATGGTTGGGACTCTGGCAATCGACGAATGTCCCGCTGCCCTGAGGCAGGTGTTTCAGCGGGGCCGCCTGAATGAACTGCGTCGGGGGGCTGAGGGCGACATCATTCAAGTGGGGCCGTGATGGTACTTTTTTTTGCTGCGCATTACCCGAGGGTTTTCGACGTCGACGAGGGGGGCCGTATCAGATCACATGAATGTGAGCCGCCTTGGCCACGGCTGAAATCTTATTGCTGACGTTCAGCTTTCGCATGCAACTGCAGACGTGGAAATTCACCGTACGTTCGGAAAGGCACAGTATCCTGCCGACCTCCGATGCGGTCTTCCCTTCGGCGGACCATCTCAGTACTTCTATTTCCCTCGGTGACAGATGGCATTTCTGCAGGGGCGCCGTGGTGTCTGTCATTTTCCTGCTCGCCAGCGCATGCAGTCTCTGACTGGCGAAAATGGCGTAGCCAAGATTCCCATAATGCTCCTCGATATCGATAGGACTGTGAGTCCGAGCGAGACTGAACAGACTGCAATAACCTCCATGTTCGTCATGAACGGCTTGTGTCCAACCATACCTGAGACCTTGTCGATTCAGCTCGAGCCATAACTTCGGTGCCTGGGCAAAAAGGCTCTCGTCCCAAAGGATGGGAAGAGGCGATTGATTGCAGTGTGCTATTACTGGATCGCAGGAGGCGTAACCATTCTGTTCATATAGTCTGTCCCATCCATAAGGATAATTATTCAGATTCACTTTGCTGGCGTGTTTATCCGGGCTACCGAGATAAGACACGAATGCGCAAAATTCAAACCCTTGATTATTAAAGAAATTAAGGACCAGACGATAGGCTGTCTGCAGATCTTTTTCGCAAGATAACTTCCTTAACTGTAAGTCCTTCCACTTGTCCATCGTCTTCTCCTGGATTGACGTTCAACTACGTGGATCCAATCTGGTGCGAAAGCACAGTGTAGGACTTTTCCTACGCAGTAGTTAGAATTTTTAATTTCACTGAATTCAGGCGGTATTTACGAAAAAGCACCGAGGCGTTGTTCCTGTTACAAGTCTTTTATATTTGTATAGCTTTGGTATATGTTCCAAACAGGGAGTGGGTACTTGTAATTAAAATGCCACTACTCATTGTCAGTGGTTAAGGCGCTCACTTTGCGGGAGACTGTGATCCTCATCCCTTTGGAGTGGCTCATGACCGACAGCGCAGAGAAATTCACCCGTCAAACCCTGCTGGACGTACAGCCATTGACCTCCCATCTGTTTACCTTGCGTACCTCCCGGGACCGTGGCTTTCGTTTCCGGGCGGGTCAGTTCGCCCGGCTGGGGGTGGTCAAGGCGGACGGTGATACCGTCTGGCGGGCCTATTCCATGGTGTCCTCACCGTTCGACGAATTTCTCGAATTTTTTTCCATCGTCGTTCCGAATGGCGAGTTCACCAGTGAACTCAGCCGCTTGAAACCGGACGACAGCCTGTTGGTGGATCGCCAGGCATTTGGTTACCTGACGCTGGACCGCTTCGTTGATGGACGGGATTTATGGTTGTTGTCCACCGGGACGGGGGTGGCGCCGTTTCTTTCGATTCTCCAGGATTTCGAGGTCTGGGAAAGGTTCGAGCGGATCATCCTCGTGTACAGCGTTCGCGAGGCCAAGGAGCTGGCGTACCAGGACCTGATCGAAGGGCTGGGCCGACGCGATTACCTGGCCGAGCATGCCCATAAGTTTCGTTTTATCGCGACCGTGACCCGGGAGCCGCATCCCGGGGCACTGAACGGACGCATCACTGCGCTGCTTGAAAATGGCGAGTTGGAGCGAGCGGCCGGGGTCGCGCTGACGCCGGAGCATTCGCGGGTCATGTTGTGCGGTAATCCGCAGATGATCGATGACACGCGCAAGCTGCTCAAGGCCAGGGGCCTGCAGCTGAGCCTTTCCCGGCGGCCGGGCCAGGTGGCGGTGGAAAACTATTGGTAGGGGTCTGTGTGGCTAATTCGTGTACTCGAATTAACCGTACAGGCCACTGGCTCATGGTATAGAGCCCAATTCCGTGGCGAGGGAGCTTGCTCCCGCTGGGCTGCATAGCAGCCCCAAGTCAGGGCTGCTGATAGCCAGCGCTCAGTGACGAACTACTCCAGCAAAGACCGCTCAGGGCCTTTCGTTCTGGGCCTTGAGCAGATCGCGAATCTCGCTCAGCAGCAGTTCTTCCTTGCTCGGCACCGGCGGCGCACTTGGGGCTACGGCCTCTTCACGCTTGAGCCGGTTGATTGCCTTGACGCCCATGAAGATGGCGAACGCGACGATGATGAAGTCGATGGTGCTCTGGATGAATTTGCCGTAGGCCAGTACCACCGCCGGTGCGTCACCTTGGGCAGCCTTGAGGGTGATGGCCAGGTCGCTGAAGTCTACCCCGCCAATCAGCAGACCGATCGGAGGCATGACCACGTCACCCACAAATGACGAAACGATTTTGCCGAAAGCAGCCCCGATGATGATCCCGACGGCCATGTCGACGACATTGCCTTTGACCGCGAAGGCCTTGAACTCGCTTAGCATGCCCATGAGTTGTTCCTTGTGACAGATGAGTTTGATTGGCAGTGTAATTCAGCCAGATGCATCCCGCTCGACACGTCTACTTATAAAGCTTCCAGCTATCGACCTGGCGTCCCGCTAAAAGTTTACAAAGTGCCATCAATCGCGCGCGATACGCGTTTTCAATCGGACTCCCTATAAGGTTTTTTCTATCAACGCGGTATGGCATTTCTATTTAGGTTTTGCTTTTTCGAGCACTAGCCTCTGACAAGCGCACATGGATGCGCTCTATAACATCAGAGGAAATGCTATGAACACCTCCCTTGGCGGCGGGACTTTCCCCCAACGTCGCGCCCTTTTTGTGCTGACCGCTGGCCTACTGTCCTTTTCCGTGAACGCTGCCACCCTGACCCGCGACAACGGGGCGGCCGTTGGCGACAACCAGAACTCGCAGACGGCAGGCCCCAATGGGCCGACCTTGTTGCAGGACGTGCAACTGATCCAGAAACTCCAGCGTTTCGACCGTGAGCGCATCCCTGAGCGTGTGGTACACGCCCGGGGCACCGGCGCCCACGGCACCTTCACGGTGTCCAATGACCTCAGTGACTTGACCAAGGCAAAAGTCTTTGCGGCAGGGCAGGCCACTCCCGTGTTCGTGCGTTTTTCTGCCGTGGTGCACGGCAATCATTCGCCGGAAACCCTGCGTGACCCCCGTGGCTTTGCCACCAAGTTCTATACGGCCGACGGTAACTGGGATCTGGTGGGGAATAACTTTCCGACCTTTTTCATCCGTGATGCCATCAAGTTTCCGGACATGGTCCATGCGTTCAAACCCGATCCACGGACCAATCTGGACGACGATTCACGTCGCTTCGACTTCTTCTCTCATGTACCCGAGGCAACGCGAACTCTGACGGAGCTGTATTCCAACTCTGGTACGCCGGCCAGTTATCGTGAAATGGACGGTAATGGCGTGCACGCCTACAAGTTGGTGAATGCCAAGGGTGAAGTCCATTACGTCAAGTTTCATTGGAAAAGTTTGCAGGGTCTGAAAAATCTCGATCCGAAAGAAGTTGTGAAGGTTCAGGGGCAGGATTACAGCCACATGACCAACGACTTGGTCAGTCATATCAACAAGGGCGACTTTCCGAAGTGGGACTTGTATGTCCAGGTCCTGAATCCGCAGGACTTGTCCAAGTTCGATTTCGACCCGCTGGATGCCACCAAGATCTGGCCGGGCGTGCCTGAGCGTAAAGTCGGGCAAATGGTCTTGAACCGTAATCCGGCGAATGTTTTCCAGGAAACCGAACAGGTGGCGATGGCTCCGGCCAATCTTGTTCCAGGCATCGAGCCTTCGGAGGATCGTCTGTTGCAGGGGCGGGTGTTCTCCTATGCCGATACGCAAATGTACCGGATAGGGGCCAACGCCCTGCAATTGCCGATCAACGCCCCCAAGGTGGCAGTGAACACCGGTAACCAGGACGGCGCGATGAACCCGGGGAGCACCAGCACCGGTGTGAATTACCAGCCGAGCCGCCTGATGCCCCGCGAAGAACTGCAGTCGGCCCGCTACAGCCAGACCGCGCTGAGCGGCAACACCCAGCAGGCGAAGATCCAGCGTGAGCAGAACTTCAAGCAGGCCGGCGACCTGTACCGCTCGTTCAACCAGAAGGAACGCAATGACCTGATCGAAAGCTTCGGTGGGTCGCTGGCGACTACCGATGACGAGAGCAAGCACATCATCCTGTCGTTCCTCTACAAGGCCGATCCGGAATATGGCACCGGCGTGGCCCGTGTCGCCAAGGGTGACCTGGCTCGCGTCAAGGCGCTGGCGGAAAAACTGACCGACTGATCTGGCAGATACATGCCCTGTGGGAGCAAGGCTTGCTCCCGCAGTTCTGTGTCAAAAGGAGGCACCATGAAGCGCTATTTCCTGTGTTTGCTGCTCGCCACCGGGTCACTGTCGGCGTTAGCCGATCAGGCCTTGCCGACCGACCCGGCAGCCGTACAAGAGGAGCTGCAAAGCTATTATTTCGACGCCGCCCGTCGGGGTGACGTGTCCATGCTCGATGCCTTTATCGACGCTCATTATTCGCTCAATACCCAGGATGAGAAGGGCTACACGGCCCTGATCCTGGCCGCTTATCACGGCCATGGCCCGGCGGTGGAACGACTGCTGGCCGCGGGGGCGGATGCCTGTGTCCAGGACAAGCGCGGCAACACGGCGTTGATGGGCGCCATTTTCAAGGGCGAGGTGCAGATTGCCCGGCGCTTGCTCTCCACCGATTGCAGCCCTGACCAACGCAATGGCGCCGGACAGACCGCCGCGATGTACGCCGGTTTGTTCAAGCGTACGGAACTGCTCGATGCCTTGAAGGCCAAGGGCGCAGACCTCCAGGCCCAGGACCCGTTGGGCAATACCGCGACGGACCTGGCCCGGGGTGAAATCAGAATGCCGGCCCCGCGCTGAACCCTCGTGGCCCGCGCCTGATTCGTGCACTCGAATTAACCGTACCGGCCACCAGCTGGGCTATCATCGCGGTTTTTCTCCCGGAGTTCAGATGGCCAAGGCAAAGCGCATGTACGGCTGCACCGAGTGCGGCTCGACCTTTCCCAAATGGGCCGGCCAGTGCGGTGAGTGCGGCGCCTGGAACACCTTGACCGAAACCATGGTGGAAAGCGGCGGTGCCGCGGCGCCCACCGGACGCACCGGGTGGGCCGGCCAGCAGGCGCAGATCAAGACCCTGGCCGAAGTCAGCGTCGAGGAGATTCCGCGATTTTCCACCGCGTCCGGTGAACTGGACCGCGTATTGGGTGGCGGGTTGGTGGACGGCTCGGTGGTCCTGATCGGCGGTGACCCCGGTATCGGCAAATCCACCATCCTGCTGCAAACCTTGTGCAACATCGCCACACGCATGCCGGCACTGTACGTCACTGGCGAAGAGTCCCAGCAGCAAGTCGCCATGCGCGCCCGCCGCCTGGGGCTGCCCCAGGATCAGTTGCGGGTCATGACCGAGACCTGTATCGAAACCATCATCGCCACGGCGCGCCTGGAAAAGCCCAAGGTGATGGTGATCGACTCGATCCAGACGATTTTCACCGAGCAATTGCAATCGGCGCCCGGCGGAGTGTCCCAGGTGCGCGAAAGCGCGGCGTTGCTGGTGCGTTACGCCAAGCAGAGCGGTACGGCGATCTTCCTGGTGGGCCACGTCACCAAGGAGGGCGCGCTGGCGGGGCCGCGGGTGCTGGAGCACATGGTCGATACCGTGCTGTATTTCGAGGGCGAGTCCGATGGTCGCCTGCGTTTGTTGCGGGCGGTGAAGAACCGTTTCGGCGCCGTGAACGAGCTGGGTGTGTTCGGCATGACCGACAGGGGCCTGAAAGAGGTCTCCAATCCTTCTGCGATCTTTCTGACGCGTGCCCAGGAAGAAGTACCGGGCAGCGTGGTCATGGCAACCTGGGAAGGCACTCGACCGATGTTGGTGGAGGTGCAGGCGCTGGTGGATGACAGCCACCTGGCGAATCCGCGTCGGGTCACCCTGGGGCTGGATCAGAACCGGCTCGCCATGTTGCTGGCCGTGCTGCATCGACACGGGGGGATTCCTACCCACGACCAGGACGTTTTCCTCAACGTGGTGGGCGGGGTAAAGGTGTTGGAAACCGCGTCCGACCTGGCGTTGATGGCGGCGGTCATGTCCAGCCTGCGCAATCGACCGTTGCCCCACGATCTGCTGGTGTTCGGTGAAGTCGGCCTGTCGGGCGAAGTCCGACCGGTGCCCAGCGGGCAGGAACGACTCAAGGAGGCGGCCAAGCATGGCTTCAAGCGCGCCATCGTGCCCAAGGGTAACGCGCCGAAGGAAGCGCCGGCAGGTTTGCAGATCATTGCCGTGACGCGCTTGGAGCAGGCGCTGGATGCGTTGTTCGAGTAACCGGTTGGCTGCGAACCTGTCAGATCTGGATCAACGCCGCCAATTCCCGCTCCAGCTCGTCGTGATCGGCCAGGTTCAACTCCACCAACCGGCGCAGGTGTGCAATGGAGTCCAGGTCGATATGTTCGCAGACAAACCCCAGGTGACCGTTGTCATTGTGGGCGAGCCGAACCTCCATTTTTACCTCGACGTCCTTGCCCAGGTGGATATCGGCTTCAAAGGGCTCCTCGGGGTTGCCGAGCCACGGCTCGGGCTTTTCGATCAGCAAGCCTTTCAGGGACAGATCCAGCAGTTTGACCGGCCAGATGTATTGGCCCTGGCTCAGTTCGGTCCTGGCATGAAACTCGATTCGTACGAAGCGGCGACGTTCGCTCATTGCCCAATCCCTCTGAAGATTCACTGACTATAGACCCAACTGAAGCGTCATCGTCACCGTTGCGCCGATGACAGACGAATGTCGGGTATGGCCTTTGCTGTCGTTAGAGCTAAACTTTGATAGCTGTCTTTCTTGTCCACCCCTGGCTGGAATAAAAAAATGAAAAACAATAATAGCCTGCTGCGCCATATCCCCTGGCTTCTGCTGGCCATTTTAGGGGCGTGCGCCCTGGGCGTAGTGGCATTGCGCCGAGGAGAGGCGATCAATGCCCTCTGGATCGTCGTCGCAGCCGTGGCCATCTACCTGGTCGCCTACCGCTACT
>NZ_JBMDKO010000070.1:0-22255 GCF_057809755.1 Pseudomonas sp. FG13
TGACTTACCGCAATCGCGAGCAAGCTTTGCTCCCACAGGTTTGTGGCTTAACTGAGTGGCATTAGACCCAGCGTCCGGTTTTTTTCGAAGCGCGCGGTGCCCGCTTCAGCAGGCGGGGTTATCCGTGCTTGCGCGCTTCACCGCTCAAGGTGTTTGTCTGCTACTTGCCTCCTTCTCAATAGCCTCCCTATTCCGGGGACCGAAAGAGTATTTCAAGGCCCGTTCCTTCATCGTCCGCGGGTCCGGCAAGCCTACGGTCTCCGGGTTCGCAAAGCCGGTTTGTTTATTACCGAGCATAGGATTGATGGCGTCGAACAGAAAACTGAAACCTTGTTTCAGCGAACTCTGGGCAATGCCGTGGCACCCCATGCAGCCGCCCATGGTCAGGCTTTGGGTACTGTGGTCATAATCCGGCACATTGATGTTTGGTTGGTTGCGGGCATTGGTCAGGGTGTTGTCATTCCGAATCGGGAATACGTTGCTGCCACGAAACAGCTGGATCCCCGGCTGGCTGCTTTCGACCATGATATTGGCCAGGTAGTAATCCGGGTCGGTTTGAGTGCTCGACGGGATGGCTTGCACACCTTTAAGCCGATAGTGCTTCCAGACCGAATTGTTGAACTCACTGCTGCCGTCCATGAGCTGTCTGACCCGGTTGTTCACCGCTTCAACTTCGGAATAAATGGTCGGCGGTTGCACCACACGGATCGGGCCGGCCTGTCCTTCGGGAATCCCGTTGCTGTTGGAGTAGACGCCAGGATTCTTCGAAGTGGCGACGAGACCCGCGTTCGGCAAAGAAACCGTATAGGTTTTGTTGCCGTCAGAGAAAGTGGCGGTCGGAGGATTGTTTGTAGTATCGAGACCGGGGTAGGCAATCTCGTTGTAGTTGGCGATGTAATAAAGGCCGCTCGGTGACTTGCCATCGGACAAGGTCAGGGCATCCTCGTGCTCGAACGTGGCGAATATGAAAGTCGGGTAGTTGGGCGTCTTGTGGATGATATGCAGAGCGACCAGCGCATAGTCTTCATTGTGCGCCACCGGCGCATCGTCCTTGCCCTGATAGGTCACCACCGTCGCCGTGTGGTAGCGAGCGCGATTCTGCACCGGAATGTCTGCCAGTTTGCGCCATGCCGCCTTGACCTCCAGCGCGCCGTCGGGCAGCACAATATGGCCCGGAAAATCGCTCAAGGTTCGCGCATACTCGTAAACGACGGGGTTGGCCTTGGCCTCGAACAGGATCTGGCTGTCGTTCGAAGGGGCATAGTCGCTTCCTGTCTTCGCCGCATTCGGCGGGTTGACCGGGAAAAATATCGCGTTCTGCCCTATCTGGGTCGCCTCGTCCAGATTGTTGTAATGGGCATAGGTGGCGCCTGCCGCCAAGGGTGCTCCGTTGGGGAACTGGATGTAGCTGTATTGCGGAGCGGAACCAAATGGACGTATAGGACCGCCTGCAGAATTCTTTTGCTCCTTTGCCGCCGGAAACAGCTCGGTACGGTGAGCGAAGGTTTGCCACAACAAGGGGTTGGGGGATTGTGAGGCCTTGCCCGAATCGGCAAAGCTGCTGTCGGGATTGCCGACGCCACGGTTAGCCGGCAACGGAGTCTTGGCCGTATTGTTCAGGGCGAAAAAGCTCCGCCAGGCGAAGGTTGCATAGTCGGTATGGCTGAGCCCCGTCGCCAGGTCCGCAGGCAGCTGCGGGTTGTCCGTCGTCAGATCGCCCGTGGTAATGGCATAGGAAACACCCAGTCCCGGCGCGCCCGTCAAATCCCCGAGCGTCCTGGAAAAATAGGGACTCCAGTTGACCCCGTCGGTTGAAGCGAACGTATTAGTGCCACTGCTGATAAAAATGCGGTTGCCGATCATTGTTGCGCGGCTCAACAGAAGCTCATTGGCTATACCCGACAGCGTTTGCTCATCGCCCCAATGAGCACTGCGGTCGTAGGCACGTACGGCCAAATGGCCAATATCATAAGAGTAGTAGAGCAACAGCTCACCGTTATAAACCACCGGCACTATGCTCAGGATCCTGTAAGCGTTTTCCTTGAATCCGAGACTTGGCTGGCTCCACTGAAGACCGTCGTCCGAAGTCACGTAATAAACAGTGCTGTCGTCCTCCTCGCAGTAGAAGACAAACAATTGCCCGTTGTACACCACAGGACTGTTATAGGCGGCATCACTGGAGGCTGTGATAGGACTGACGTTGGACCAGTTCATGCCATCTTCCGAGCTGATGCTATTTACTTGAGCTTGGCCGGTAAAGGTCAGTATCAGCTTTTGCTTGAACACCGTTACTGAAACATTACCCAAGAGGTTGGGTACGGGGATGGTCTGTGGAGAAGACCAATTATTTCCTTCCACCGAAGTGGAAAAATAGATATGAGCGGTATCACTGTCACTGACCCAGAACATATACAGCTTGCCTTTGAACGACTGCACTGCGGGTGTAAACAACCCAACCGAAGTGGCTGGCACACTGCTGGTCGCAGACGGCTTTCCATTGATAGCATCAGGACTGTCGAATACATCCACTTCGATCCCCACACCTCGTTGCGGCGTGGCAATGATTACGCTTTCCGCATAAGTCGATGAGACCACGAACACGCTGCACAGGCACAACAACAGCCGACTGAATACCGCTCTAAGCGCCATAGCTTTCATTCCTTTGAATAATCCTTTTCCAAGGAGCGGCCCAGCGTTGCAGGCGCAACGCTAACGGTCGTTTTTTCCATGGTAGACGAGTGTTTAATAACGGCCAGGCTCATTCTGAAAAGAAGTGCGGTCAGTGAACTTTCCACCCGACATCGGCCTCAACCCCTTACCTGCCCAACAAGGAATACGAGGCCCACACCATGAAAAACCTCCTGAAATTCACCCTTGCTACCACGCTCATCTGCGCCTTGCCCGTCTGGGCCACCTGTACGCCCGAAGAAGCCACCGCCAAGCGTGAACAGCTCGCTCAGGCAGTGAGCAAGCTCACCCAACAGAACCCGGCCAAGGCCAAGGAAATGAATGATGAGCTGCAGGCCATGGATCTGGAAACCGCCAGCAAGGACGTGCCGGACAAGTGCCAGTTGATTGATAAGCGCCTGGAGGAATTGAAGGATGCGGGGAAGAAGGCAGGTTGATTGCTTGGCGAATACGCATAAAAAAACCGGACCCAAGGTTCTAATGCCGATCAGTTACGCCACAAACCTGTGGGAGCAAAGCTTGCTCGCGCTTGCGGTAAGTCAGTCAGCAACAACGTTGACTGATCTGTCGCTATCGCGAGCAAGCTTTGCTCCCACAGGGGTTGTGCCATTTGATCCTTAACTGACTGGCATTAACCCAAGGTCCGGTTCTTTTATGCAGCCTTACGGCCGATTCACTCAGCCGCTGGCGCTTGCGGCTTGCGACGCTTGAGCGGGGCCATGCCGTCCTTGCTGACCAGCGCCGGAGCGTCGGTCTTCGGGCGGTTGGCGGTCTTGCGCTTGGTCGGGGCCTTGGCGGCGGTTTTCTTCTTGTCGCCCTTGGCGTCGACCTTTTTCTTCTTCACGCCCACGGCCTTGCCCGAGGCCTTGACCTTTTTCGGTCCGCCGTAGGTGCCTTTGACTTCCTTGATGGTGCGGCGCTCGAAGCTCTGCTTGAGGTAGCGCTCGATGCTCGACATCAGGTTCCAGTCGCCGTGGCAGATCAGCGAGATCGCCAGGCCATCGTTGCCGGCGCGACCGGTACGGCCGATGCGGTGCACGTATTCGTCGCCGCTGCGAGGCATGTCGAAGTTGATGACCATGTCCAGGCCATCCACGTCCAGGCCGCGCGCGGCGACGTCGGTGGCCACGAGGATCTTCACACCGCCCTGCTTGAGGCGATCGATCGCCAGCTTGCGGTCCTTCTGGTCCTTCTCACCGTGCAGCACGAACGCCTTGTATTCCTGCGCCACCAGGCGACCATAGATGCGGTCAGCCATGGCGCGGGTGTTGGTGAACACGATGGCTTTTTCGTAGGTTTCGTTGGCCAGCAACCAGTTCACGATCTGTTCTTTGTGCTGGTTGTGATCCGCGGTGATGATCTGCTGGCGGGTGGTGGAGTTCAGTTGGCTGACCGCGTTGAGCTGCAAGTGCTCTGGGTTGTTCAGCACCTTGGCGACCATTTCCCGCAGGCCCGAACCGCCGGTGGTGGCGGAGAACAGCATGGTCTGCTGGCGGTTGGCGCATTCGTCCACCAGGCGCTGCACGTCTTCGGCAAAGCCCATGTCGAGCATGCGGTCGGCTTCGTCCAGCACCAGCACTTCGACTTCCTTCAGATCGAGGTTGCCGGCGTTCAGTTGTTCGATCATCCGCCCCGGCGTACCGATCAGGATGTCCGGCACCTTGCGCAGCATGGCGGCCTGGACCTTGAAATCTTCGCCGCCGGTGATCAGGCCGGACTTGATGAAGGTAAATTGCGAGAAACGCTCCACTTCCTTCAAGGTCTGCTGGGCCAGTTCACGGGTTGGCAGCAGGATCAGGGTCTTGATGCTGACACGGACCTTGGCCGGGCCGATCAGGCGGTTGAGGATCGGCAACACGAATGCGGCGGTCTTGCCGCTGCCGGTCTGCGCCGTCACCCGCAGGTCACGCCCCTGGAGCGCGAGCGGAATGGCCGCTGCCTGCACCGGCGTTGGCTCGACAAATTTAAGCTCGGCCACGGCTTTGAGCAGGCGTTCGTGCAGGGCGAATTCGGAAAACACGGGTGCTACCTCGAAGAAATGCAAAAAAACAGCTGCATAGGGTAACGGTTTCGAGCGCGAAGGCCGAGTTTCTTTATGCAAACGGCGACAATCAGTGGCTTTTTTCACGGCCGACTCGCCATCAACAGTCACTTCGGCAGGCTTAAATGCTCTAATCCCTCGTCGCATTCCAATAGAAGACCCGTTTCGCCCATGGACATCAAACAGCTCTGGTTCAACATCCAAGACCTCTGGGGAGCCCTCGACCAGCACCCGCTCCTGCATACCGGCCTCGCCCTGATGTTGCTGCTGACCATTGCCCTGGTGCTCGGACGCGTGGCACGTTACCTGATCCTGCACGGCGCCAAGCTGCTCGGTCGCCAGCCGGCCCTGCATTGGGTCAGCGACCTGCGCCACAACAAGGTCTTCCATCGCCTGGCACAGATGACGCCCTCGCTGCTCATCCAGTTCGGCCTGCCCCTGGTACCCGGGCTCAGCAAGACCAGCCTGGTGTTCCTCGGCAATGTCGCCACGGCCTTCACCGTTCTGTTCCTGATGCTGACCCTCAGCGCCCTGCTCAACGCCCTGCTGGATGTCTACGCCCGCACCGAACACGCCCGGACCCGCTCGATCAAGGGGTACGTGCAACTGACGAAAATGGTGCTGTACGTATTCAGCGCAATCATCATCGTCGCGACTCTGATCGACCGTTCGCCGTTATTGCTGCTGTCAGGCCTGGGTGCGATGTCGGCGGTGATCCTGTTGGTGTACAAGGACACCCTGTTGTCGTTCGTCGCCAGCGTGCAATTGACCAGCAACGATATGCTGCGAGTCGGCGACTGGATCGAAATGCCCCAGGTCGGCGCCGACGGTGATGTGGTGGACATCACGCTGCACACGGTCAAGGTGCAGAACTTCGACAAGACCATCGTCTCGATCCCGACCTGGCGGCTGATGTCCGAGTCGTTCAAGAACTGGCGCGGCATGCAGCAATCCGGCGGACGACGGATCAAGCGCAGCCTGTTCATCGACGCCAGCGGCGTGCGCTTCCTGCATGACGAGGAAGAACAGCGCCTGACCCATGTTCGTCTGCTGACCGACTACATCAGCCGCAAGCAAGCCGAGCTCAAGGCCTGGAACGAAGCCCAGGGCAACGTTGCGGCGATGTCGGCCAACCGTCGCCGGATGACCAACCTGGGCACCTTCCGGGCCTATGCCCTCGCTTACTTGAAGAGCCACCCCGAAATCCAGCCGAACATGACCTGCATGGTCCGCCAGATGCAAACCACGGCCCAGGGCATCCCGCTGGAAATCTACTGCTTTACCCGCACCACCGCATGGGCCGACTACGAACGCATCCAAGGGGATATTTTCGACTATTTGCTGGCGGTGATGCCGGAGTTCGGCTTGAACCTGTATCAACAGCCCAGTGGCATGGATTTGCGTTCAGGGTTGCTGCCGGCGATGTTGGGCGCAAGTCATATTCCGGAGGAGCAGAAGCAGGTGATCTGAATTCACCACCGATCCTTGTGGGAGCCTAGCTTGCTCGCGATGGCGGTGGGTCAGTCAACATCCACTTTGAATATGACGCCGTCATCGCGAGCAAGCTCGGCTCCCACAGGTCACGTGTCATATCCAAAAGTCATGAACACCACAAACCCATGTGGGAGCGCGCCTGCTCGCGAATGCAGTGGGTCAGTCAACATCCATTTTGAATGTGCCGCCGTCATCGCGAGCAAGCTGGGCTCCCACAGGTCACGTGTCATATCCAAAAGTCATGAACACCACAAACCCATGTGGGAGCGCGCCTGCTCGCGAATGCAGTGGGTCAGTCAACATCCATTTTGAATGTGCCGCCGTCATCGCGAGCAAGCTGGGCTCCCACAGGTCACGTGTCATAGCCAAAAGTCATGAACACCACAAACCCCTGTGGGAGCGAGCCTGCTCGCGAATGCAGTGGGTCAGTCAACATCCATTTTGAATGTGCCGCCGTCATCGCGAGCAAGCTCGGCTTCCACAGGTCACGTGTCATAGCCAAAAGTCATGAACACCACAAACCCATGTGGGAGCGAGTCTGCTCGCGATTGGCAATACCAGTCGACATCGATGTCGTCTGATTGATTGCTATCGCGAGCAGGCTCGCTCCCACAGGGGTTGTAGCTATCTGCTGGTTACTTGACCTGACGCTGCGGAGCCTTGTGCACCATGGTGTAGGCGTAGTCCACGCCCATGCCATAAGCGCCGCTGTGTTCCAGTACCAGCCCCATCACCGCTTCGTAAGTCTCTTTGTGTGCCCAGTCACGTTGGAATTCCAGCAGCACTTGTTGCCAGGTCACCGGCACCGCACCGGCTTGAATCATCCGCTGCACCGACATGTCGTGCGCTTCTTTGCTGGTGCCGCCCGAGGCGTCGGTGACGATGTAGACCTCGTAGCCTTCAGCCAGTGCTTCAAGTGCCGGGAAGGTCAGGCAGACCTCGGTCCACAGCGCCGCGATGATCAGTTTCTTGCGGCCGGTGGCTTTCACCGCGTCAACCAGCGCCTTGTCTTCCCAGGAGTTCATCGAAGTACGCTCGATAGGCTTCTGATCCGGGTGGACTGCCAACAACTCAGGCCAGATGTAGCCGCTGAAGCTTTCGGTTTCGACCGAGGTGTAGATCGTCGGTACGTTGAAGATCTTCGCTGCCTTGGCCAGGCCGACGGTGTTGTTCTTCAAGGTTTGACGGTCGATCGACTGTACGCCGAAGGCCATTTGTGGCTGGTGGTCGATCAGGATCAGGGCGGAGTTGGTTGGGTTCAGCAGTTCGCGGATAGACATGGTGTGTTCCTTTTTAATGTCGAAATTTCAATCGGTTAGGGTTTGTCGACGTTCGCTTCAGCGGTGATGTCGTCGGCATGGGTGTACTTTAGGGGCTAGCCAAAAAAGGGACAATTACCTAAAATCGAGAATCATTGATTCTAAAAAAGGAACAATCATGGATCGCATCGAATGCATGCGCGCGTTCGTCGTCACCGTGGGCGAGAACGGTTTCGCGGCAGCCGCCCGGGCCATGGACGTGCCGAGGTCGAAGGTCAGCAAGCAGATTCAAGCGCTGGAAGAAGCCATCGGTGTGCAACTGCTGCAACGCACCACGCGCAGCCTGCATCTCACCGAAGCGGGCGCCGAGTATTTCGAAGCGGCTCGGGAGGTCCTGGCGGCCCTGGATGAGGCCGAGCAGCGGGCACGGGATGGGATCGGTGAGTTACGCGGGGTGTTGCGGGTCAACGCGCCGATGTCGTTCGGCTTGCGACGGCTGGGCAAGCTGATACCGCTGTTCCATGAGCGGCATCCGAACATCGAGCTGCAAGTGGTACTCAGCGACCAGCAGGTCGATCCGGTGCGCGGCGGTTTCGACGTGACCATCCGCATCGCCAGCATGCCCGACTCGACCATGATCGCCCGGCAACTGGCGCCGGCGCCGCGCATCATGGTTGCCGCCCCGGCTTATCTCAGCCGTGCGGGCGTCCCGCAGACGCCCCAGGACCTGCGCACCCACCAGTGCCTCAACTACGGCTACCTGCAAAGTGGCGTGAGCCTGCAATTGAGCAATGGCAAGGAGACGCAACGGGTCAATGTCACCGGCCCCTTGCACGTCAACAACGGCGACTTGCTGGCGCAGGCCGCCGAGGCCGGCATGGGCATTGCGCTGTTGCCCGATTTCATTGTGGAAGACGCTCTGGCGGCCGGGCGGCTGGTGCCGGTGCTGTGCGAATGGCAAGCGCCGGCGATCAGCATCAACGCGGTGTATTCGTCAGCCCGGCGCCTGCCACAGAAAACCCGGGCCTTCATCGACTTCCTGGTCGAACAACTGGCGACTAGACAGGCTGCGGCTTGCGCAGGCTCAACCGACTGATCCACACCGCAAGCAGAATGACACCGCCGCCCAGGAACAACCGGCCCAATGCCTCGTGCTGGTTCCAGATCAGCAGGTTCAACAACAGCCCTACAGGCACGTGCAGATTGTTCATCACCGCCAAGGTTCCGCCCTGGACCAGGCAGGCGCCCTTGTTCCACCAGTACAGCCCCAGTGCAGTGGAGACGAGGCCAAGAAACACCAACACGCCCCATTGCAACGGCGCTTCAGGCCAGAAATTGGCCTTGCCGAACAGTAGAAACGCCGGCAACGCCACCGCCAGCGCACCGAGGTAGAAGTAGCCGAAACGCCGGTAGTGCGGCAGGTCGCTCGGGTGGCGGGCCACCAGATGCTTGTACAACACCTGCCCGGCCGCGTAGGTGAAGTTGGCCAGTTGCAGCAGCAAGAAGCCCATGAAGAAATCCGGATTGATCCGGTCATAGCGAATCACCGCCGCTCCGGCCACGGCCACCAGTGCAGCGACCAGTGCCCAAGGATTGAAACGACGGTTCAACGCGTCTTCGATCAAGGTGACGTGCAGCGGCGTGAGGATGGTGAAAAGCAGCACCTCGGGCACCGTCAACACCCGGAAACTCAGGTACAGGCAGACGTAAGTCACGCCGAACTGCAAGGCGCCAATCAACAGCATGCCGCGCATGAACGACGCTTCAACCTGGCGCCATCGGGTCAGTGGAATGAATACCAACCCGGCCAGCAGCACCCGGACCAGCACCGCGAAATAACTGTCCACGTGCCCGGCCAGGTATTCGCCGATCAGGCTGAAGGAAAATGCCTGGATCAATGTCACAAAAAGTAGATAGCCCATACGCCCCTCGTTTCGGAAGGCGGCGAAGATAGCGGTTTTTGCCGGATCAGTGAAAGGCGTTCACCCCAAACCCACTTCAACAGGACACTTCATCCACCGCCGGCGTGCGAACCTGGCGTTGCTGCCGATCATTGGCTGCACGCTGAAACACGCGGGTCACGGCCTGGAAATTTGCCGGCTTGGTTAGAATGTCATCGGCACCGGCGGCCCTGAAACGTTCGACCTCATAGGAAAAAACACTCGCGGTAAAAGCAACGATGTAACAAGCATCGCCCTGGGGCAGCGCACGGATCTTGCGGATCGCTTCCACCCCATCCATCACAGGCATGTTGATGTCCATGAGAATGACCTCTGGCATCGACGTCGCACAGCGACTGACCGCCTCCAGGCCATCGGAGGCAAGATCAGAGACATACCCCAGCGCTTCCAGCATCGCCATGGCCACTTTCTGATTCACTGGATGGTTCTCTACCAGCAGGATATCGAGCGGGTAACGCGTGGCGAAATATGAGTCGAAATCCACTGCAGCATGCTCGTCATCCAAGGGGATTTCCGAGCCTCGAAAAGGCTCCATAGGGAGCGAGAAAGAGAACGTCGAACCGACACCCGATTGGCTGGTAAAAGATAAAGTCCCCTGCTGGGCTTCGACCAGTTTCTTGCAGATTGAAAGACCGAGGCCACTCCCGGTAAAACGTTGACTGACGGTGCCTTTAAGCTGAACGAAGGGCTCGAACAGACTGCCTTGCCGCTCTTCGGGGATGCCTATGCCGGTATCGTGTATGGAAAAGTCGAGCCAGACTCCAGCGTCGTGTCCACTCGTCGTGACCGTGAGCGATACTTTTCCGCTTTCGGTGAACTTGATCGCGTTGCCCAGCAAATTGATCAATACCTGACGCAGACAATCGAGATCGGTTTTAACCCAATGAGGTACGCTCGCAGAAACCTGCGTCTCGATGACGATCGGCTTGTCCTTGATGCTCTGCTGGATGATTTCAACGCTGGATGAAACCAGGCTCCGCAATTCAAATACACGAGGTTTCAACTCAAGTTTACCCGCCTCGATTTTTGCCAGATCGAGCACGTTGTCGATCAGCGAAAGCAAGCTTCGTCCGCTGGTTTGAATCGTTTTCAGGAGGCTGTTCTGCTCGACAGTCAGGGATGAACGTGCCAGCAACTCGGTTGCACCGATAACACCGTACATGGGGGTACGGATCTCATGGCTCATGGTGGCGAGAAATCTGGTTTTTGAACGGTCCGCTTCCTCGGCGGCATTCTTTGCCTCATTCAATATCCGTTCGTTCGTTTGCAACTGCTGGAGATGCGCACGGGTGCGGAAAAGGCTGAAGGCGAGAAAAACCAGAATGGCAAGAATGATATGGTGCAGCGAATCCTGATTGAGTTGGTGGTAGTAATCCGCCAACGTCATCTCCGCCCCCGCCACATAAACCGTACCGTCCTTCGACTTCATCGGAACGAAGACCGCACGAAAGTCCCCCCAATGATCCGAGTAGTCGATCCAGGTAGGCTCGCTGCGCTCGAAGCTGTCGAGTAACGCCTGGCTGGCATCGGGATAAGGGTCGAAGAAACGCACGAAGTTCTTTTCCTCGATTTCTTTCTTCGATGCGCTGGAACTGATCAGATACGCCTTTCCATCGCGCTTGATCACGCTGTAGACAAAGGCGGTGCCCATTGACTCATTGAAACTGGAAAGCCGCTGAATGGCGTCCCAGTCTTGCGCCGGCGATTTGGATTGTTTGTCGATCAGGTTGTCATGATAGCCGTCACCGAGGATGGCCGAAGCGCCCAGCGCAGCATGCAGCAGTTTGCTATTGATATTGTCGGTCAGGATCCCCTGGGTCTCGACATAGAGGTAATAGATATAGCCACTGACCCCTAAGATGTAGGCCAGAAGTAACGCCCATGTTTTGCGCCTGAGTCTGAACATCGTCCACAGCCTCCATTCTGTCCGCCCAGCATAGAGTGAAGACTGGTTAAAAACCATTCTCAAAAAAAAGCCCGATCTCGCCAATGCGTTCAATCGGGCTACTGCACTCAGGAGCAATAAGTGCAAAGGGAGGTTCGATGCGCGAAACGGTTTGAAGGGAATCGCCAGGCCACTAGACCACCCGACGATTACCCGAGGATTAACAAGTCAGGCGACTTGGGACAGTTTGGCGTTGGCCTGATTCAAGCCCTTCTCCTGGAAGTCACCGCCCAGGTTCATGCCTTCGGCATGGAT
This sequence comes from Pseudomonas sp. FG13, assembly GCF_057809755.1. Classification (NCBI taxonomy): domain Bacteria; kingdom Pseudomonadati; phylum Pseudomonadota; class Gammaproteobacteria; order Pseudomonadales; family Pseudomonadaceae; genus Pseudomonas; species Pseudomonas sp. FG13. The sequence goes on from NZ_JBMDKO010000070.1 coordinate 11,644, forward strand.
GAAGGTCACGTCGTGGATACCGATGAAGGCCATGACCTGGCGCAGGTAGGGTTCCTGGTGATCGGAGCTGCCACCGGCGTGGATGCCGCCGCGAGCGGTCAGGACGAAAGCCCGCTTGCCGGTCAGCAGACCCTGGGGACCGGTGGGGGTGTACTTGAAAGTCACCCCGGCACGCAGCACGTGGTCGAGCCAGGCTTTCAAAGTACTGGGGATGGCAAAGTTGTACATCGGCGCGGCCATCACCAGTACATCGGCGGCCAACAGCTCATCGGTCAGTTGGTTGGAGCGCTCCAGCGAAGCGTTCTCGATGTCGTTGCGCTGCTCGGCGGGCTTCATCCAGCCACCCAACAGGTTGGCGTCCAGATGAGGCACGGCATTGACGGCGAGGTCGCGGACGTTGATTTCATCGGCCGGGTGAGCGGCTTTCCACTGCTTGATGAAAGTCTGGGTCAGTTGACGGGAAACCGAGTCTTGCTGGCGGGCACTGCTTTCAATGATCAGAACGCGGGACATGGGATGTAGGCTCCATCTGAATGAGTTGTCAGTCGATGGAGCAGAGATTAATAGGGACTATATCGATGAAAAAGCGCAAATATTTGCTGCAAAGCATCGATAAATTCGTTTATAAGCTGAACAGACGTCCCAGGTTCAGCTTACTTTGGCTTACAGGTCAGCTCGATGCGCAGCTTGATGATGTTGCGGTTGAACTTGGCGGTGGCGTTCTTGAACTTGCCGGCGGCCACCTCGATCTTGCGGGTACGAGGGGCTTCCGGACCGTTGCGAAACACCACGGTGCAGGCCGCGTCGGTGCTGCCGTAGTTGTTGACCTGGATGGAGCCGATGTCGGCGTCAGTGTCGTAGGCGGTGTAGTCGATGCTCAGGCCGTCGAGGTGTTTTTCCACATCGATCGGGTACGCGAACGCAGTCAGCGGCAACAGGGCCAGCACTGCACAACAGATTTTCTTCATTCGGCTGTCTCCACCAAGGGACCGCCAGCTTAGGACAAGAGGAGCTCAATATGAAAGCGCCCCGCGTGACCCTTGATCAATGGCGAACGTTGCAGGCCGTGGTGGACCACGGTGGTTTCGCCCAGGCCGCCGACGTGTTGCACCGCTCCCAATCGTCGGTGAGCTATACCGTGGCCCGCATGCAGGATCAGCTCGGCGTACCCTTGCTGCGCATCGATGGACGCAAAGCGGTGCTGACCGAGGCCGGCGGCGTGCTGTTGCGGCGCTCCCGGCAACTGGTGAAACAGGCCAGCCAATTGGAAGACCTGGCTCATCACATGGAACAAGGCTGGGAAGCGGAAGTACGGCTGGTGGTCGACGCCGCCTACCCCAGTGCCCGCCTCGTCCGGGCCCTGACGGCGTTCATGCCGCAAAGCCGCGGCTGCCGGGTACGCCTGCGTGAGGAAGTGCTGTCAGGCGTGGAAGAGGTGTTGCTCGAAGGCGTCGCTGACCTGGCCATCGTTGGCTTCAGCATCCCCGGCTACCTCGGGGCGGAGCTGAGCGACGTGGAGTTCGTCGCGGTGGCCCATCCCGAACACGCGTTGCATCGACTCAATCGCGAGCTGACGTTCCAGGACCTGGAAAGCCAGTTGCAAGTGGTGATCCGTGATTCCGGTCGCCAGCAACCCCGGGACGTGGGCTGGCTCGGTGCCGAGCAACGCTGGACGGTCGGCAGCCTCGCTACCGCCGCGACCTTCGTCGGCAGCGGCCTGGGCTTCGCCTGGCTGCCCCGGCACATGATCGAGCGGGAACTGCGGGAAGGCACGCTCAAGCGGCTACCCTTGGATCAGGGCGGCAGCCGCAACCCGAGTTTCTACCTGTATTCGAACAAGGAAAAACCCCTGGGCCCGGCCACGCAGATCCTCATCGAACTGCTGCGCACCTTCGATACCGCGCCGCTGGATGCGCCGTTCGCCGCCCCTGAACAAGCCTGACAAGGAGTTCGCCATGGCCTATTTCGCACACGAAGACTGCAATCTGCACTACGAGGAATACGGCCACGGCGCCCCCCTGCTGCTGGTCCATGGGCTGGGCTCCAGCACCCTGGATTGGGAAAAACAGATCCCGGTGTTGTCCGCCCATTACCGCCTGATCGTGGTGGATGTGCGCGGCCACGGACGCTCCGATAAACCCCGCGGTCCCTACAGCATTGAAGGTTTCAGCGCCGACCTGATTGCCCTGATCGAACACCTGCGCCTGGGCCCGGTGCACCTGGTGGGCTGGTCCATGGGCGGCATGATCGCCTTTCAGTTGGCGGTGGATGAGCCCGGGCGGGTCAAGAGCCTGTGCATCGTCAACAGCGCGCCGCAAGTCAAGATCCGCACCCTGGACGACTGCTGGCAGTGGTTCAAGCGCTGGAGCCTGATGCGTATCCTTAGCCTGGAGACCATCGGCAAGGCTCTGGGGGCCAAGCTGTTTCCCAAACCTGAACAGGCGGATTTACGCTTTGAAATGGCCCGGCGCTGGGCAAAAAACGACAAACATGCTTATCTCGCCAGCTTCGATGCCGTCGTGGGCTGGGGTGTCCAGGAACGACTTTCGCAGGTGGCCTGTCCAACCCTCGTCATCTGCGCCGACCACGACTACACGCCGGTGGCAGTGAAAGAAGCCTATGTAAAACTGCTGCCCGATGCACGGCTGGTGGTCTTCACCGATTCAAGGCACGCTACCCCGCTGGACCAACCTGAACGCTTCAATCAAACCCTGCTCGACTTTTTGACTGCAGTCGATTCCACCACCCAGGATCAATGACCCCATGCTGAAAAAAATCGCCCTCGCCGCCGGCTCCGTTCTGTTCGCCGCCAACCTGATGGCCGCGCCAGCGCCCCACGTGCTGCTGGACACCACCAACGGCCAGATCGAAATCGAACTGGACCCGGTCAAGGCCCCCATCAGTACCAAGAACTTCCTCGAATACGTGGACAGCGGTTTCTACAACAATACGATTTTCCACCGCGTGATCCCGGGCTTCATGGCCCAGGGCGGTGGCTTCACCCAGCAGATGCAACAAAAAGACACCAAGGCGCCGATCAAGAACGAAGCCAGCAACGGCCTGCACAACGTTCGCGGCACCTTGTCGATGGCCCGCACTTCCGATCCGAACTCGGCCACCAGCCAGTTCTTCATCAACGTGGCTGACAACGCATTCCTCGACCCGGGCCGTGACGCCGGTTACGCCGTGTTCGCCAAAGTGGTCAAGGGCATGGACGTGGTGGACATCATCGTCAACTCCCAGACCACCACCAAACAAGGCATGCAAAATGTGCCGATCGACCCTGTGATCATCAAGTCGGCCAAGCGCATCGACTAACTGACGGTACAGGGCAAGCCTGAGCGGCGACGGCGATCCCGCGCCGCTCACAGCAAAAAAGGAGAGCCCCGCCCGGGCTGTTTACCATGGTTTATCGCCGTTTCGAAAAGCTGATCGACATCTTCCGCGACGCACCGAGCTCGGCCCCACCGAACCGCGTCCTGCCCTTCTACACGTATTACCTGAGACAAGTCTGGCCGAGCTTCGCTGCGCTGTTGGTGGTGGGCCTGATCGGCGCACTGATCGAGGTGGCGCTATTCAGCTACCTGAGTCGCATCATCGACCTGGCCCAAGGCACGCCCAACGTCGACTTCTTCAAGGTCCATGGCCTGGAACTGGCGTGGATGGCCGTGGTGGCACTGATCCTGCGGCCCATTTTCGTGGCCCTGCATGACCTGCTGGTGCACCAGACCCTGAGCCCCGGCATGACCAGCCTGATCCGCTGGCAGAACCACAGCTATGTGCTCAAGCAGAGCCTGAATTTTTTCCAGAACGACTTCGCCGGGCGCATTGCCCAGCGCATCATGCAGACCGGCAACTCCCTGCGGGATTCGGCGGTGCAGGCCGTGGACGCATTGTGGCACGTGCTGATCTATGCCATCAGCTCGCTGGTGCTGTTCGCCGAAGCCGACTGGCGCCTGATGATTCCCCTGCTGTTGTGGATCGCCGCCTACATCGGCTCGCTCTATTACTTCGTGCCACGAGTCAAAGAGCGCTCGGTGGTGTCGTCCGATGCCCGCTCCAAGCTCATGGGCCGGATCGTCGACGGCTACACCAACATCACCACGCTGAAGCTGTTCGCCCACACTCATTTCGAACAGCAATACGCTCGCGAAGCCATCCAGGAGCAGACCGAAAAAGCCCAGCTGGCCGGCCGCGTGGTGACCAGCATGGATGTGGTCATCACCAGCATGAACGGGCTGTTGATCGTCGGCACCACCGGCCTGGCGCTATGGTTGTGGACCCAGTCGCTGATCAGCGTCGGTGCCATTGCCCTGGCGACCGGACTGGTGATCCGTATCGTCAACATGTCCGGCTGGATCATGTGGGTGGTCAACGGCATCTTCGAAAACATCGGCATGGTCCAGGACGGCCTGCAGACCATCGCCCAACCGGTCAGCGTCACCGACCGCGAGCACGCCAGGCCATTGGCCGTGGGCCGGGGTGAAGTGCGCTTCGAGCATGTGGATTTCCACTATGGCAAGAAGAGCGGTGTGATCGGCGACCTGAACCTGGTGATCAAGCCCGGGGAAAAGATCGGTCTTATCGGCCCGTCCGGCGCGGGAAAATCCACCCTGGTCAACCTGCTGCTGCGTCTTTATGACGTCGAGGGCGGGCGGATCCTCATCGACGGCCAGGACATCGCCGAGGTGAGCCAGGAGAGCCTGCGCGAACGGATCGGCATGATCACCCAGGACACCTCGCTGCTGCACCGCTCGATTCGCGACAACCTGCTTTACGGCAAGCCCGACGCCACCGACGCACAGCTCTGGGAAGCCGTGCGCAAGGCTCGTGCCGATGAGTTCATCCCGCTGCTGTCGGACGCCCAGGGCCGCACCGGCTTCGACGCCCATGTGGGGGAACGCGGCGTGAAACTCTCCGGCGGCCAGCGCCAGCGCATCGCCATTGCCCGGGTGCTGCTCAAGGATGCACCGATCCTGATCATGGACGAAGCGACGTCAGCACTCGACTCGGAAGTGGAAGCGGCGATCCAGGAAAGCCTCGAGACGCTGATGCAAGGCAAGACCGTGATCGCCATCGCCCACCGCCTCTCGACCATCGCCCGGATGGACCGGCTGGTGGTGCTGGAAAACGGCCGCATCGCCGAAACCGGCAGCCATGCCGAACTGCTGGCCCATGGCGGGTTGTACGCGCGATTGTGGCAGCATCAGACGGGCGGGTTTGTGGGGATTGACTGAAACCTGACTCAACCACCTGTGGCGAGGGAGCTTACTCCCTCGCCACAGGTGGGGGTATCAGCCAGAAACCTCAGCACTGCCGATACGGCAACGCCGTCCTCGCCTCCTCGGCATACGCCAACACCCCCTCGTGTTCCCGGTTGAGGAAATCCGCCACCGCCGCTTTCAACCCGGGATGGCGCAAGTAATGCCATGACCGGGTAATCACCGGTTCGAAACCGCGAATCAATTTGTGCTCGCCCTGGGCGCCGGCATCGAATCGCTGCAAGCCTTGGGCAATCGCGTAATCCATGCCTTGGTAGAAACAGGTTTCAAAGTGCAGGCGGTCGAATTCCGCCAGGCAGCCCCAGTAACGCCCGTAGAAACTGTCGCCCCCTACCAGACTGAACGCCATCGCCACCGGCCGCGATCCTTGCTTGGCCAGCACCACGCGAATGGCCTCGGGCATGCGCTCGGCCAGCAGGCTGAAAAATGTCCGGGTCAGGTACGGTGCCTGTCGACGCACGGCGTAGGTGTTGGCGTAGCAGGCGTAGACAAAATCCCACTGTGCCTCGTCCAGTTGATGCCCCTCGAACCATTCGAAGTCGATGCCCTGCCCCGCCACCTGTTCGCGCTCCTTGCGCATCTGCTTGCGCTTGCGGGAACTGAGCACGTCGAGAAAATCCTGGAAGTCCCGATAGTCGCGATTGTGCCAGTGGTATTGGCAACCGATCCGCTGCATCCAGCCCTCTTGCCCGGCCAGCGCCGTGTCGGTGAAGGAATCCGTGAAGTTGATGTGGGCACTGGAAAGCCCCTCGATTTCCAGGTAGCCCGGCAAACTCTTGAGCAACTCAAAACCGTCCTCGACCGTAGCCGCCAGTAGACGCGGCCCGCTGACAGGACTGAACGGCACAGCGGTCAGCAGCTTCGGGTAATAGTCGATGCCGACACGCTCGCAAGCGTCCGCCCAGCCATGATCGAACACGTATTCGCCGTAGGAATGCCACTTGCGATAACTGGGCAACGCGGCGATCAGCCGGTCACCGTCCGTGTGCAACAGATGCTCGGGCTGCCATCCGGAATGCGCACCGACACTGCCGCTGTCCTCCAACGCGCTGAGGAAGGCGTGGCACAGAAACGGCTGGCTCTGCGGTACCAGGGCATCCCAGGTGTGTGGCGCTATTTCAGACAGTCTGTGCAGGCGCTGCAACGACATCGATTCTTCTCCACTTCGCGATTCAGAGCCTGGCAAGTATCGCTTATCGCCGTGAGTTCCACACCCCGCGACGTCGACAAGGCTCGCTCAGAAAAGTTCAGAACGACACCGAAACGTCACCGATGCGCCATCACATTGCCACCGCCCTGTCATAAACCATCGCGATACTGGCGCCTGTTTTTAGAGCGCCGGGTTCTAACAGCCCGTCACCGTTTCCGTCCTTCAACGGTCGGTTGTGTCTTGGATGATCCGTCATCCTCTCTCATCCTTCGGAGATTGATATGCGTCTTGCTTCCACAAAAACTGCGGCGGCCCTGTGTGGCGGTCTGTTGCTGGCCATGAGTGTACCGGCCAGCGCCGCAGTCGACGCCAAACTGCTCGACATGCTCAAGGCCAACGGTTCGATTACCACCGCGCAGTACACCGAACTGCAAGCCGAACTGGCCCGGGATCAAAAGGAGCAACAAATCGCTCGCCAGGCTCAGCAGGAGACCAACGAACAGATCGCCGCGACCGCGAAGAAGACCAACGAGCTGAGCTCCTTCGACCAGAAACTGGCTTGGGCCGCCAAGACCCAGTTCAAAGGTGACGTGCGCTTCCGTCAGGAAACCGTGAAGAACGACGGCGTCTCGAACACCGGTGACCAGGATCGCCAACGTATCCGTGTTCGCCTGGGTGCCTACAGCGAAATCAACCCGCAAGTGGACACCGGCATCCGCATCGCCACCGGCAGCGACAACGATTCGCGCTCCACCAACCAGAGCCTGGACAACAACTTCACCAAGAAAGACCTGTGGCTGGACCAGGGCTACGTCGACTACCACCCGGACGCCATCAAGAACCTGCACCTCGTTGGCGGCAAGATGCCACAACAGTGGGTGAGCATGGGCGACATCATCTGGGATAGCGACATCAGCCCGGAAGGTCTGTCGGCCTCCTATAAATACCCGTTGGGCGCCAGCACCGAGTTGTTCGGCAGCGCCGGCCACTACACCCTCAAAGACAACGTGGACGGCGAAGGCAAACAATTCCGTCACGACCTGCGCCTGTACGCAGGTCAGTTGGGCGCTCGCTTCGCGATCACTGACAACCTGAAAATGACCCTGGGTGGCAGTATCTACGCCTACGATAACGACAACGACATCAACAACACCTGCTCGGCCAACAACTGCCGCCTGGCCATCAACGGCAACAGCGCGAACGAGCAATTCAAGCTGTACGAAGGTTTTGGCCAGCTCGACATCGGCGGCCTGCCAATGCCACTGTCGCTGTACGGCCAAGTGGTCAACAACAAGGACGCCAGCAACGATCAGGACATGGGCTGGCTGGTGGGTGCCAAGACCAAAGTCTTCGGCTTCGGCCTGGACTACAACTATCGCGACGTACAGCGTAACGCCGTGGTCGGTGCCTTCACCGACTCCGACTTCGCCAACGGCTTCACCGGTTCGCGTGGCAGCAAGCTGAAAGCGAGCTACGAACTGGACAAGAACTTCTCGCTCGGCGCGACGTACTTCATGGCCGATTCCGACTACACCAACGCCACGCTGAAGGACTCGAAGATCAACACCCTGCAACTGGATGCTGAAGCGAAGTTCTGATCACTGCTCTACAGCTCGGGCAAGGAAGCCCGACGCGCATCTTACAGCCTGACGTTGCTGCATCGGTCCCATCATCCGTCCGATTCAGCAACGCCAGGCTTTTTTCGTTCAGCCGCCCCCTGTGGGAGCGAGCCTGCTCGCGATAGCGGTCTGTCAGTTGACGGGGATGTCGACTGACACGGCCTCATCGCGAGCAGGCTCGCTCCCACAGGGTGTGGTGGTGACTCAAGGTTCAGCGCGAATGCCGGCGGCGCTCGGCGGCGAGTTTTTCGGCGAGGTGATCCAGGTCGGGAACGGGCGGCTCTGGGAGCTTTCTGAGGGTGGCCTGCATCAGCTTCATCTGGCGAATGAAACGTCGGCAGTTGGGGCAGAACATCAGGTGATGACGCACCATCAGGCGTTCGCGAAAGCTCAATTGACCGTCGAGATAATCGCTGGAGCGTGCCACTTGTTCCTTGCAGGTCAGCATTCGCCGGTCTCCTCGAAATGTTCCACGGTCGCGAAGACCTTCAGCCGGGCACGATGCAACAGCACACGTACGTTAGAGAGTGAGATCCCCAGAAGATTACAAATTTCTTCCAGCTCCAGCCCCTGGCGTTCGCGCAAGGTCAACACGCTGCCTTGCAGTTCCGACAGGCTGAGCAGTGTGTGCTCGAGGCAATCGCGCAATTCGCTCTCTGTCAGCAACGCTTCCGGCGTGTCCTGGTGCCAGGCGAACGGCGCCAGCAACCAGTGGCCATCGGCGGCGAAGCGATCATCGCCGAGCGTGCCATGGGGCGATGGCAGGTCGTCGAGCAGCACCTCGCGACGGTTCTGCTTGTAGCGCCCCTTGGCAGCGTTGGCTGTGATGGTCAGCAACCAGGTCTTGAGGCTGGAGCGGCCCTGGAAACCACTGAGGTTGCGCACCACGGACAGCCAGGCGTCCTGCACCACTTCGTCGGCATGGCGACTGCCAACGATGGCATAGGCGACCGCGCGCATCGGGCTCTGGTAGGTGCTGACCAGTTCCTTGTAGGCGCGCTGCTCCCCCGCCAGCAAGCGTTGGAGCAGTTGGGTGTCGTTGGTGGTAGTCATTCAAGCTCTCATATGCCTGACACTATTGTGGCGAGGGGAATTATCCCCTCGCCACAATAAATCCGCTAACAACTGGATCAATGTTTGCGCAGGATCACGCTACCAATCGAATACCCCGCCCCAAACGAACTGAGTACCGCCACCGAGCCGCTGGGCAAGTCATCCTGGTTCAGGTGGAACGCAATCACCGAACCCGCCGAGCTGGTGTTGGCATAGCGGTCGAGGATCACCGGGGCTTCCTCTTCAGTGGCTTCGCGTCCCAGCAGCTTGCGCACGATCAGGTGGTTCATGCTCAGGTTGGCCTGGTGCAGCCAGAAGCGCTTCACTTGCTCGACGTTCAACTGGTTTTCTTCCAGATGAGCGCCAATCAGCTCGGCCACCATCGGGCAGACATCGCGGAACACCTTGCGGCCTTCCTGGACGAACAGCTTGTCACGGGTGCCGATGCCCTCTTCCGCGGCGCGGTTGAGGAAGCCGAAGTTGTTGCGGATGTTGTTGGAGAACTTGGTGAGCAGCTTGGTGCTGACCACATCGAACTGATGCGGCGAGGTCGCCAGGTCCGCCCGCTCGATGATCACGGCGGTGGCCGCGTCGCCGAAGATGAAGTGGCTGTCGCGGTCACGGAAGTTCAGATGGCCGGTGCACACTTCGGGGTTGACCATCAGGATCGCCCGAGCCTGGCCCAGTTGCACGCTGTTGGCCGCGGCCTGGATGCCGAACGTCGCCGAGGAGCAAGCCACGTTCATGTCGAAACCGAAACCTTCGATGCCCAGGGCTTCCTGGACTTCGATGGCGATGGCCGGGTACGCGCGTTGCAAGTTGGAACAGGCGACGATCACCCCATCGATGTCGGCGACGGTACGGCCGGCGCGCTCCAGCGCCTGTTTCGCGGCGCCGATGGCCATTTCGCAGAGCACCGACCATTGCTCATTGGAGCGCTCGGGCAGGCGTGGGGTCATGCGTTGCGGGTCGAGGATACCGTCCTTGTCCATGACAAAGCGGCTCTTGATACCGGAAGCTTTCTCGATAAACGCCGCGCTGGATTCGGTCAACGCCTCGATTTCACCGCGCTCGATGGCTTCGGCGTTGTCGGCATTGAACTGCGCGACGTAGGCGTTGAAGGATTGCACCAGCTCTTCATTGGAAATGCTGTTGGCCGGGGTATACAGGCCGGTGCCACTGATGACGACGTTATGCATGGTCGTGTCTCTGATCTGTTCAGGCAGAAAGCATTGGCACCAACGTACCAATACGCAAAGGGTCTTTTCCCATCCTGGGAAGCAGACCTGGCATCGCTTTATTCCGATCCGCCCGGGGAATTGAAGCTCAAAACCACGGGACCGGCATTTATAGCCGCGAAGTTTGCCATAAACGCTGGCGTTTGGCCCATTCTCCCTCAATCAAGACACAAAACCCTTGTGGGAGCGGCAAAAGCCAGGGCAAGACACAAGACCCTGTGGGAGCGAGCCTGCTCGCGATAGCGGTCTGTCAGTTGATAGGGATGTCGA
>NZ_JBMDKO010000071.1:0-22013 GCF_057809755.1 Pseudomonas sp. FG13
CGATAGCGGCAGACCAGTCAAGATTGTTGCTGACTGACGTACCGTAGTCGCGAGCGAGCTTTGCTCCCACAGGTTTGAGCCTTGACTGACTGGCATCAGGGCAGGCCTCTGTCTTGCAGCTCAGACGGCGACCGATTCCAGGGTCGATTCAAGGAAGCGGAAGGCGGTCTGTTTCGAGTGATGGGTCGACTCGAAGAATGCCAGGTGACTGCCGTTGCTCTCCACGTGCAGCAGTGCGTCGCTGATGGACTCGGCAATGCGCTGGGAGCCGCCGATGTGGGTGGTTTCGTCGGCGTCGCCGGCGACCACCAGCGTCGGTACGCTGATCTGCCCCAACCGTGACTGCAGTTCGGTCTTGTTCAACGCATCGTTGAGCCGCGCATAACGGTAGAACAGCTCCTCGTTGACATAGGGATAGAGCGCCGCATGGGCGATCGAGTCCGGGATGGTCGCCAGTGTCGCCTGGTCCAGGAATAACGCCTGCAAGTCGCTGGCTTCGTTGCGGTCGACGGCGGCCGACTCCATCAGCCATTCGAAATTCTGCTGATGGGCGGTGCGCAGGCTGTTGTCGCCCAAGTTGTAGTCGCCGTGCCACAGGCTCAGGGAGTTTACCCGCTCAGGATGGATGGCGGCCGCGCTCAACGCGATCACCGCGCCGCCGCAAATCCCCATCAAGTGCGCATTGGGTAGCTCGTAGTGGTTCATCACGTTGATCAGGTCGCCGACCTGGGCATCGGTGTCCACGGAGAGCTGGTCGAACGAGGTACAGGAACCGAACAGCCCCCGGGTTTCCCAGGTGACCACGAAGAATCGCTCGCTCAGGGCGTTGAACCAGTCGCGACACAGGTCGAACGGCATGCCGCAGGGCAATGCCAGGACGATCGCCGGGCGGTTCTGATCCGTGCTGGCATGCACCGACAACGCAACGTTGTCGCGGGTGATCAGGTGCACCGTTTCAACCTCGGGCACCGAACCACTGAAATCGAAGTGTCTGACCAGGCGCCCGAATTCCCTGACGCTTTCGAACTCGTCGAAGTGGTCATAGGAAAAATCCAGCGCCTGGCAGATTTTCTTGCTGATAAACATCTCGAAGGAAGACAGCTGCGCCTCGCCATCGTGCACGTACTGCACGGCTTTGACACCGATGCGTGCGAAGGTGGCGCTGACCGCCCGTTCCGTGGCTCTCACGCTGGGGGAGGCCTGGTCGGGTGGCGGCTCATTTGCCTGAGCGAGAAAGCTCAGGCAAATGGGATCGGGCAGATGGATGGCAAGGTGCCTAAGCATCCTCACGGTCTCGCACAGGCGCGTCGCTGCGTCAGTGGAAATAGTCATGGATTGGGGGACTCCTGTCAGGCACGTTACGCATGCCACTGTCTTATGGCACTGAAAAATCAGACCGCTTCGAATTTCTTGCCTCGGGTGGTATGGGTGACAAGGCGGTTGTATTCCGGGGTCTTGTCCCCGATCACCTGGACCGCGCCGTATTTCTCGAGGCTGATGCGACCGCCGTACTCCTCGATGTGCTCGGAGTCCGGGTAGATCTTCACGAAGGACGGGACATAGCGTGAGGCGAAGCCCATGCGCATGTCCTGGGACTCGCCGCTGTGGGGGTAGGAGGCGTGCATCAGGGTCGACCAGAAAATGATGAACTGGCCGGCCTTCATCTGCATCGGCACGGCGGCGGATTCGTCAGGCTTGAAGTCCTCGTCGATCTGCAACTGGCGATAGTCGTAGCCGAAGAAACCACGGCGCACGCCATCTTTGACCACCGAGCTGTTGTTGGCATCGGGATCGTAGGCCATACGTTTGGTTTCGTCGTAGTTCATGCTGTTCTGGGTGCCAGGAATGAACTGCAGGCAACCATTGGCGATGTTGGCGTCGGTGAACGCGGTCCAGACGGTGATGGTGCCGCCGAAGTCTTCATTCTCCGGCCACAGGATCTGTGGCTTGCCCGAGGCGTTGGCGAAGGTGTCGGCCTGGTGCCAGTCGGTGCCTTCGTCACCTGGGTATTTGGGGAAGAACTCGGTGCGCCAGCAGAGTACATCCGGACCGAGGATGCTTTCGACGCGGTCGCAGATCTGCGGACGGCAGATGTGGCTGGCGAGGAATTCGTCGTCCAGGTGGCGATCATAGTTGGCGATGTTGGTGCCGGCGGAAATCGCATCCAGGTCCTGGTAGGCCGCGGCACTGCGGTCGAGCAGGCGCAGACGGGTGCGTTTCCAGGTTTCTTTCATTTCTTCGGGGGTATAGGCGTCAAAAGGACCGATAAAACCGTTCTTCTCGAAGGACGCGCGTTCTTCCGGGGTCAAGGCGAATTTCTTGCTCATGGGCTGTTCCTTTTCGGTCAATGGGCTTGGACAAGGGAGCGCTGGATGCAGTCGGCCAATACTTTGGCGGTCGCACCGTTGGCCAGCACACCGGGGTCCAGGTTGACCTTGTAGTGGGCCTTGAAGGTGCTCAGGGAGCGAATCAGTGCCAGGGAGGTACCGCCAAAGTCGAAGAAGTCATCGTTCAGGCCGATGTTCTTCAGACCGATATCCTGCGACCAGACCTTGAGCACGAACTGCTCCTGCTCGGTAAGGTCGTCGGCCGTGTGTTGCACGGTGGCTTCTACGGATTCGGGCGAGGGCAGGCGTTGCTTGTCGATCTTGCCGTGGTCGGTGACTGGCAATTGCGCCAGGACGATGTAGGCCGACGGACGCATGTAGTCCGGCAGGTTGGCGGCCACCAGCGCGGCGACTTCGCTGCGGGTCTGTTCGGTCCAGGCCTTCACGCCCTGGGCCGGTACCACGTAGGCGACCAGGCGCCAGTCGCCGTCGCCGTAGTCGTGACCGGCCACATGGGCGGCGGCCACGGCGGGGCTGGTTTGCAGGCAGGCTTCGACCTCGCCGGGCTCGATGCGGAAACCGCGGATCTTCAGTTGCTCGTCGCAACGACCGGCGTAGCGGTACTCGCCGTCATCGCCCAATACCACCAGGTCGCCGGTGCGATAGGCGCGGCTTGACGTCCCTGGCAGTTGCACGAAGCGCTCGCTGTTGAGGGCCGGGCGGTTCAGGTAACCCAGCGCCACACCGGCGCCTTCGATGTACAACTCACCGGCGGTGCCCTGGGGTACGGGTTGTTGATCAGCATCGAGCAGGTTCAGGCGCCAGCCATCCAGCGGGGCACCGATCGAGACCATGGCCGCGCTTTCCAGGTCCTGGCCCAGCACGCGCTTGAAGGTGGTGTGCACCGTGGCTTCGGTGATGCCGTACATGTTGATCAGCGCAGGCTTCCGGTCGCCATGGCGTTCGACCCAAGGGCGCAATACCGTGGCCGGCAGCGCCTCGCCGCCGAAGACCACGTAGCGCAGCGCCAATGGCGCCTTGGCCTGGCGGTCCGCTTCTTCGAGGCCACGGAAGGCCGATGGGGTCTGGCTCAGGACGGTCACGCCCAGATCGACCAGCCATTGACGGGTGGCGGTTGGCGAGCGCGACACATCGTAAGGCACGACGGCCACGTGGCCACCGTGGGCCAGCGCGCCCCAGATCTCCCAGACCGAAAAATCGAAGCCGATGGAGTGGAACATCGACCAGACGTCGTGCTCGTTGAAAGCGTATTCACGTTGAGTGCTTTCCAACAGGCGGCTGACGTTCGCGTGGGCCACCAGCACACCCTTGGGCTCACCGGTGGAGCCAGAGGTGTAGATGACGTAGGCCGGCGCCTGGTCGGGGTTGCGACGGTCGACCTCGCCAATCGGTTCCAGTGCCGGGCCGGCCAGCAGATCGGCCAGGGGCAGGACGCGCACGGACGGGCTTTGCGCCAGGTCGGCGGGCTCGCCGATCATCAGGCTCAGGCCGCTGTCGCGCACGATGTGTTCGACGCGCTTGCCGGGGTATTGCGGGTCGACCGGGACATAGGCGCCGCCGGCCTTGAGGATGCCCAGCAGGCTGACGACCAGGTCGACGCTGCGCTTCAGGCTCATCCCGACCAGCATGCCGTCCTTGACGCCTTCCTGGCGAAGACGCGCTGCCAATTGCGACGAGGCCGCATCGAGTTGCGCATAACTCAACGCGCGAGTGGCGTCGGAGACGGCCGTTCGCTCGGGAAATTCACGGGCCCGGGCGGTAAAGATTTCATGCAGGAATGCACCGGGCGTGAGGGGGGCTGGCGCGGGGTTGACCGATCCGCCAGTGTTCTTAATCGGCATGACTAACGCTCCTGTTAATTGCCAGGTGCAGCGTATTTGCGCATTTGCGAAAACCGTTGCACTCGAGACGTCACTGCGGCCCACGGGATCGTTTAATGCGCCTGTGCGATTCGCAGCTGCCGCATTTCAGCACCGACTCATGCCGGCGTCTGTCGCGGGAAATGGGGACAAGCCGCTTTGGGATGAGCGTCGACACCGGTGGTGTAACCGGGGGTGTTGGGTCTGTCCCGGTTTGCGGTGCCAGACATCACCGTGGATCAGTGTTTTTATCCTTGCCCGACAGTGGGGCGCATTGGTTTTGCCCCGTACGACGTGGATCCGAGGATCCGTGGTTCAGGAGTTATTCATGAGTCTTCAAACTAACGCTTCGCCCGTGATGAGCGATGACGGGACGGCGGATTCGCTTTCCTGGCCCGGTCAGCCAGTCGATGGGCAGGTTCGATTGTCGCTGCTCGCCGACGGCCTGAGCCTGCCCGTGGTGATCGAAGCGATCGCCCCTGGCCTGGATCCATCGGAATGGGCCGGCACCCATCGCGAGGCCATCGAGGCCTTGCTGTGTCGCCATGGCGCGGTGCTGTTTCGTGGTTTCGAGCTCGCCTCGGTGCCGGCCTTCGAAGCGTTTGCCGAAGCCTTGTCTCCTGGGTTGCACGGCAGCTACGGCGACCTGCCGAAGAAGGAGGGCGGACGTAACGTCTACCGCTCCACGCCCTATCCCGAACGGGAAATGATCCTCTACCACAACGAGAGCTCGCACCTGGAAAGCTGGCCACGCAAGCAGTGGTTCTATTGCGAACAGCCTTCCCGGGTTGGTGGTGCGACGCCGCTGGCGGACATCCGACAAGTGCTACGGCACCTGCCCGAAGACGTGGTGGCTCGCTTCGCCCAAAAAGGGCTGATGTACAGCCGCACCTTTACCGCTGGCGTCGAACCGAGCTGGGAGTCGTTCTTCGGCACCACCGACCGCGGCGAAGTCGAACGGCGTTGCCAGGAGCAGGGCACCGATTTCGAATGGCTCGACGGCGACAGCCTGCAAGTGCGCACCCTCTGTCCGGCGGTGATCCGGCATCCGCAAACCGGCGAGGCGGCGTTCTTCAACCAGGTACAGCTGCACCATCCGTTCTGCCTCGGCGAGGAAATGCGCGAAGACCTGCTCGACATGTTCGGCGCGGACCGTTTGCCGCGCATGGTCAGCTACGGCGATGGAACACCGATTGAAGACGAGGTCATGACCCTGGTCGGCGACGCCTATGAGGCCTGTGCCGTCAGGTTCGACTGGCGCAAGGGCGACGTGGTCATGCTCGACAACATGCTGGCCGCCCATGCCCGTGATCCTTACGAGGAGCCGCGCCTCATTGTCGTGGCGATGGGCGAGATGACCGCCCGGGGCGACGTCTGGCAGCCGGCCTGAGCCATATCGCGAGTTCATTCGAGGATAGCAACCCATGAAAAACCAGAAAGAGAAGAAACCCAAGCCGGGGTCGGTCATGCGCCTGCTGTGGCGCAACCACCCCTGGCTGACGTTTTTCACCTTGATTTGTGGTGTCATCAGCGGGGTCGCATCCATCGCGGTGGTGAGTGTGATCAACCAGGCGATCCACAATGCTGGCGATCGCATGCAGGCGCTGTACTGGTTCGTCGGGCTCAGTGCCATAGCGCTGATCCTGCGCAACGGTGCTGCGCTGTTCCCGGCCTACGCCAGCATGCGGATCATGACCCGGTTGCGCATCGCCCTGTGTCGCAAGATCCTCGCCACGCCGCTGGAAGAGGTGGACCGGCGCGGCCCGCCCAACGTACTGACCATGCTGACCAACGACATCCCGCAATTGAACACGACGCTGATCGTCATGCCCACGGTGCTGGTGGAAGCGACGGTGTTCTTGTTCGGTATCGCTTACCTGGCGTACCTGTCATGGGTGGTCCTGGCCTTGACGGTTTCGCTGATGATCCTGGGCGTGGGCTTGTACCTGTTCTTCTTCGCCAGCGGCGTTAGGTCCACCAATCGGGTTCGGGACGAGTTCACCGCGTTCAACGAATACACTCACGCCCTGGTGTTCGGCCTCAAGGAACTCAAGCTTAACGGCATCCGTCGTCGCTGGTTTGGCCGCTCCGCTATCGAGGCGTCTTCGACCCGGGTGGCGCGCTACAACTTCGTCGAGCGCCTGTGGTACACCGCCGCCG
Organism: Pseudomonas sp. FG13; assembly: GCF_057809755.1. Lineage (NCBI taxonomy): Bacteria > Pseudomonadati > Pseudomonadota > Gammaproteobacteria > Pseudomonadales > Pseudomonadaceae > Pseudomonas > Pseudomonas sp. FG13. Next base: position 6,368 of record NZ_JBMDKO010000071.1, read on the forward strand.
ACAACGTGGGCCAGTTCACCCTGTCGTTGCTGATTGGTTGCCTGTTGTTCGCCGCGCCGCTGGTCAGCACGGTCGATCCCAAGGTGATGACCGCCAGTGTGCTGGCGGTGCTCTACATCATGGGGCCGCTGTCGCTGTTGGTGGGGGCGATGCCGGTGCTGGCGGCGGGCCGGGTCGCCTGTACCCGGCTGGCGGAGTTCGGTTTCGCGATCAATGATCCGCATCCCGAACCCGTAGCAGTCGAAGCGCCGAAGGTGCATCTGCTCGAGCACAAGAAGACCTGGGACAGCATCGAGTTGAAGGGCGTGCGGATGCATTACCAGGACCCGCATGCCGGAAGCGGTTTCTCCCTGGGACCCATCGACCTGACGGTACAGGCGGGTGAACTGATCTACATCGTTGGCGGCAACGGTTGCGGCAAAAGCACCCTGGCCAAGGTGTTGTGCGGGCTCTACATCCCGCAAAGCGGCGAGGTGCTGCTCGACGGCGTGGCGATCACTGACGAGAGCCGCAGTGAATACCGTGATCTGTTTTCCGCAGTGTTCTCGGACTTTCATCTGTTCAATCGCCTCATCGGCCCCGACGAAGAGGAGGGCAACCCGGACCTGGCGAGCAAATACCTGGAAACCCTCGGGTTGGCCGACAAGATCAAGATCGAAGGGCTGGGTTATTCGACCCTCAAGGCGTTGTCTTACGGACAGCAGAAACGCCTGGCCCTGGTATGCGCCTACATGGAAGACCGGCCGGTGTACGTGCTCGATGAATGGGCGGCCGACCAGGATCCGCCGTTCAAGAAATTCTTCTACGAAGAGTTGCTGCCCGACCTCAAGCGGCGCGGCAAGACGGTGCTGATCATTACCCATGACGACCAGTACTTCCAGCTGGCCGACCGGATCATCAAGCTGGCGGACGGGCACATTGCCTCCGATATCAACTGCGCCATTCGCGACAAGCGCGCCTGAATGGCTGTTCTGACCGCACCGTCCGGCTGGCGATGTTGTCGCGACAACATCTCCGCCAACCCATGAAAGACGCCTGACATCGAACCCACCCGACAGCAGTGAACCTCCTGCCGGGTGGCGCTGGCTGTCTGCGCGGATCTGCATCATCAACTCCAGGCGTGCCCTGTTGCGTTTGCCCCGGGCAGCACTGACAAATATCTGAGAAGGAACGTATGACATTTTTCTTTGCTGTGGGCGTTGTTATCGCAACGGGCCTTTCGGCCAGCCGTCATCCAGAGCCTGCCGGAGTGCAAGTGACAGGAGGCCGCGTATGAACCAGCCCCTGGATCTTGCTGCGACCTATCCGCTGACGGCGTCCCAGCGGGACATCTGGCTGGACCAGATGACCAAGGGCGATTCACCCCTGTACACCATGGGCGGCTACCTTCACATCCGGGGTGCTGTCGACCCTGAACGTATCCAGCGGGCCGTCGAGCTGTTGGTCCGCAAGCACGATGCCTTGCGCACGGTCCTGCACTGCGACGTCGGTGGCGACGGCGTGCCCATGCAGACCCTGGTGGAGTCGCTGGAGGTGCGGGTCCCGCTGATCGATTTCTCCAATCGCCCCGAACCGCAGACTGCGGCCCAGACCTGGGTACAACAGGGGCTGGAAGTGGCATTTGAGCTCGATAAGGGGCCGCTGTTCCGCTTCTACCTGATCAAGCTCGATGACGCTTCGTTCTATTTCGTCGTCAACCTGCACCACATTATCCAGGACGGCTGGGGCATCAACCTGATGCTCGCGTCCCTCAGTGACCTGTACAACGCGCTGGAAGAAAACCGCGAACCTGACCTGTCGGCTCCATCCTATGCAGGGTTCATCGAGGATGACGCCCGTTACCACGAATCGGACCGTTTCCAGCGGGACCAGGCCTACTGGCTCGATAAATACCGGGATGTGCCGGATCCATTGTTCACTGCCCGTTACCGTGATCGCTTTGTCGAGCCCGTGGTGCCCAGCGCTCATGCCATGACGTCTTTCCCACAGACGCTGAACGAGCGGATCGACGCCCTGGCGCTGCCCCATCAGGTCTCGCGTTTCCCGGTGCTGCTGGCGACGCTGTACGTGTACTTTGTCCGCACCACCCAGCGCGACGAGTTGGTGGTGGGCCTGCCGATCCTCAATCGCTCCAATCCGACCTTCAAGCAAACCGTGGGGTTGTTCACCCAGGTCAGTGCCATGCGCTTGAGATTCGCCGATGACCTGTCGTTCGGCGAGTTGATCCAAGAGGTGGCGCGCGCGCTCAAGCAGGACTATCGCTATCAGCGGTTTCCGTTAAGCGACATTCACCGCTCCTTGGAGCTGCGGCGTGACAATCGTGCCCAGCTGTTCGATGTGTCGTTCTCCTACGAGGAAGAGAACTATCTATACCGGTTCGGCGACGCCACGGCCTACTCGGTGAAGAGTTCCAACGGTCAGGAGCAGATGCCCCTGGCGATTCATTTCCGGACCAACCCCAACGAAAAAAATGCCTGGGTGCACTGGATCTACAACCAGGCGTTTCTGCAGGCCGACGAAATCGAGGCAATGGCCGAGCGCTTCGTCCACGTGCTGGAGCAAGGACTGAGTGACGATACGCTGCCGATCCAGGACTTTGTCCTGCCGACACCGGCTGAGGCCCGTCTGCTCCAGGTCTGGAACACGAGCGATGCGCAGCGGTATGAGCACGACCGCACGATCCATGGTCTGTTCGAAGCGCGGGCCGCCGCGCGGCCTGGCGCGGTGGCGGTGGTCCATGAAGGCCAGAGCCTGACCTACGGCGAACTGAATACCCGGGCGAACCAGGTCGCCCATCGGCTGCTGGCCCTGGGTGTGTTCCCGGATGACCGGGTTGCAATCTGCGTCGAGCGTGGCCTGGACATGATCATCGGCCTGCTGGGCATCCTGAAGTCCGGTGCCGGCTATGTGCCGCTGGATCCGGCCTATCCCCTGGACCGTCTGGCCTTCATGCTCGAGGACAGCTCGCCGGTGGCGTTGCTGACCCAAGCTGCGTTGCAAGACCGAGTGCCTGCGCCGGCTGTCCCGGTGCTGCTGCTCGATCAGCCAGAAGCCGCAGGTTTTGCCGAGCAACCACGGCATGATCCGAATATCGGCACCCTGGCATCCCATCACCTGGCCTACGTGATCTACACCTCGGGCTCGACCGGCTTGCCCAAAGGGGTGATGGTCGAGCACCGCAACGTTGCGCGGCTGTTCTCGGCCACGCAACCGTGGTTCGATTTCGGCCCGCAGGATGTCTGGGCGCTGTTCCATTCCTTCGCCTTCGACTTCTCGGTCTGGGAAATCTGGGGCGCGCTGACCCACGGCGGTCGTCTGCTGGTGGTGCCGCAGTTGGTCAGCCGTTCGCCGCAGGACTGCTATGCGCTGTTGTGCGAGGCCGGTGTCACGGTGTTGAACCAGACGCCGAGCGCGTTCCGCCAGTTGATCGCGGCCCAGGGTGAAAGTGACCTGAACCACAGCCTGCGCCAGGTGATCTTCGGTGGCGAGGCCTTGGAAACCGGCATCCTCAAGCCGTGGTACGCCCGGGCAACCAATGCCGGCACGCAACTGGTGAACATGTACGGCATCACCGAAACCACGGTGCATGTGACCTATCGTGCGTTGCAAGCGGCCGATGCCCAGTTGATCGGTGTCAGCCCGATCGGCAAGCGGATTCCCGATTTGCGCCTGTACTTGCTGGACAAGTATGGCAAGCCGGTGCCCAAGGGCGTGGAGGGCGAGTTGTACGTAGGGGGCGCCGGTGTGGCGCGAGGCTACCTGAACCGGCCGGAGCTCAATGAAACGCGGTTCCTGCCCGATCCGTTCGACACCGATGCGAACGCGCGGATGTACCGTACCGGCGACCTCGGTCGTTGGCTGCACAACGGTGAACTGCAATACCTGGGGCGCAACGATGAGCAGGTGAAAATTCGCGGCTTCCGTATCGAACTGGGTGAAATCGAAGCGAGGCTGGCGGCCTGCACGAAAGTGCGCGAGGCCGTGGTGATCGCCCGGGAAGACGAGCCGGGGGACAAGCGCCTGGTGGCCTATGTGCTTGCCGAAGACGGCGCCCGCGTGTCTGCTGGCGAGTTGCGCAGTGAGCTGCTGGGCTCGCTGGCGGACTACATGGTGCCGAGCGCCTTCGTGATGCTCGAAGCCTTCCCGCTGACCACCAACGGCAAGCTCGACCGCAAGGCGCTGCCGGCACCCGATTCGCAGGCGTTTGCCCGACGCAGCTATGAAGCGCCGGTGGGCCATGTGGAAATCACCCTGGCTGCGCTGTGGGCCGAGCTGCTTGGCGTCGAGCAGGTGGGTCGTCATGACCGTTTCTTCGAACTGGGCGGCCACTCGCTGCTGGCGGTCAAGCTGATCGAACGCATGCGCCAGTTGGATCTGAACGCCGACGTGGGCGTGTTGTTCGGCCAGCCGACGCTGGAGACCCTGGCTGCTGCGACCAGTAACAGCGGCGGCGTGCGGGTGCCGGAGAACCGGATTCCCCGCGACGTCGAGCGCATCACCCCGGACATGCTGCCCCTGGCGACCCTGACCCAGGACGAAATCGATCGTATTGTCGCAACCGTGCCGGGCGGCCTGGACAATGTGCAGGATATCTACGGCCTGGTGCCGTTGCAGGAAGGCATTCTCTATCACCACCTGGCGACCAGCGAAGGTGACCCGTACCTGTTGCAGGCCCTATTGCGCTTCGGCACCCGCCAGCAGCTGGACGCGTTCGCGCAAGCCTTGCAGGCGGTCATCGCCCGGCACGACATCCTGCGCACCTCGGTGGCGTGGGAAGGGCTCGGTGAACCGGTACAGGTGGTTTGGCGCGAGGCGCGCCTGAGGGTCGAAGAGCTGGTCCTGGACCCGGCCGAAGGCGACATCGCCGACCAGTTGCAGGTCCGTTTCGACCCGCGCCATACCCGCTTCGATCTGCGCCAGGCGCCGATGATGCGTATTCATTTTGCCGAAGATGCCGTCAGCGGCAGCTGGGTGGCGGTGTTGCTGTTCCATCACCTGATTGATGACGCGACCTCCCTCGGCATGCTGGGCAAGGAAATCGATGCGTACCTGCAAGGTCGTGCGACGGAGCTGCCGGTGTCGGTGCCTTACCGCAACTACGTGGCTCAGGTCCGCCTGGACAATCATCCCGAGCAACATGAGGCGTTCTTCAGCGAGATGCTCGGCGACGTGGACGAGCCGACCCTGCCGTTCGGCCTGCAGGATGTGCAGGGCGACGGCAGCGGCATCGAAGAGGCGACGCTGGCGCTGGAGGTCGGGCTGGCCCGGCGTCTGCGTGCCCAGGCCCGGCGCCTGGGGGTGAGCACTGCCAGCCTGCACCACTTGGCCTGGGGCCAGGTGGTGGGGCGCTTGTCCAGCCGTCAGGACGTGGTATTCGGCACCGTATTGATGGGCCGGTTACACAGCGGACAGGAGGCCGGACATGCCTTGGGCATGTTCGTCAACACCCTGCCGTTGCGGGTCGAGGCGGGGAACCAGGGTGTGTTGGCCGCGCTGCAGGCGACCCACGGCCGCCTGGCGGCGCTGCTGGGCCACGAACATGCGCCGTTGTCGTTGGCACAACGGTGCAGTGGCGTTGCGGCGCCGGCGCCGCTGTTCAGTGCGCTGATGAACTATCGGCAGACCGCCGTGGCGGCACAGGCGAGCGAGGATGCGGGCCACGCCAGAATCTGGGCCGGAGCGGAAATTCTCGGCGGCGAAGAACGGACCAACTACCCGCTGTCGCTGTCGGTGGATGATCTCGGTGATTCGTTTGGACTGACCGTGCAAGCCGTGGCCGGGATCGGTGCGCAGCGGGTTTGCGGCTACGTGCACACCGTGCTCGAAGCATTGGCCGATGCCCTCGACCAGGATGGCAACACCCCGCTGCACACGCTGGCCTTTGTCCCCGCCAACGAACGCCAGCAGTTGTTGCACGATTTCAACGCCTTCGATGCGGAGTACCCGTCGGGGTTGCTGCTCCATCAACTGTTCGAGGCCCATGCCGAGGCTGATCCGGAAGCCGTTGCGCTGACGTATCAGGGGCAGCGCCTGAGCTACGACGAACTGAATCGGCTGTCCAACCAGATCGCCCATCGCTTGATCGAGTTGGGTGTCCGTGCCGACGACCGGGTGGCGATCTGCGTGGAGCGCAGCCTGGAAATGGTCGCGGGGCTGGTGGGTATCCTCAAGGCCGGGGCGGGCTATGTGCCGCTGGATCCTGCTTACCCGGCCGAGCGCCTGGTCTACATGCTGGAGGACAGCGCACCGAAGGTGCTGCTGACCCAGCGCAGCCTGCAAGAGCGCTTCCCCACGGCGGGCGTGCCAGCCTTGCTGCTCGACGGTGAGGACCGCGACGCCGCCGGCATCGACCGCCAGCCGTCCACCAACCCGGACGCACAGGTGATCGGCCTCAACCCCGACAGCCTGGCGTATGTCATCTACACCTCGGGCTCCACCGGCCAGCCCAAGGGCGTGGCGATGCCGCACCGCGCCCTGGTCAACCTGATGCAGTGGCAGATCGACCAAGCCGCGCAGCAGGGACGGTCCGCTGCGCGCACCTTGCAGTTTGCCGCGCTCGGCTTCGACGTGGCGTTCCAGGAAGTCTTCAGCACCTTGTGTGCCGGCGGCGAGCTGTCGCTGATCCATGCCGACATCCGCCTGAATTTCCACCGCCTGTTCGAACACATCTGCCAACAGCGCATCGAACGCCTGTACCTGCCGTGCATCGCCCTGCAGGCCCTGGCCGAAGCGGTTGCCGGCGAGCGTGAAGGCACGCCGCTGACCTGCGACTTGAAAGACGTCATCACCGCCGGCGAACAGTTGCGCATCACGCCACAGATCCGTGCATTGTTCGAGCGCCTGGACGGCTGCCGCTTGCACAACCACTATGGGCCGACCGAGTCCCACGTCGCCACCGCCCTGACGTTGCCGGACGATGTCGCCGCCTGGCCGACGCTGCCGGCCATCGGGCAACCGGTGGCCAACACCCGTGTCTATCTGTTGGACGCACAGCAGCAACCGGTTCCGGTCGGTGTGGCCGGCGAGATACACATCGGCGGCATCTGCGTTGCCCGTGGCTACCTGAACCGCGATGACTTGACTGCCGAGCGCTTCGTCCGCGATCCGTTCGCGGCCGATAAACAGGCTCGCCTGTACAAGACCGGTGACCTGGGCCGCTACTTGCCCGATGGTCATATCGAGTACCTGGGACGCAACGACGATCAGATCAAAATCCGTGGCTTCCGTGTCGAGCTGGGTGAGATCGAGTCCCGGCTCTGCCAACACGGCGAAGTCAAGGAGGCGGTTGTTGTCGCCCGTGAAGACCAACCCGGCGAGAAACGCCTGGTGGCCTACATCACCGCCCAGGTGGAGGATGCGGCGCCGGAGGCCGATGCACTGCGCGCGCACTTGCAGGCGCTGCTGCCGGACTACATGGTTCCGGCGGCCTACGTGCGCCTGGACAAACTGCCCTTGTCGCCCAACGGCAAACTCGACCGCCGCGCGCTGCCGGCCCCGGAAGCGGACGCCTTCGCCAGCCGTGCCTATGAAGCGCCACTGGGCGAGGTGGAAACCACGCTGGCGGGGTTGTGGGCTGACGTGCTCGGTGTCGGGCAGGTGGGGCGACACGATCATTTCTTCGAACTGGGCGGCCATTCGCTGCTGGCGGTAAAACTGATCGAACTGATGCGCAAGGCTGGGCTGAGCGCCGATGTGCGGGTGCTGTTCGGTCAACCTACCTTGGCTGCCCTGGCGGCGGCAGTGGGCGGTCGTACCGAGGTGAGCGTGCCGGCCAACGGCATTGCTGCGGGGTGCGAACGGATCACTCCGTCGATGCTGCCGCTGGTGACGCTGGACCAGGCTACCCTCGATCGGATCGTCGCCGGTGTACCGGGCGGTGTCGGCAATGTCCAGGACATCTACCCGCTGGCGCCGTTGCAGGAAGGCATTCTCTATCACCATATCGCCGCCGAAGAAGGCGACCCCTACCTGCTGCAAGCCACCTTCGCCATGGACAGCCGTGCTCAACTCGACGGCTTCGTCACGGCCTTGCAGGCCGTAATCGACCGGCACGATATCCTCCGGACCGCGCTGCTGCGCGAAGGTCTTGAGGCGCCGTTGCAGGTGGTTCTGCGCCAGAGCCGGTTGACGCTCGAAGAGCAGGCCCTCGATCCGGCCAGGGGCGATATCGCGGCGCAGTTGCAAGGGTTGTTCGATCCGCGCCATTGCCGGCTGGACCTCGACAAGGCGCCATTGATGCGCCTGGCCTGCGCCTGGGACAGTGTGCACCAGCGCTGGGTCGCGGTTCTGCTGTTCCACCACATCGCCCTGGACCATACCGCCCTGGACGTGATGCAGGAGGAAATGCTGGCGTTCCTCAATGGTGAGGGCGACCGCCTGGAAGCGGCCATGCCTTATCGCAATTACGTGGCGCAAACGCTGTTGGGTGTGCCGCGTGAGCAGCATGAGCGCTTCTTCCGCGACATGCTCGCTGATGTCGACGAGCCGACGCTGCCGTTCGGCCTGCGGGAAGTCCAGGGGGATGGCCGGGGTATCGAAGAGGTCAAGCTGAACCTCGATCCAGATCTTTGCCGGCGTCTGCGGCAGCAGGCGCGCCAACTGGGCGTGAGCGCGGCAGCCTTGCATCACCTGGCGTGGGCAAGGGTACTGGGGCGTGTGTCCGGTCGCGAGGACGTGGTCTTCGGCACCGTACTGCTGGGGCGCATGCAGAGCGGCGAGGGCGCGGATCGCGCCCTGGGCATGTTCATCAATACCCTGCCGTTGCGGGTCAACGTGGGCGGGCAGGACGTGCGTGCCGGGGTCAAGGCGACCCACGCCCGCCTGACGGCCCTGTTGGGCCACGAACACGCCTCGCTGGCCTTGGCCCAGCGTTGCAGTGGCGTGCCGGCTTCGCTACCGCTGTTCAGTGCGTTGCTGAACTATCGGCACAGCCCGCTCCAGGACGGCGACAGTGTCGACCGCTGGGCGGGTACGCAGGTGTTGGAGGTCATGGAGCGGACCAACTATCCATGCATGTTGTCGGTGGACGATCAGGGCGAAGGCTTCCTGCTGAGCGTGCAGACGGCCGGTGGGGTTGATGCGCGTCAGGTCGGTGCCTATATGCAGACGGCCCTGGCGAGCCTGGTGGAGGCACTGGAGTGTGCGCCTGAATCCGCGATCAACGATCTGGAAATCCTGTCTGAAAACGAGCGCAGGCAAGTGCTGCAGGACTTCAACGCCACCGATGCCGAGTATCCGCTGGAACAGACCGTTCATGGGTTGTTCGAGGATCAGGTGCAGCGCACGCCGGATGCGCTGGCGGTGCGGCATGGCGAGCAGCGCCTGAACTACCGAGAGCTGAACGAGCAGGCCAACCGCTTGGCGCATTACCTGCGCGGGCAGGGCGTGCGGCCGGATTCGCGGGTGGCGATCTGTGTCGAGCGTGGCCTCGACATGGTCGTGGGCTTGCTGGCGATCCTCAAGGCGGGCGGCGGTTATGTGCCGCTGGATCCGGCCTATCCGGCGGATCGGATTGCCTACATGCTGGAGGACAGTGCGCCGGCGGTGGTGCTGGCCCAATCGGCAACGGTTGGTTTGTTGGCCGGTGTTTTGATGCCGGTGATCGACCTCGGTAGTGGGCGCTGGCAGGACGAGTCCGTCTCGAATCCGCAGGTGCCTGAGCTGACCTCGTCCCATCTGGCCTACGTGATCTACACCTCGGGTTCGACCGGTTTGCCGAAAGGCGTGATGATCGAACACCGCAACACAGTGAATTTCCTGACCTGGGCCCATCGTTCGTTCGATACGCAAACCCTGTCCAAAACCCTGTTCTCGACTTCGCTGAACTTCGACCTGGCGGTCTACGAATGCTTCGCACCGCTGACGTCAGGCGGCAGCATCGAAGTGGTCACTAATGTGCTGGAACTGCAACACGGCGAGCATGACATCACCCTGATCAACACCGTGCCGTCGGCGCTCAAGGCGTTGCTGGAATCCGGTGGTTTGGGCGAGGGCGTGGATACGGTGAACGTGGCCGGTGAAGCGCTCAAGCGGAGTCTGGTGGAAACGCTCTTCGAACAGACTTCAGTCAAGCGTCTGTGCAACCTCTACGGTCCTTCGGAAACCACGACGTACTCCAGCTGGGTATCGATGGCTCGCGAAGATGGGTTTGCCGCGCATATTGGCAAACCGGTCGCCAACACCCAGTTCTACTTGCTGGATGAACATGAACAACCGGTGCCGCTGGGTGTACCGGGAGAGATTTACATCGGCGGCGCGGGTGTAGCTCGGGGTTATCTCAATCGTGATGACTTGACGGCTGAACGTTTCCTCAAGGATCCGTTCAGCCGTGAACCGAATGCTCGGATGTACAAGACCGGCGACCTCGGCCGCTACCTGCCGGACGGCAACATCGAATACCTGGGCCGTAACGACGACCAGGTGAAGATCCGTGGTTTCCGCATCGAACTGGGTGAGATCGAAGCCAAGCTCGCTCAACACGACGCGGTGAAGGAAGCGGTGGTACTGGCCCGTGAAGACGTGCCGGGCGACAAGCGCCTGGTGGCCTACTTCACGCCGGCGAACGACACAGCGGACATCGAAACCCTGCGCAGCCATCTCCAAGCGCAGCTACCGGAATACATGGTTCCCGTGGCCTACGTTCGCCTCGATGCCATGCCGTTGACCCCCAATGGCAAGCTCGACCGCAAGGCCTTGCCGGCTCCGGAACACGATGCACTGATCACCCGTGGCTACGAAGCCCCCCGAGGCGAGACCGAAACCGTCCTGGCGCAGATCTGGCAGGACCTGCTAGGTCTGCAACAAGTGGGTCGTCACGATCACTTCTTCGAACTCGGCGGCCACTCGCTGTTGGCCGTCAGCCTGATCGAGCGGATGCGCCAGGTCGGCCTGAGTGCCGATGTGCGCGTGTTGTTCAGCCAACCGACCCTGGCCGCGCTGGCGGTGGCTGTCGGCAACGATGGCGGCAATGAGGTAAAAGTTCCGGCCAACCTGATTGCGCCGGATTGCCAACGCATTACCCCCGACATGCTGCCGTTGGTGACGTTGTCCCAGGACGCCATCGACCGCATCATCGCGACCGTGCCGGGCGGCGCGGCCAATGTGCAGGACATCTACCCGCTGGCACCGTTGCAAGAGGGCATCCTCTATCATCACCTGGCGGCCGAACAGGGTGACCCCTACGTGCTGCAAGCGCAGTTCGCCTTCGACAGCCGCGAACGCCTGGACGATTTCACCCAGGCCTTGCAAGGCGTGATCGATCGCCACGACATCCTGCGCACGGCCATGGCCTGGGAGGGCTTGGACGAGCCGGTGCAAGTGGTCTGGCGCGAGGCCTCGCTGGGCATTGAACAGGTGGAGCTGCTGTCTGAGGACGGCGACGTTGCCGTTCAGTTGAACACCCGGCAGCACCTGGATATCCGCCAGGCGCCGTTGATGTGCATCCGTTTTGCCCAGGATGCAATTCACCAACGCTGGGTAGCGACGCTGTTGTTTCACCATATGGCGCTCGATCACACCGCACTGGAAGTGGTGCGCCACGAAATGCAGGCACACTTGTCGGGCCAGGCTGACCAATTGGGCGACGCGGTGCCGTACCGCAACTATGTGGCCCAGGCCCGCCTGGGTGTGAGCCGTGAAGAACACGAAGCGTTCTTCCACGAGATGCTGGGTGCCATCGACGAACCCACCTTGCCATTCGGTTTGCAGGATGTGCGTGGCGACGGCAGCGATGTCGAGGAGGCCAGGCAAGAGGTCGCCATCGATCTGAGCCATCGTCTGCGCAGCCAGGCCCGTCGGTTGGGCGTGAGCGCGGCGAGTCTGCACCACTTGGCCTGGGCCCTGGTGCTGGGCCGGGTATCGGGTCGCGAAGAGGTGGTGTTCGGCACCGTATTGATGGGCCGGATGCAAGGGGGCGCGGGGGCCGACCGCGCTCTGGGGATGTTCATCAATACCTTGCCGCTGGGCGTGCAGGTGGGGGCGCAGAGCGTGCGCGATGGTGTATTGGCGACGCATGCGCGGCTGACCGGATTGCTGGGGCATGAGCACGCTTCCCTGGCATTGGCCCAGCGTTGCAGCAGCGTGGTTGCACCGACGCCATTGTTCAGTGCTTTGCTCAACTATCGTCATTCGATGGCGGAGCCCCTCGCACTGCAACCGTCCTCTGGCTGGCAAGGCATTGAGGCGCTGGGTGGCGAGGAGCGCACCAACTATCCGTTGGCGCTGTCGGTGGACGATCTGGGCGAAGGCTTCAGCCTCACCGTCCAGGCGGTGAATGGCGTCGACGCGCAGCGGGTCGGTGCCTATATGGAAGCGGCGCTGGCGAGTCTGGCGCAAGCGCTGGAATGTGCGCCTGAGTCGTCCCTGGCCGATCTGCCGATTCTGCCGGAAGCGGAACGCGAGCAACTGCTGGTGGCATTCAACGCCACCGACGCTGAATATCCGCTGGAACAGACCATTCATGGGTTGTTCGAGGAACAGGTGCAGCGCACGCCGGATGCGGTTGCAGTGCTGCATGGCGATCAGCGTCTGAGCTACGGCGAACTGAATGAGCAGGCCAACCGCTTGGCGCATTACCTGCGCAAGCAGGGCGTGCGGCCGGATTCACGGGTGGCGATCTGCGTCGAGCGTGGCCTCGACATGGTCGTGGGCTTGCTGGCGATCCTCAAGGCGGGCGGCGGTTATGTGCCGCTGGATCCGGCGTATCCGGCGGATCGGATTGCCTACATGCTGGAAGACAGCGCTCCGGCCGTGGTCCTGGCCCAATCGGCAACGGTTGGTTTGTTGGCCGGTGCTTTGATGCCGGTGATCGACCTCGGTAGTGGGCGCTGGGAGGACGAATCCGTCTCGAATCCAGAGATTGCCGAGCTGACCTCGGCGCATCTGGCTTACGTGATCTACACCTCCGGTTCCACCGGTTTGCCGAAAGGCGTGATGATCGAACACCGCAACACGGTGAACTTCCTCACCTGGGCCCATCGTTCGTTCGATGCCCAAACCCTGTCGAAAACCCTGTTCTCGACCTCGCTGAACTTCGATCTCGCGGTTTACGAGTGCTTTGCACCGTTGACTAGCGGCGGCAGCATCGAGGTAGTCACTAATGTGCTGGAACTGCAACACGGCGAGCACGACATCACCCTGATCAACACCGTGCCGTCGGCGCTCAAGGCGCTGTTGGAGTCCGGTGGGCTGGGCGAGGGTGTGGACACGGTGAACGTGGCCGGTGAAGCGCTCAAGCGCAGTCTGGTGGAAACGCTCTTCGAACAGACTTCAGTCAAACGCCTGTGCAACCTCTACGGCCCTTCGGAAACCACGACCTATTCGAGTTGGGTGTCGATGGCCCGTGAAGACGGCTTTGCTGCCCACATCGGCAAGCCGGTCGCGAACACCCAGTTCTACCTGCTGGATGAGCATAAGCAGCCGGTGCCATTGGGTGTCCCAGGAGAAATCTACATCGGTGGTGCCGGTGTCGCCCGTGGTTATCTCAATCGTGATGACCTCACTGCCGAGCGTTTCCTCAAGGATCCGTTCAGCTGTGAACCGAACGCCCGGATGTACAAGACCGGCGACCTCGGCCGCTACCTGCCGGACGGCAACATCGAATACCTGGGCCGTAACGACGACCAGGTGAAGATCCGTGGTTTCCGCATCGAACTGGGTGAGATCGAAGCCAAGCTCGCTCAACACGACGCGGTGAAGGAAGCGGTGGTACTGGCCCGTGAAGACGTGCCGGGCGACAAACGCCTGGTGGCCTATTTCACTCAATCGGAAGCGGTGGATATCGAGGTTCTGCGCAGCTATCTGCAAGGGCAACTGCCGGCCTACATGGTCCCCGTGGCCTACGTGCACCTCGATGAACTGCCCCTGACCCCCAACGGCAAGCTCGACCGCAAGGCCTTGCCGGCCCCGGAACACGATGCACTGATCACCCGTGGCTACGAAGCCCCCCGGGGCGAAGTTGAAACCGCCCTGGCGCAGATCTGGCAGGACCTGCTCAAGGTCGAGCGCGTCGGTCGTCACGATCACTTCTTCGAACTGGGCGGCCACTCCCTGCTGGCCGTCAGCCTGATCGAACGGATGCGTCAGGCCGGCCTGAGTGCCGATGTGCGTATCCTGTTCAATCAATCGACCCTGGCTGCGCTGGCGTCGGCCATCGGTGGCGGCAGCGAAGTGAGTGTCCCGGCAAACCTGATTCCTTCGGATTGTGAACACGTCACCCCGGCCATGCTGCCACTGGTATCGCTGGACCAGGATGCCATTGACCGTATCGTCGCGACGGTACCGGGCGGTGCGGCCAATGTGCAGGACATCTATCCGTTGGCGCCGTTGCAGGAGGGCATCCTCTATCACCACCTGGCGGCCGAACAGGGTGACCCCTACGTGCTGCAAGCGCAGTTCGCCTTCGACACCCGCGAACGCCTGGACGATTTCACCCAGGCCTTGCAGGGCGTGATCGATCGCCACGACATCCTGCGCACGGCCATGGCCTGGGAGGGCTTGGACGAGCCGGTGCAAGTGGTCTGGCGCAACGCGTCGCTCGGCGTCGAGCAAGTGTTGCTGCGGGATGAGGACGGTGACATCGCCGGTCAGTTGCAAGCACGCTTCGATGCGCGGCACCACCGCTTGGATATCCGCCAGGCGCCGTTGATGTGCATCCGCTTTGCTCAGGATGCAACCCACCAGCGTTGGGTAGCGACCCTGTTGTTTCATCACATGGCGCTCGATCACACCGCACTGGAAGTGGTGCGCCATGAGATGCAGGCGCACTTGCTCGGACAGGCCGGGCAGTTGGCGGCGGCGATGCCTTATCGCAACTATGTGGCCCAGGCGCGCCTGGGCGTCAGCCGGCAGGAGCACGAAGGTTTCTTCCGCGACATGCTTGGCGACGTGGACGAGCCGACGTTGCCGTTCGGCCTGCACGATGTGCAAGGCGCAGGACAGGGGATCGAAGAAGCCACGTTGGCGCTCGCCAGCAGCTTGAGTCATGACCTGAGGATTCAGGCACGCCGGCTTGGTGTGAGCGCGGCAAGTCTGGTCCACCTGGCCTGGGCGCAGGTGCTGGGCCGTGTATCAGGCCGGGACGACGTGGTGTTCGGCACCGTGCTGATGGGCCGGATGCAGGGCGGCGAGGGCGCCGACCGCGCCCTGGGGATGTTCATCAACACCTTGCCGCTACGGGTGAACCTTGGGCAGGCCGCCGTCCGTGCAGGCGTGAGAGCGACCCATGGCCGCTTGACCGCGCTGCTCGGGCATGAGCATGCGTCCCTGGCACTGGCGCAGCGTTGCAGTGGGGTAGCGGCACCGACGCCGCTGTTCAGTGCTTTGCTCAACTACCGTCACACCGATGCGAACCAGGCCCCGTCTGCCTGGAGCGGTATTGAGGTGCTCAGTGGTGAAGAACGGACCAACTACCCGCTGATGCTGTCGGTGGACGATCTGGGCGAAGGCTTCAGCCTCACCGTCCAGGTGGTGAGCGGGATCGGCGCGCCGCGGATCTGTGCCTATATGGAAACCGCGCTGGCGAGTCTGGCCCGGGCGCTGGAGTATGCGCCTGAGTCGTCGCTGGCCGATCTGCCGATTCTACCCGCAGCGGAGCGTGAGCAACTGCTGGTGGCGTTCAACGCCACCGAGGCCGAGTATCCGCTGGAGC
>NZ_JBMDKO010000072.1:0-21264 GCF_057809755.1 Pseudomonas sp. FG13
TCCGAAACCCCTATCTGCTGACGCAGGTAGGGGTTTTGTTTTGCCCGCAGGAAAGTTCTTACGACAAGCGCGGACCGTTCCCGGCTGCTACAACCCCCCGACAGTGCTAAGGTTCGGCCCTAGCTTTTTGCATTTTCAAGGATGCCTTTATGCCGGACGCAACGTCCCTCAGCCCAGCCTTCATGGTGATTCATGGCAATCGCCTTGATGAGCTGCGCAGCCTGGTAATCAGCTTGATGCGACGTTATCCGCTGGCTCCGCTTGAGAATGAAATTGCACTGGTGCAGAGCAACGGTATTGCCCAATGGCTCAAGCTGGCACTGGCAGAGGATCCGGAAGACGACGATACCGGCGGCTGCGGCATTGCGGCAGCCATTGATGTACAACTGCCCGGCAGCTTCATGTGGCAGCTCTATCGAACGGTTTTGGGACGCGATGAGATTCCGGCCAAGTCCCTGCTGGATAAAGCCCCCCTCACCTGGCGACTGATGCGCCTTTTGCCACAGTTGATCGAGCAGCCTCATTTCGAGCCCCTGCGTCGGTTCCTCACCCACGACACTGATCTGCGCAAGCGCTATCAGTTATCCGAACGTCTTGCCGATCTGTTCGACCAGTATCAGGTGTACCGGGCCGACTGGCTCGAAGACTGGGCAGAGGGCCGGCACCAGACGAGAAATGTCCGAGGCGAAATCAAGGCGCTTGCGCCCGCTAATTGCTGGCAAGCCGAACTGTGGCGAGCCTTGCTGGTGGATGTGGGAGAAGAGGGCATGGCTCAAAGCCGTGCGGGCGTCCATCAACGGTACATTGAACGTATCAACAGCCTGGAAGCCGCTCCGAAAGGACTTCCTGCACGGGTGATAGTGTTTGGTATTTCCTCGCTACCGGCCCAGGCCCTGGAGGCGCTGGCCGGTCTGTCGCGGTTCAGCCAGGTTCTACTGTGTGTCCATAACCCTTGTCGTCATCATTGGGCGGACATCGTGGCCGACAAGGACCTGCTGCGCCATCAGTACAAACGTCAGGCACGCAAGGCCGGTATGCCCGCTATCCTCGATCCGCAGTCCCTGCATCAACATGCTCATCCGTTACTCGCGGCATGGGGCAAGCAGGGGCGCGACTATATCAACCTGCTCGACAGCTATGACGACCCCAATCGCTATCGCTCGGTGTTTCGCGACGGCCGAATCGACCTGTTCAGTGACGGCAATCCCACGACCCTGCTCAGCCAGTTGCAGGATGACATCCTTGAGCTGCGCCCCCTGGCTGAAACCCGGGAACGCTGGCCTGCCGTCGATACGGAGCGAGACGGATCGATCCGTTTCCACGTCGCCCACAGCGCCCAGCGTGAAGTCGAAATTCTGCATGACCAGTTATTGGCCCATTTCAGCGCGGACTCGACGCTACGTCCTCGGGACATCATCGTCATGGTTCCGGACATCGACAGTTATGCTCCGCATATCCGTGCCGTGTTCGGTCAGCTCGACAGGACGGATCCGCGCTTCATTCCCTTCACCCTCACCGACCAGGGACAGCGTGGACGCGATCCATTGCTGATTGCCGTCGAGCATTTGCTGAAGCTGCCCGATAGCCGCTTTCCCGTCAGCGAAATCCTCGACTTGTTGGATGTCCCGGCCCTGCGCAAGCGATTCGGCCTTGATGAGGTCGACTTGCCAACACTGCACCGTTGGATCGAGGGTGCCGGTATTCGTTGGGGCATGAACGCCGAACACCGCGCCGGGCTCGGTCTGCCCGCCGAGCTTGAGCAGAACAGCTGGCGGTTTGGTTTACGGCGGATGCTGTTGGGGTATGCCGTCGGCAGTTCGGACGCCTATGAAGGCATTGAACCCTATGACGAAATCGGTGGCCTTGACGCAGCGTTGATCGGGCCCCTGGCCGCATTACTGGATGCGCTGGACGTCGCCCATCAGTCGCTCACCGAGTCCGCATCTCCACAGGTGTGGGGATCGCGTCTGCGTGACTTGATGCAATTGTTTTTCCAGGCGAGCAGTGAGCATGACGACTATCTGCTGGCCCAGCTCGAAGACCTGCGCGAAACCTGGCTGGAAACCTGCGAGTCGGTGGGGCTGCAGGATGAGTTGCCGCTGACGGTGGTACGGGAGGCTTGGCTGGCAGGCCTGGATCAAGGTCGGCTGTCCCAACGCTTTCTCGCCGGCGCGGTCAACTTCTGCACCTTGATGCCGATGCGTGCAATTCCCTTCAATCTGGTGTGCTTGCTGGGAATGAACGACGGCGATTATCCGAGAGCTCAGCCGCCGTTGGACTTCGATCTCATGGGCAGTGACTATCGGCCCGGTGATCGCTCCCGGCGTGAGGACGATCGTTATCTGCTATTGGAGGCGCTGCTGTCGGCCCGGGAAAAACTCTACATCAGCTGGGTAGGACGCAGTATCCGCGATAACAGCGAGCGACCCGCATCGGTATTGATCGGTCAGTTGCGGGATCATCTGTCCAGTGGATGGCGACTGGTCGACGACAGCAAGGACCTTCTCGAGGCGCTGACCCAGGAGCATCCCCTGCAACCGTTCAGCGCTCGTTATTTCCTTCAGGGTAATGAACTGTTCAGCTATGCCAGCGAGTGGCGGATGCTTCACGACAACCACGACCATGGGAGCGGTGTTCAGGTGCTGGATCCCTATGTTCAGGAAGAGCCCCTGAGCCTTGGGCAATTGCAGGACTTCCTGCGCAACCCCGTCCGCCATTTTTTCAGCCAGCGACTCAAGGTGTTCTTCGAAGCCATCGAAGCCCCGCTGGCCGATGACGAGCCCTTCGTGCTCGATGCCCTTCAACGCTACAGTCTGAGCGACAGCTTGCTGGAAGCCGCCTTGGTGCGCCTGGACCAGCCGGATCTTGCCCTGGAGGCCCATGCCAAGCGTCTGCAGAACAGCGGCCTGTTACCGATGGCGGGTTTCGGTGAGTGCATGCAACGCGAACTGATCGAGCCTCTGCCGGATCTGCTCCAGCGTTATCAGCAACTTCTGGCGTTATGGCCCACTCCGTTGACCAGCGCAGTGCCTGTCAGTCTCCAATTGCATGGCGTCAGTGTCGAAGGATGGCTCAGCGGCCTGCACCAGCGTTCCGACGGGGCGGTCCTTGCTATCACTGCCATACCCAACAGCATCGGCTCCGTCAGGACCCGGAAGTGGCACCGCCTGATACGTCCCTGGGTCAACCACCTCGTGGCGTGCGCCAGCGGACTGTCGATGACCACCGCATTGGTGGCCAGTGATGACAGCTTGCTGTTGGCACCTTTTGAAGAACCTGTGGCGCGAAGACTGCTCGGTGACCTGTTGCAGGCTTGGCAGTCGGGCATGCGCCAGCCGCTTCCGATTGCGGTGAAAACCGCCTTCGCCTGGCTTGGCCAGACGGATCCGGATAAAGCCGAGGCGGCGGCCCGAAAAGCCTACGAAGGCGATGGGCTGACCTCTGAAGGCGAGCGACGGGAGAGTCCGGCCCTGGCCCGGCAGTTTGCCGACTTCGATGCCCTGACGGCAGACGAGACATTTCCTGACTGGTGCGATGCGCTTTATCGGCCGCTGTTCGAGGCTCCATGGCGTTCCGCAGTCGGCGAGGAGGCGTAATCATGAGTCGGCAGACACCTCTGGCTTTGGCGTTTCCCCTGCGCGGCAGCCAATTGATCGAAGCCAGTGCGGGCACTGGCAAGACCTTCACCATTTCAGCGCTGTACCTGCGACTGGTATTGGGCCATGGCGGCTCGGCGACCGGGTTCGGTCGTGAACTGCTTCCTCCACAAATCCTGGTCGTGACTTTTACGGACGCCGCCACCAAAGAGTTGCGCGAACGTATCCGCACGCGCCTGGCCGAAGCCGCGCGTTTCTTTCGGGATGAGATTCCGCCCCCCGATTCACTGATTGCCCAGTTGCGTGACGAGTTCGACGAAACGCAGTGGCCCGGTTGCGCCAATCGGTTGGACATCGCCGCGCAATGGATGGATGAAGCAGCGGTTTCGACCATTCATAGCTGGTGCCAGCGGATGTTGCGTGAACACGCCTTCGACAGCGGGAGCCTGTTCACCCAAACCCTGGAAACCGATCACAGCGAATTACTCGGCGAAGTGCTGCGCGATTATTGGCGGCTGTTCTGCTACTCGATGCAAGGTGAAGCGCTGAACTGGGTGCGCACCCATTGGGGAGGGCCCGCTGCCCTGCTGCCGCGGGTAAGGGGGCTGTTTTCCAGCGAGCGTGACAACGGTGAGGGGCTTGAGCCTGCCGAGCTCATCCTGGCATCGCTTCAGGAGCGCAGCGCCGCCTTGCTCGACCTCAAGGCGCCCTGGCGGCAATGGGCGGCGGAGCTGCTGGAGATCTGCCAGCAAGGCGTAGCCAACAAGAGCGTCGACGGGCGCAAGATGCAGGCTCGCTATTTCGAACCGTGGTTTCAGAAAATCTTCGCCTGGGTGGATGACGAGAGCCTCGAACTCCTGGATATCGGTACCGGGTTTACGCGGCTGACCCCCGAAGGCATGGCAGAGGCCTGGAAAGGCGAAGTGCCCAGACATCCCGGGCTGGAGGCCATGGCCAGTCTCAAGGCCAGCCTGGAGGCGTTGCCCACCCCGGATGCAGCGGTGTTGCAGCATGCGGCCCAATGGGTGGGCGCGCGCTTTGAGGCAGAGAAGCGCCGACGCGCGGAGATGGGCTTCGACGACATGCTGCTGAGGCTGGACGCAGCCCTGCTGGCCGAGGGTGGAGAGCGTCTTGCGAGCCTGATACGCGAGCAGTTTCCGGTCGCGTTGATCGATGAGTTCCAGGATACCGATCCGGTTCAATACCGGATCTTCGAAAGCATCTACCGCATCGAAGACAATAACCCTGAGACGGGGCTGTTCCTGATCGGTGACCCGAAACAGGCCATCTATGCCTTTCGTGGCGCCGATATCCATACCTACCTGCGTGCCCGTGAGGCGACCGCAGGCAGGCTCCATACCCTGGGCACCAACTTCCGTTCCAGCCACGCCATGG
Source organism: Pseudomonas sp. FG13 (assembly GCF_057809755.1). Classification (NCBI taxonomy): domain Bacteria; kingdom Pseudomonadati; phylum Pseudomonadota; class Gammaproteobacteria; order Pseudomonadales; family Pseudomonadaceae; genus Pseudomonas; species Pseudomonas sp. FG13. The sequence goes on from NZ_JBMDKO010000072.1 coordinate 4,992, forward strand.
TGGGCGCGGTAAACCATATTTTCCAGAACGCCGAATCCCGTCCGAACGGACGCGGTGCGTTCCTGTTTCGCGAAGCACCGGACCGGAACCCGGTGCCGTTCCTGCCCGTTGATGCCCAGGGCCGCAAGGAGTCCTTGCAGGTCGCGGGGCAGCCCCTTGCAGCGATGAACCTCTGGCACTTGCCGTCGGACAAGCCGCTCTCCGGTGCGGTCTATCGGCAGCAAATGGCGGCTGCCTGCGCCAGTGAGATCACGGCGCTTCTCAATGGCGGCCAGGCGGGGCACGACGGCTTCATCGAGGATGGAAAGGCACTGCGCGGGCTGTTGCCAGCGGATATCGCGATCCTGGTGCGGGACGGTAAAGAGGCGCAGGCGGTGCGGGATGAGTTGTCTGCCCGGGGCGTACGCAGTGTCTATCTGTCCGATAAGGATTCGGTGTTTGCCTCGCAGGAAGCGCGCGACCTGCTGATCTGGCTCAGGGCCTGTGCCGAACCGGATGTCGAGCGGCCATTGCGGTCTGCGCTGGCGAGCATCACGTTGAACCTGCCGCTCACGGAGCTGGAGCGACTCAACCGGGATGAGCTGGCCTGGGAAGCGCGGGTCATGCAGTTCCGTGGCTACCGTACGGTCTGGCGCACCCAGGGGGTGCTGCCCATGTTGCGGCGCCTGCTGCATGATTTCGAACTGCCCCAGGCCTTGATGGCGCGCAATGAGGGTGAGCGGGTGCTGACCAACCTGCTGCACCTCAGCGAGCTTCTGCAACAGGCAGCCGGTGAGCTGGACGGTGAACAGGCTCTGATCCGGCATCTGTCGGAGCACCTGGCCTTGTCCGGTCAGGCCGGAGAAGAGCAGATCCTGCGCCTGGAAAGCGATGAGCAGTTGGTCAAGGTGGTGACGATCCACAAGTCCAAGGGGCTGGAGTATCCGTTGGTGTTCCTGCCGTTCATCTGCTCGACGAAGCCAGTGGATGGCAGCCGGTTGCCCTTGCATTACCACGATGAGGCCGGCAGGGCACAAATCAGCCTGAAGCCATCAGCCGAACTGATAGCCAAAGCTGACGACGAACGTCTGGCCGAGGACCTGCGCCTGCTCTACGTGGCGCTTACCCGCGCCCAACATGCCTGCTGGTTGGGGGTTGCCGATCTCAAGCGGGGGAATAACAGCAGCTCGATCCTGCATCTGTCTGCGCTGGGGTATCTATTGGGTGGCGGTGCGCCGCTGTCCGATTCGGTGCAATTGCGGCGCTGGTTGGAAGACCTGCAACAAGGCAGTGCTGCGGTGAGTTGCCAGGAGATGCCCCAGGCCACCGACGAACGCTACCGTCCCCCGCGCAACGAAGCCGTGCTGCTCGCCCCCTTGAGGCCGGTACGCAAAGCCAGTGAAAACTGGTGGATTGCCTCGTATAGCGCCTTGCGCATCGGCGAGACCCTGAGTGCGGGCAGCGACACGGCGCCGGAAGATCCCCAGGCCCAGAAACTGTTCGACGATGAGCGGCTTGATCCGGATGCGCCCAGGGAAGTTGTCGCTATCGGGGGGGACATTCATCGCTTCCCCCGCGGCCCCAATCCCGGCACTTTCCTCCACGGCCTCCTTGAGTGGGTCGCCGGCGAAGGGTTTGCCGTCGCGCCAACGGCCATCGAGGACGCCATTGCCCGACGTTGCAATCGTCGAGGCTGGAAAGGCTGGATCACGACGCTCAGCGATTGGCTGCAGCACTTGATGGCAACGCCTATGCGGATTGGCAATGATCAGCCGCCGGTGGTGCTTGAGCGTTTGACCCGGTTCCAGGTCGAGATGGAGTTCTGGTTCGCCAGCCATAAGGTCGATGTGCTCAAGCTTGATGAGCTGGTTTGCCGATTCACCCATGGCGGTGTGGCCCGCGTCGCCGCGGAACCTGTGCTGCTCAACGGCATGTTCAAGGGATTCATCGACCTCACGTTCGAGCATGAAGGGCGATATTACGTGGCGGACTACAAATCCAATTGGCTGGGGAGCGATGACGCGGCTTATACCCCTCAAGCCATGGAGCAATCGATCCTCGACAATCGCTACGATCTGCAATATGTGCTGTACCTGTTGGCGCTGCATCGTCAGCTCAAGGCGCGCCTGCCCGACTATGACTACGACCGACATGTCGGCGGTGCGTTGTACCTGTTTCTCCGTGGCACCCGTGCGGCCAGTCAAGGGGTCTATTTCACCAAGCCGGCGCGAGCACTGATCGAACAATTGGATCGCCTTTTCCAAGGGGCGCCCGAGCCCAAGGCTGAGCCAGCATGGGTACAGGGAGAATTGCTATGAGTCGGACGTTTGTCGATCTGCTGCCCAAATCGTCGGACGACGAGAGCCTGGTCGAACTGGCGCCTTTGGACCGTGCAAATGATCTGCTGCTGTTGTTGACGCGCTGGGTCGAGCGCGGTTGGTTGCGCGCTCTGGACAAAGCCTTCGTTGCATTCCTTCATGAGCTGGCGCCCGACGACGATCCATTGGTGTTGCTCGCCGCGGCGCTCGCCAGTCATCAGCTGGGCCATGGACATGTCTGCCTGGACCTGTTCGAAACGCTCAAGGAGCCGGATTTTGCCTTGTCGCTCCCCCCCGAGGGCGATCCGCAAACGGGTGCGATGCTGTTGCCATCGCAAATACTGCGGACCCTGGAGGGAGCTCATTGGTGCAAGACCCTGGCGTCCAGCCGTCTGGTGGCTTTGGCTGCCGATGAGCGCGAGCAGGCGCTGCAATGCCCGTTGGTGCTGTCCGGTAAACGTCTTTATCTGCGGCGATACTGGACCTATGAGCGGCAGATCGATGAGGCGTTGCGTCAACGGCTGGCCGAACAGGAAGCCGCCCCCGTCGATCTGGGCGAGCGCCTGAACGGGCTGTTCGGGCCGGCCGCTGCCGCAGGTCCGATCGACTGGCAGAAACTGGCCTGTGCCCTGGCGACCCGGGGCGCCTTCAGCATCGTGACCGGCGGTCCTGGCACCGGCAAGACCACCACCGTCGTGCGTTTGCTGGCGCTGCTTCAGGCTCCCGCCGTCGAGGCCGGAAAGCCGCTGCGGATTCGCCTGGCAGCACCTACCGGCAAGGCGGCGGCGCGCCTGACCGAATCCATCAGCCAACAGGTCCGGACCCTGGACGTCCCCGATGCCGTGCGCGAGCGGATTCCTTGTGACGTCACCACTGTCCATCGTTTGTTGGGCAGCCGGCCGGGAACCCGGCATTTTCGGCACCATGGGGGGAATCGGTTGCCACTGGACGTACTGGTGATCGATGAGGCGTCCATGATCGATCTGGAGATGATGGCCAATCTGCTGGATGCGTTGCCGCCCCATGCGCGGTTGGTGCTGCTCGGGGACAAGGATCAGTTGGCCTCGGTGGAGGCCGGAGCGGTGCTGGCGGATTTGTGTCGGGATGCCGAGGAGGGCTGGTACGACGCCAGAACCCGGGCCTGGCTTGAATCGGTCAGCGGCGAAGACCTGGCGGCCAGTGACCTGCAGCAAGACATCGATGGCACTCATCCGTTGGCACAGCAGGTCGTCATGCTCCGGCACTCCCGCCGTTTCGGCGAGGGCAGCGGTATCGGCCAACTGGCTCGATGGGTCAACCAACAGCAGCCCGAAAAGGCGCGCCAGTTGCTGGTGGGCAAGCAACATGCCGATCTGTTTTCCCTGGCCTTGAAAGGTGAGCATGACGGAGCGCTGGAGCACTTGCTGCTTGAAGGCCAGGCAGAAGGTCCCCAGGGTTATCGGCATTACCTGAGCCTGCTGCGGCAACGACGTCCGGCAGCTACCCGTCCACTGGCGGATGCCTGCTGGGTCGATTGGGCTCGGGAGGTCCTTTCTGCATTCGACGCTTTCCAACTGCTCTGTGCCGTGCGTAGAGGCCCGTGGGGTGTGGAAGGGTTGAACCAGAGAGTGACCACTGCGCTGCTCAAGGCCCGTCTTATCGACAGCGATCACCAGTGGTACGAGGGCCGTCCGGTCTTGATGACCCGCAACGACTATGGTCTGGGGTTGATGAACGGCGACATCGGGATTGCCCTCAAATTGCCCGAGCATGATGGGCCGGACGCGGGCAAGCAGGTCCTGCGTGTGGCGTTCCCTCGCAACGACGGACAGGGCGGTGTGCGCTTCGTCCTGCCCAGCCGCTTGAATGATGTGGAAACGGTGTATGCCATGACCGTGCATAAATCCCAGGGCTCGGAATTCACCCATACGGCGCTGATTCTTCCGGATGCGTTGAACCCCGTATTGACCAAGGAGCTGGTGTACACAGCAATTACCCGGGCCAAGCAGTGGTTCAGCCTGATCGAGCCACGGCCAGGGATATTCGAGGAAGCGGTTCGGCGTAGGGTCAAGCGCCTGAGTGGGCTGATGCTGGATCTGGAGCCGCGGAGCTGAATGAACAGACGTTCATGACAATGGATTTAATGACGTCGATTTTTTGTCGGAAATCGCCGTAAAGGCGTTGTCTCGCTGGCTTTTTGGCACTGTGCTATCGTTCCGACATTTACTGGATCGATCAAGAGATTTTCCATGGGTGGGGCTGTTCGGCAAGCACTGCGCGCCAAGGACTGGAGGCATTATCTGCTCGCCAGTTTTTTGTGTTTGCTGTCGCCTGTCCTGGTGGCTGAAAACCAAGAGCCCGTGACTCACGCGCAAGTGCGGGCCGAGGCGGTGACCCAGGTCGTATTGGGCATCCTCAGCTACGCCCGTTGGCCTGTGGAGCCAACCCAACTGCAGCTCTGCATTGTCGGGCCGACCCAATACACCGACGATCTGGTCAAAGGCACAATCCAAGCCACTGGTCGAACGGTGAACGTGCAGCGCTTGCTGGCAGATCACCCCGGCATCGCCGATGAATGCAACGCGGTCTATGTCGGCAGGCTGACCGCCGATGAGCACGCTCAACTGTTCGCTTCCTTGTCCGGCAAACCGGTATTGAGCATCAGCGAAGGCGGTGACCAGTGCACCGTGGGCAGCCTGTTCTGTCTGCGGGTGGGTGATGAACAAGTGGCGTTCGAGGTCAACCTCGATTCGGTCGCGCGCAGTGGCGTACGCATCCACCCGAGTGTCTTGCAACTTTCACGTCGCAGGTCAGCGGCGCCATGAACCTGCCAGCCTCGCGTATCCGTCCCACCCTGGGCTCGGTCATCGGTCGCGGCCATCTGATCGTTGCGCTGGTGGCGGTGGCCATGGCCAGTATCTCCCTGACGTTGCTGGGGGTACTGGCGTTACGGGTTTACGCCGATCACAACCTGCACCTGATTGCCCGGTCGATCAACTACACCGTGGAGGCGGCCGTTGTATTCGATGACTCGGTGGCAGCCACCGAGGCGCTGGCATTGATTGCCACCACCGAAGAGGTCGCCGATGCCCGGGTATTCAATGAGCATGGCCGTCTGTTGGCGCATTGGCAGCGACCGGAAACCGGTCTGCTGTCGGAACTGGAGATGCACATCGCCAAGGCATTCCTGGAAAAACCCATCAGCATGCCGATCCTTCATCAAGGGCAGGCCGTTGGCAGTGTCCACCTGGCGGGGCATGGCGGCAGCCTGTTGCGCTTTTTGCTCAGCGGTCTGGCGGGGATCATCGTGTGCACGGCGGTGAGTGCCTGGGTGGCGTTGTACTTGGCCCGGCGCCAGTTGCAGGCGATCACCGGCCCCCTGCGCAGCCTGGCGGATGTGGCCCACGCGGCACGCAGCGAGCGAGCCCTGGATCGACGGGTGCCGCCGGCTGCCATTGCTGAACTGGATAATCTGGGTAACGACTTCAACGCGTTGCTCGCCGAACTTGAATCCTGGCAGACCCACCTGCAGAGCGAGAACGAAACCCTGGCCCATCAGGCCAGCCACGACAGCCTGACCGGACTGCCGAACCGGGCGTTTTTCGAAGGCCGGCTGATTCGTGCCTTGCGCAATGCCAGCAAGCTCGATGAGCAGGTGGCGGTGTTGTACCTGGACAGTGATCGGTTCAAGGGCATCAATGACAATTTCGGTCACGCTGCCGGTGATGCCGTGCTGACGGCGGTGGCGACCCGGGTCCGTGCCCAGCTTCGTGAGGACGACCTGGTGGCGCGCCTTGGGGGGGACGAGTTCGCGGTGCTGCTTGCACCGTTGCACAAGCTCGAGGACGCCGAACGGATCGCTGAGAAGATCATCGCCAGCATGGATGTACCGATTCAATTGCCCGGTAACGCTTCGGTGCTGACCTCGCTCAGCGTCGGCATTGCGGTTTATCCCGATCATGGCGCCACTCCAGGTGCCTTGCTGCATGCCGCCGACGCAGCGATGTACCAGGCCAAGCGCCTTGCCCGAGGCGGCCAACATTCGATGGGGACGGAGCACCCCGTTGCCTAACTTCAAAACCAGGAGCTGACGCGTGCGTTCATACCCTCAATCTGTCCTGCAAATATTCATTTCATTTGTGTTCATGGCCGTCCTGGCCCTGAGCGGTTGCCAGACGGCACCGCCAAAAGGCCTTACACCTGCGCAGATTGCCGTGCTCAAGCAGCAAGGGTTCAAACTGACCGACGAGGGTTGGGCGTTCGGTCTGTCGGGCAAGGTACTGTTTGGCAGCGACGTGGAAAGCCTGAATGAAGCCAGCACAGAAATCGTCGAGCGAATCGGCAAGGCGCTGCTGGAGGCTGGAATCGAACGGGTACGCGTCGATGGTCATACCGATGCATCGGGTTCCCAGGCCTATAACGATCAACTGTCGATACGTCGGGCCAATAGCGTGAGCAAGGTGCTGATTGGCGTTGGCATGCGCGAAGAAAACATTCAGTCCCGCGGCCTGGGCAGTAGCAAACCGGTCGCATCCAACGACACAGTCGAAGGCCGGACGGAGAACCGTCGTGTGGCCATTGTGGTCATTGCCGATTAATCGGCAAATACCATTTCCCGGGTCTCGCCCATCAGCAGGGCCCGATTCTGTTCGGTCACCTCTCTGATGTAATCCCACAACAACGTAATCCGCTTGAGCTTGCGCAGATCCTCCCGGCAGTACATCCAGAACTGCCGGGTGATAGTGATGTCCTCCGGCAATACCGGCAGCAACCGTGGATCCTGGGCGGCGAGGAAGCACGGCAGAATCGCCAGCGAACGTCCTTGCTGCGCCGCCACGAACTGCGCAATCACGCTGGTACTGCGCAGATGGGCGCTGGCGTCGGGCAGCACGTTTGCCAGGTAGAGCAGCTCTGAACTGAACGCCAGGTCATCCACGTAGCTGATGAACGAGTGCTTGCTCAGGTCGGACGAACGGTGGATGGGCGGATGGCTGTCCAGATAGGGCTGGGTGGCATAGAGCTGCAACCGGTAGTCACACAGTTTGCAGCACACGTAGGGGCCATGTTCGGGGCGTTCCAGAGCGATGACAATGTCGGCCTCGCGCTTGGAGAGGCTGATGAAGTGCGGCAGCGGCAGAATGTCCACCGAGATGGCGGGATAGGCGTCGACGAAGTGGCTCAGTTGCGGGGTGATGAAGTAGCTGCCAAAGCCTTCCGTGCAGCCCATGCGCACATGACCGGACAGCGCGACGCCCGAGCCGGACACCTGTTCGCAGGCCATGTGCAGGGTGCTTTCAATCGATTCGGCGTAGCTCAGCAGGCGTTGCCCTTCGGCGGTCAGCACGAAGCCGTTGGTCCGGGATTTTTCGAACAGCAGCGTTCCCAATGAAGCTTCCAGCGAGCTGATGCGTCGCGACACCGTGGTGTAGTCGACGCCGAGGCGCTTGGCTGCCGTGCTGGCTTTGCGGGTGCGGGCCACTTCGAGGAAAAACTTGAGGTCGTCCCAGTTCAGCGAACCGAGGGAGGTGATGTTTTTTTGCATGATGGACCGGTTTTTATGTGCGTTCTTATTAGAAGTTTGCACATCTATACTCCAAAAATCGTCTCATCACCAAGGTGTCTTTTGCGCCTTGGTCTCTGCTGAATCAACGCTCTCTATAAGAACAATCCCGGAGGCCAGCATGAACGTTTCCCTCACGCCCAGTGACACCACCCTGCAGACCGTCAAGCTGTTGATCGACGGCGAGTGGGTTGAATCCCGTTCCAGCGAATGGCACGACATCGTCAACCCGGCCACCCAGCAAGTGTTGGCGAAGGTCCCGTTTGCCACCGCATCGGAAGTCGATGCTGCCATTGCCGCTGCCCAGCGTGCCTTCCAGACCTGGAAGCTGACGCCCATCGGTGCGCGCATGCGCATCATGCTCAAGCTCCAGGCGTTGATTCGCGAACATTCCAAACGCATTGCCGCCGTGCTCAGCGCGGAGCAGGGCAAGACCCTCGCGGACGCCGAAGGCGATATTTTCCGTGGCCTGGAAGTGGTCGAGCACGCCTGCTCCATCGGCACCCTGCAGATGGGCGAGTTTGCCGAGAACGTCGCCGGTGGCGTAGACACCTACACGCTGCGCCAGCCGATCGGTGTCTGCGCGGGCATCACGCCGTTCAACTTCCCGGCGATGATTCCGCTGTGGATGTTCCCGATGGCCATCGCCTGCGGCAACACCTTTGTCCTCAAGCCATCGGAACAGGATCCGCTGTCGACCATGTTGCTGGTCGAACTGGCGGTCGAAGCCGGTGTGCCGGCGGGTGTGCTCAACGTGGTGCATGGCGGCAAGGACGTGGTGGATGCGCTTTGCACTCACAAGGACATCAAAGCCGTTTCGTTTGTCGGCTCGACGGCGGTCGGCACCCATGTGTATGACCTGGCGGGACGTCATGGCAAGCGCGTGCAGTCGATGATGGGGGCGAAGAACCACGCGGTGGTGCTGCCGGATGCCAATCGCGAACAAACCCTCAATGCCCTGGTTGGGGCCGGTTTCGGCGCGGCGGGCCAGCGTTGCATGGCGACCTCCGTGGTGGTGATGGTGGGCGCGGCCAGGCAATGGCTGCCGGACCTGAAAACGCTGGCGCAGAAACTCAAGGTCAACGCCGGGAGTGAGCCGGGCACCGACATCGGCCCGGTGATTTCCAAGCGGGCCAAGGCGCGGATCCTCGAATTGATCGAGAGCGGCGTGCAGCAGGGCGCGAAGCTGGAGCTCGATGGCCGGGGCGTCAGCGTGCCGGGCTTCGAACAGGGCAACTTCGTCGGGCCAACGCTGTTTTCCGGCGTGACCACCGACATGCGTATCTACACCGAAGAGATTTTCGGGCCGGTGCTGGTGGTGCTGGAAGTCGACACCCTCGACGAGGCGATTGCCCTGGTCAACGCCAACCCGTTTGGCAATGGCACAGGCCTGTTCACCCAAAGCGGCGCGGCGGCGCGCAAGTTCCAGAGTGAAATCGACGTCGGTCAGGTAGGGATCAATATCCCGATTCCGGTGCCGGTGCCGTTTTTCAGCTTCACCGGCTCCCGCGGTTCGAAACTCGGTGACCTTGGTCCATACGGCAAACAGGTGGTGCAGTTCTACACTCAGACCAAGACCGTTACCGCGCGCTGGTTCGATGATGACAGCGTGAATGACGGCGTGAACACCACCATCAACCTGCGCTAAGGAGTCGGACATGAACATCGCATTTATCGGCCTGGGCAACATGGGCGCGCCCATGGCGCGCAACCTGCTCAAGGCCGGCCATTCGCTGAACCTGTTCGACCTGAACCAGGCCGTGCTGGCCGAACTCGCGGCGTTGGGCGGCACGGTCAGTGCCTCGCCTCGCGATGCGGCCCAAGGCGCGGCGCTGGTGATTACCATGCTGCCGGCCGCCGCTCATGTGCGCAGCGTCTGGTTGGGTGAAGACGGCGTGCTGGCCGGCATTGCCGCCGGTACGCCAGCGGTTGATTGCAGCACGATCGATCCGCAGACCGCTCGCGACGTCGCCGCCGCTGCCGCCAAGCAAGGCGTGGCGATGGCCGATGCGCCAGTCTCGGGTGGCACCGGCGGTGCGGCGGCTGGCACGTTGACCTTCATGGTCGGTGCCACCGCCGAGTTGTTCGCCACCTTGCAACCGGTGTTGGCGCAGATGGGCCGTAACATCGTCCATTGCGGCGAAGTCGGCACCGGCCAGATCGCCAAGATTTGTAACAACCTGCTGTTGGGCATCTCGATGGTGGGCGTCAGCGAGGCCATGGCCCTGGGCGATGCCTTGGGAATCGACACCCAAGTGCTGGCCGGCATCATCAACAGTTCCACGGGGCGTTGCTGGAGTTCGGATACCTACAACCCATGGCCGGGCGTGATCGAAACGGCACCCGCCTCCCGTGGCTACACCGGTGGTTTCGGTGCCGACCTGATGCTCAAGGATCTGGGCCTGGCCACCGAAGCTGCCAGGCAGGTTCATCAGCCGGTGGTGCTGGGTGCAGTGGCGCAGCAGCTATATCAAGCGATGAGCCAGAGAGGCGAGGGCGGCAAGGATTTTTCGGCCATCGTTAACAGCTATCGCAAGCCTCAATAAACGCGAGGCGGATCGTGGCGAGGGGCGTGAGTGCAGTGTCCTCGCCACACGTGCCGCAGATATATCGAACCGCGTCAGGCAAAGACGAAGTATTTGCGCACGGTTTCAACCACTTCCCAGGTGCCTTTCATCCCAGGCTCGATGACAAAGATGTCACCGGCCCGCAGATGGATGGGTTCCATGCCTTCCGGGGTGATGATGCAGTAGCCTTCCTGGAAGTGGCAGTATTCCCACTTCACGTATTCCACGTACCATTTGCCCGGCGTGCAGATCCAGGTGCCCATGATTTTGCTGCCATCTTCGCTGGTGTAGGCGTTGAGGTTGACGGTATGCGGGTCGCCTGCGAGCTTCTCCCATTTGCAGGCATCGAGTACGGGCAGCGGATGGGTATCGCGCAGGACGGTGATAGGTGCGGTCATGTGGACTCCGGGCAATGGACGTAAGCTGAAGAGGCACCCTATAGGCGTCTGCGTTCCTCCAGTTGTCTGTACTCGACATCGGGCTACCCAGAAACGCAAATCAATGCTCGGACAGATGCACGGCGAGAGCCTTGGCATAGGCCGGCAACGCCTCGAAATTACGAGCCGCCAACAACAGAGCCCGTTGTGCCCAGGCCTCGTGCAGCGGCACGCACCGATACGATGGCCCGGCAGATCGACGGTCGATGGCGGCCCTCGGCACGATGGCGATACCTGCGCCATGGGCCACCATGCGAATCATCCCATCGAAACTGTCGGCGCGAATGCGGATTCGCATGCGTAACCCGGTGTGCAGGGCCTGCTCTTCGAGGTACACCGCCAGGGCGTTAGAGGCGTTCAGGCCCACGTAATCATGATGGAGGGTTTCGCTGAAGCTCACCGCGCGACCGTCGGCCAATGGATGTTCGGACGGTAGGATCAATACCAGTGGATCGTTGCGAAAAGGCCGGGTCTGAAGGTCATCGGTGTCGACTGCGTCGGATACCACACCCAGGTCTGCCGCACCCTGGCGCAAGGCATGGGTGATGCGTGAGCTGGGCAGTTCCTGCAGGTCGATGTCGAGATTGGGATGGTCCTTGAGGAAAGTGGCCAGCAACTCGGGCAGGTATTCGCTCATGGCGCTGGTGTTGCACAGCAGCCGTACCCGGCCCTTGACCCCCTTGGCGTACTCCGCCAAATCCTGCTGCAAGTGCTCCGCGTGTTGCAGCAACACCCGGGCATGCTGCGCCAGGGCCTTGCCGGCCGGCGTGGGCGTCACGCCACGCCGCCCGCGTTCGAGCAATTCGGTGCCCAGGGACGCTTCCATGGCACGGACCCGCGCACTCGCCGCCGCCAGGGACAGGTGACTGCGGGTTGCACCGGCGGTGATGTTGCCGGTGTCGAGGATGTTCAGGTAGAGGCGCAGGTCGGTGAGGTCGAAGTGCATGGGGGGATCCTGTGCCGGGTTTTGTGGTGTCTGATGGATTGCCATCGCGAGCAGGCTCGCTCCCACAGTGCTCGGTGTGAGCACAAGATTTGTGTTCACCCTGTGGGAGCGAGCCTGCTCGCGAAGGGGCCAGTAGCACCGCCAAAGTCTTCAGCCTCTTGTTGAGCAAGAGGCAGGCTCAGTATATGGCAGATTTCAAAACGATCCGCTTGGGCCCAGGATAGCCCCATGGACACCTTCATCGCTTTCTATCAGAACCTCGGGCCGGCGCTATCGCTGTTGGTCATCGCCACGTTCCTGCTGGCCGGTACGATCAAGGGGGTGATCGGCCTCGGCCTGCCGACCATTTCCATGGGGTTACTCGGGCTGGCTATGGCTCCGGTGCAGGCTGCCGCATTGCTCATCATCCCGGCCACTTTGACCAACCTCTGGCAACTGGCCTTCGGCGGTCACTTGCGTACCTTGATCCGGCGCTTGTGGCCGCTGTTGCTGGCGATTTTCCTCGGCACCGGCCTTGGAACCTTGTGGATTGGCATGGCGGGCGGTCCCTGGGTGGTGCGGGCCTTGGGCGGCGCGTTATTGGTATACGCCCTGAGTGGACTGGCGCTGCCGACGCTCCGGGTCGGCGGCCACGTTGAACCCTGGCTCGCCCCGCTCTGCGGGCTGCTGACCGGTGTCATCACGTCCGCCACGGGTGTGTTTGTCATTCCGGCGGTGCCTTATCTGCAAGCACTGGGCTTGAGCAAGGACGAGTTGGTGCAGGCCTTGGGTCTGTCCTTCACAGTGTCGACATTGGCCCTGGCGGCCGGCCTGTTGTGGCGCGGCGCCTTGGGCGGGGGGGAACTGAGCGCGTCGATGCTGGCGTTGGCACCGGCGCTGCTGGGGATGTGGCTGGGGCAGTGGTTGCGCCAACGGATCAGCGCCATGCTATTTCGACGGGTGTTCTTCATTGGCCTTGGCGGCCTCGGTGCTCACTTGCTGATCAGCGGCTAGACGACGCACTCAGCATCTCGACGCGGCGGATCTCGAAGTCGCGCTCCAGGTAATCCATGCGGTGTTCAAAGAACTGCTTCATGTGTGGCAGATTCGAATGCACGTCCAGGTGGGCCTGGGATTGCCAGATTTCATAGAAGATAAACAGCGTCGGATCCTGTTGGTCCCGCAGCATGTGATATTCGATGCAGCCCGGTTCGGCGCGACTCGGTTCGACGTAGGCGCGAAACAGGGCTTCGAAGGCTTCGGCTTTTTCCGGGCGGGTTTTGGCGTGGAGGATGAAACCATGCAGTTCGCTCATCGCGTGTCTCCTGAGTGAAAGTGAGTTGAATCCTACGGCAATAATCGGCTGTTGATTCGTGCGTGTAGGTCAAAACAGTTTTGCCTCGGTTGCGCTTACTCCGCGTGACGCTCATCGGTAGTCTGCCCCCCATCTTTTCCAACCCTTTCCATTCGGCAGCCCTGCGTGGCGCTCGCCATGGACCCGATGAGGCTCCCCATGAAAAAAGTCCTGCTGCTCAACGGTGGTAAACAATTCGCTCACTCCGACGGCCGCTACAACGCGACCCTCCACGACACGGCCCTGAGTGTGTTGGACCGTGGTGGCCTGGACGTGAAAAGCACGTTCATTGACGGTGGCTACGACATCAAGGAAGAGGTCGCCAAGTTTCTCTGGGCCGATGTCGTCATCTATCAGATGCCGGGCTGGTGGATGGGCGCGCCATGGACCGTGAAGAAGTACATCGACGAAGTGTTCACCGAAGGTCATGGCAGTCTCTACGCCAGCGACGGTCGCACCCGCTCCGACGCCTCGCAGAAGTACGGCAGCGGTGGCCTGGTACATGACAAGCAATACATGTTGTCGCTGACCTGGAACGCCCCGCAGCAGGCCTTCGATGATCCGACCGACTTCTTCGAAGGCAAGGGTGTGGACGCGGTGTATTTCCCGTTCCACAAGGCCAACCAGTTCCTGGGCATGACCGGCTTGCCGACCTTCCTGTGCGTCGACGTGATGAAGCGTCCGAACATAGAGGCTGATGTGGCGCGGTATGAACAGCATTTGATCGAGGTATTCGGCCTTTCGCGGTAATCCGGCTACTCTCGCCACATTGACTGTGCATCCGATGAGAGGACATTTGTGAAAGCCAGATCCGACGAGTTGCAGATCTTCGTCTGCGTGATCGAGTGCGGGTCGATTTCCGCCGCCGCCGAGCAGGTCGGGCAGACGCCGTCGGCGGTCAGTCGCACGTTGTCCCGACTGGAAGCCAAGCTCGACACCACGCTGATCAACCGCACCACTCGACGCATGGACCTGACCGAGGAGGGCCGGTATTTCTTCGAACAGGCCAAAAGCATTCTCGACCAACTGGAAGCGTTGGAGGAACGCTTGTCCTCCCGCCAGCAGAAGCCTTCAGGACGGTTGCGGATCAACGCTGCGTCGCCGTTCATGCTGCATGCCATCGTGCCGCACATCGATGAGTTCCGCTGGCTCTACCCGGACATCCAGCTCGAGCTCAACACCAATGACCTGATCATTGATTTGCTGGAGCAGAGCACCGACGTCGCCATCCGCATCGGCGCCCTCACCGATTCGACGTTGCATGCCCGTCCCCTGGGTTGCAGTCCGTTGCATATCCTGGCCAGCCCTGACTATCTGGAGCGGCACGGCACGCCTTCAACCGTCGCTGAACTGACGGAGCATGCATTGCTGGGGTTTGCCCAGAACGATGGCCTCAACCAATGGCCTCTGCGCCATCTTCACGGCGACCGTTGGCCCATCCAGGCGGCCATCAGCGCGTCCAGTGGCGAAACGGTGCGCCATCTGGCGCTGCAAGGGCAGGGCATCGCCTGTCTGTCGGATTTCATGACCCGCGACGACATCCGTGCCGGTCGATTGAAGGTGCTGCTGGCCGAGACCAATAGCGGGTACCGCCAGCCGATCAACGCCGTCTACTACCGCAACTCTCAGTTGGCGTTGCGCATTCAGTGCTTTCTGGACTTCATCCAGGACAAACTCGCCGAATACGCCTCGCGGGATTTTGAGACTGATTCGTGACTTCAAGGCAAGAGTGATTTGGGCAATGTGGACTGTTTCGCCAAGGATCGGTCCTCGATACTCGTTCCATCACTGATCCTGCCAAGGAGTTTTTCCATGAACGTATTCGTCACTGGCGCTGCCGGTTTTATTGGTGGCTCCATTGCCACCGCTCTGGTTCGGGCCGGGCATCAAGTCATCGGCCTGGTACGCAGCGCCGAGCAGGCGAGAGAGCTCACTGCCCTGGGTATCCAGCCGGTGATCGGTACCCTGGAAGACAGCGCGTTGCTGACCGCACAGGCCCGCGCCGCCGATGCGGTGATCAACGCCGCCAGCAGCGACCATCGCGGCGCGGTCGAAGCGCTGCTCGAGGGCCTCAGGGGCTCGAACAAAGTCCTGCTGCACACCAGCGGTTCGAGCATTGTCGGCGATGCTTCGGGTGGTCTTGCCAGTGCTGACATCTACCAGGAGAACAACCTGCCGGAGCCTACCGTCGACAAGGCTGATCGTGTCGCGATCGATAACCTCGTCCTTGACGCGGCAAAGGACGGCGTGAACTCGGCGGTGATCTGCAACACCTTGATCTACGGCCACAGCCTGGGTGTCAAACGCGACAGCGTGCAACTGCCGCGCCTGCTCAAGCAGGCTCGTAAAAGCGGGGTGGTGCGGCATGTCGGGTCGGGGCGGAATATCTGGTCCAACGTGCACATCGAGGACGTGGTCGAGTTGTACCGGCTCGCCCTGACCCGCAACCTGCCTGGCACGTTCTACTTCGTCGAAAGCGGCGAGGCCTCGTTCCTCGACATGACCACGGCCATGGCCCGGGCGCTGAACCTTGGCGAACCCCAGGACTGGCCGCTGGCCGATGCCGAGGCCGAGTGGGGCTATGAAATGGCCAACTACGGCCTGGGCTCCAACAGCCGCGTGCGAGGCCTGCATGCCCGCGAACTGCTGGGCTGGGCACCGAAGCGGACGTCGGTGGTGGAGTGGATTCTCAACGAAATGGTGTAAGACGCAGCACTTCCCCCTGTGGGAGCGGGCTTGCTCGCGAAGGCGTCAGACCGGCCAATCCTGAGTTGGCTGATGCACCGCCATCGCGAGCAGGCTCGCTCCCACAGTTGTTCAGCGACGACCGCAAAATCCCGATCCAGCCCGGTTCCCCTGTGGGAGCGAGCCCGCTCGCGATGGCGTCAGATCGGTCAATCCTGGGTTGGCTGATGCATCGCCATCGCGAGCAGGCTCGCTCCCACAGTTGTTCAGCGACGACCACAAAATCCCGATCCAGCCCGGTTCCCCTGTGGGAGCGGGCTTGCTCGGGAAGGCGTCAGACCGGCCAATCCTGAGTTGGCTGATGCACCGCTATCGCGAGCAGGCTCGCTCCCACAGTTGTTCCGCGACGACCATAAATCCCGATCCAACCCGGTTCCCCTGTGGGAGCGAGCCCGCTCGCGATGGCGTC
>NZ_JBMDKO010000073.1:0-20813 GCF_057809755.1 Pseudomonas sp. FG13
GACACATAGAGGTTGACTGATCCACCGCCATCGCGAGCAGGCTCGCTCCCACAGGGGGATTACTCTGTGCTGCCCAACCCTTGCCAATGCTTGAGGCCGATAAAGATAAACCGCAGTTGCTGGGTGATCTTCGCCTGAGGCGTGAGGTGGTCGGGGGGCGCTTCGGCGGGAGGGTCGATGATGTCGGGCAGGGTGGCGAACACGCTCTTGACGATGAGATCGGCCATTACGCTCAGCCCGGCCAGATCCAGATGCTGCAGTTTCGGCATCAACGCGAGGTCGGCGGCCAGGTCAGAGCTGATGGCTTCGCGCAGTTGTGCGACGGCCTGGCGTACTGGAAGGGAGCCGCCGTACTGTTCGCGGGCTAGAAACAGAAACTGCGATCGGTTGGCTTGCACCACGTCGAGGAAAATTCGCACCGACGCGTCGATGATGCCGCCCATGACGAATTCATTGTGACGCACCAGCCGGATGGTTTCGCGGAAGGTCTGGCCCACTTCGCTGACCAGCGCCAGGCCCAGTTGGTCCATATCGTCGAAATGTCGATAGAAACCGGTGGGTACAATGCCCGCTGTCTTGGCCACTTCGCGCAGGCTCAGGCTGCCGAACCCCCGGCCGGACTCCATCAAATGACGGGCCGCATCCATCAGGGCAATTCGGGTTTGTTGTTTCTGTTCGGCGCGGGGCAGCATCGCAGGACTGGTTTCTGAGCCATGGGAGCGACGCACTTTAGCAAATCGGCTTTGCCGACGTCGAACGGTAGAGGGGGATTACGCGGGGAAGCGGGGTGCATGAAAAGCAAAAGCCCGATTGCAGGAATCGGGCTTTTTTCCGGGCCACCATGGGCTCAGCTCACTTTGCTGTTGCGTTCGAGGGCTCGCTCACTGCCGTCTTCAACCAGGCCTTTTTCTTCCAGACGCTGGCGACCGCCTTCAGCGAGTTGGCCCTGAGGGGTGTTGTTGTAGCCATCTTCAGCGAGTTGGCCCTGAGGGGTGTTGTTGTAGCCATCTTCGGCGAGTTGGCCCTGAGGGGTGTTGTTGTAGCCATCTTCGGCGAGCTGGCCCTGAGGGGTGTTGTTGTAGCCGTCTTCGGCGAGCTGGCCCTGAGGGGTGTTGTTGTAGCCGTCTTCAGCGAGTTGGCCTTGGCGGGTTTGGTTATAACCGTCTTCGGCAACAGTCTGGCTATACACGGAGTGGCTGTCCTTGACCTGTGGTGTAGCCTGTTCGGAAGCTGGCAGGGCGAAAGCGGTGGAGGCCAACAGTGAAAGGGAAAGACTCATCAGTAATTGGCGTTTCATGATCGTTGCTCCTCGGGAGGGCTAAAAAGTGGGTACGAGGGCAATGCTACTCTCGATAAGTCGATATAAAAGTTCATAAACGCAATGGTAATAATCAACGGAATTGATTGTTCTGTGGGAAGGCTCTAGAACGGGCGTTTCCGAGGGGCGGTTTTGCACCATGGTGGGTATTTCGTACCCATCGGCGCCACGCAAATGTGCGGGGGCGGTAACAACTTGCTGGCGGATCGGTCAGGTTTTTCGCCCTGTAGGGTAAACCTGTTGCTCGTTTCACCAGTCTCACTCATATAACGAACCGACTACAGGTTCGGTTTTCAGGTGTTGCGGTACGGACGCCGATTTGTCATCAGGAGCCTTGTGCATGACACGCACTTCAAAAATCCTTGCCTGGAGCTTGGCCAGCCTTGCTGTCCTGCTGGCCGTGTTGGTGCTGGTCATCGTGTTCTTCGATTGGAACCGGATCAAGCCGACGCTCAACGCCAAGGTCTCCGAGGAACTGCATCGCCCGTTTGCCATCAACGGCAACCTGGCCGTGGTCTGGCAACGTGAGCCCGAAGAGGGCGGCTGGCGGGCCTGGGTACCGTGGCCCCATGTGGTGGCCGAGGATTTGAGCCTGGGCAACCCCGATTGGTTGAAGAAACCGCAGATGGCCACGCTCAAGCGTGTCGAGTTGCGGATATCCCCCCTGGCCCTGCTGGCTCGGCGAGTGACGATTCCCCGGATCGACCTGACCGAACCCGACGCCAACCTGCAACGCCTGGCTGATGGACGTGCCAACTGGACCTTCCAGTTCGATCCGAAGGACCCGGACGCCAAACCGTCGAGCTGGGTGGTGGACATCGGCGCCATCGGCTTCGACAAGGGGCACGTCACGCTTGACGACCAGACCTTGAAGACCCGACTCGACCTGCTGATCGACCCGCTGGGGAAATCCATTCCATTCAAGGATATCGTTGGCGAAAAGGCCGCGAAAAAGGTTCAGGACCAGGGCGCGACGCCTCAGGACTATGGGTTCGCCTTCAAGGTCGACGGGCAGTATCACGGACAGGACCTCAGTGGTTCCGGCAAGGTCGGCGGTCTGCTGGCTTTGCAGAATGCATCGCAACCCTTTCCCTTGCAGGCCCAGATCAAGACCGCCAATACCCGTGTCGAACTGGCCGGCACCCTCACCGACCCGATGAATCTCGGCGCCCTGGACCTGCGGCTGAAACTGGCCGGCACCAGCCTTGCTCATCTGTACCCACTGACCGGCGTGACCTTGCCGGATTCGCCGCCCTATGAAACTGACGGTCATCTGATCGCCAAGCTCCATGAGCCGGACGGGGCGCTGTTTCGCTATGAGGCATTCAACGGAAAGATCGGCGACAGCGACATCCACGGTGACTTGGCCTACGTCGCCAGCCAGCCACGGCCAAAACTCAATGGCACGCTGGTATCCAATCAGCTGTTGTTCAGCGATCTGGCGCCGCTGATCGGCGCCGATTCCAACACCGAACAGAAGGCCCGCGGCAGCGCCAGCAAGCAGCCATCGGAAAAGGTGCTGCCCGTGGAGGAGTTCCGCACCGAGCGCTGGAGCGCGATGGACGCCGATGTGGAGTTCACCGGCAAGCGCATCGTCCACAGTGCGCAGTTGCCGTTCACCGACCTCTACACGCACCTGGTGCTCAACGACGGACAATTGAGCCTTGAGCCCCTGCGTTTCGGCGTCGCCGGTGGCCGACTCGATGCGCAGATCCGCCTCAACGGGCAGGCCCATCCCCTGGAGGGCCAAGCGAAGTTGACGGCGCGAGGATTCAAGCTCAAGCAGCTATTCCCCGGCTTCGAACCGATGAAAACCAGTTTCGGCGAGCTCAACGGCGATGCCGATATCAGCGGGCGCGGCAATTCGGTCGCGGCGTTGCTGGGTACTTCCAACGGTACGCTGAAAATGCTCATCAACGACGGTGCCATCAGCCGCGAGCTGATGGAGCTGGCAGGGTTGAACGTGGGTAACTACGTGATGGGGAAAATCTTTGGCGACAAGGAGGTGAAAATCAACTGTGCAGCGGCGGACTTCGACATCAAGACCGGCCTGGCAACCACCCGCCTGTTCGTATTCGACACGGAAAACGCGATTATCTACATCGACGGCACGGCGAACATGGCCACGGAGCAACTGGACCTGACCATTTCTCCGGAATCCAAGGGCTGGAGGCTGATTTCCCTGCGCTCGCCCTTGTATGTGCGGGGCAAGTTCGCCAAGCCCTCCGCCGGGGTCAAGGCCGTGCCGCTGATGTTGCGCGGTGCCGGGATGGTGGCGCTGGGTGTGATCGCCGCGCCGGCGGCCGGCTTGCTGGCCCTGGTGGCCCCCAGTGGTGGCGAGCCGAACCAGTGTGCGCCGCTGCTGGAGCAGATGAAGGCGGGCAAGTCGCCGGTGACGGTCAAGCCGACACGGTAATTCGGGGATTTGCGGTGAGGCGGCTGGTCTCATCGCGAGCAGGCTCGCTCCCACATTGAGGGTGTACACCTATCGAATGTGGGAGCGAGCCTGCTCGCGATGGGGTCTTACAAATCGGCCAGGATATCGGCCATGTCATCGGCGTGTTCTTCTTCCTGGGCCAGGATGTCCTCGAAGATACGCCGGGTGGTCGGGTCCTTATCCCCCATGTACTGGATGATTTCCCGGTAGCTGTCGATGGCGATCCGCTCGGCCACCAGGTCCTCGTAGACCATTTCCTTGAGGGTGTTGCCTGCCACGTACTGTGCGTGGGAGTTGCGGGTCAACAGATCGGGGTTGAACTCCGGCTCGCCGCCCAGTTGCACGATGCGCTCGGCCAGTTTGTCGGCATGTTCGGCTTCCTGGTTGGCGTGTTCGAGGAATTCGCTGGCCGCCACGCTGGCCTTGAGGCCGGTGGCCATGAAGTAATGGCGCTTGTAACGCAGTACGCACACCAGCTCAGTGGCCAGTGCTTCGTTGAGCAGGCGCACGACTTCCTGTCGATCGGCGTTGTAGCCCTCGGTCACCGCGCCGTTCTGCACGTTCTGCCGCGCACGTTCGCGCAGGGTCGTCACATCGGATAAGTGCATGTCGCTCATCTCGTTCTCCTGGAGGCTGATCCGGTTGGGGGGCGTCGCGCTCTCGAGGCGCGATCGCTTACAAGGTTGGGAGTGATGAGCGAGGCAAAAGTTTTATGGGATGTGCCAGCTCTTACAATGATGACCAGGCGTCATGAAGGGCGCCTAGACTGCTCTTCAACCCCATCATCGATCACAAGGACGTCCATATATGTCGCAACGCTGCGCCACTCGCTACCCGCTGGTGCTGGTCCCTGGCATGCTCGGGTTCATCCGCCTGGTGTTGTATCCGTACTGGTATGGGATCGTTTCGGCGTTGCGCCGGGGTGGCGCGGTGGTGGTGGCGGTGAAGGTCTCGCCGCTGCATTCGTCCGAGGTGCGCGGCGAACAATTGCTGGCGCGGATCGAGGAGGTCCTGCGGCAAACCGGCGCGGCCAAGGTCAACCTGATCGGCCACAGCCAGGGCGCCCTCAGTGCCCGTTATGCGGCGGCCCGGCGCCCGGACCTGGTGGCCTCCGTCACGTCGGTGGCCGGTCCCAACCACGGTTCCGAACTGGCCGACTACCTGCTGGCCCACTATCCGCCGAACAGTGCCAAGGGGCGCATGCTCAGCGCGGTGCTGCGGTTGATCAACGCGCTGATGAGCCTGCTCGAAACCGGCTATCGCGGGCCGAAACTGCCGGTGGACCTCCATGCTTCCCATGAATCCCTCACCACTGCCGGGGTGGCGCGCTTCAATGAGCGTTATCCACAGGGGTTGCCTGAAACCTGGGGCGGGCAGGGGGCTGAAGAGGTCGACGGCGTGCGTTATTACTCCTGGTCCGGGATCCTGCAACCCGGCAAGACGGACAAGGGGCGCAACCTCTTCGATGGCACGAACCGCAGTTGCCGCCTGTTCGCCCGGACTTTCGTACGTGAGGCGGGGCAGTGCGATGGCATGGTCGGACGCTTCAGCTCGCACCTGGGTACGGTCATCGGTGATGACTACCCACTCGACCATTTCGATATCGTCAATCAGTCCTTGGGGCTGGTGGGCAAGGGGGCCGAGCCGATCCGGTTGTTTGTCGAGCATGCAGAGCGCTTGAAAGCGGCCGGTGTCTAGGCCCTGTACGAAGAACCTTGGTGCTCGTTCATGCTGCGTTGAAAACAGCCTCGCCTGACCTTCGTCTCAAGACTTTTCGTACAGAGCATAGGGCTGCGTTGTCTACACTGGATTCATCGCCGTCACGGTCGTGCGGCATTCAGGAGAAAACGTCATGAAGATGTTGCGTGTCCCTTTGTTGATGATCGGTTTGCTGCTGTGTTCCCAAGGCTTCGCTGCGACGGCCCAACAGACCAAGATGACCACCTGCAACGCCGATGCCACCGCCAAGGCGCTCAAGGGCGATGAGCGCAAGGCCTTCATGAGCACCTGCCTGAAGACCAAGCCGCCTGAAGTACGGGCAACGCCGCAGGAGCGCATGAAAACCTGCAACGCCGACGCGACCACCAAGGCGCTCAAGGGCGACGAGCGTAAAGCGTTCATGAGCAATTGCCTGAAGAACAAGTAACGCAGTGTCTGTCGCGAGTTTCTGTGGGAGCATGGCTACTGCAAAATCCCCTGAACCCCGACCAAAGTCGGCCGATACAATCCCTAGTGCTGTCGGCGGAAGGCTGGCAGACTGCCGATCCTTTCACGCCGTTTTTGGTTCTGAGGCTGTATGCCAACGTTTTCTCAGCGTCATGTGTTGTTGGTGATCAGTTGGGTGATCATTTTTGGTGGGTTGCTGCTGGTGTTGCCGCTACGCCTGTTGCCAAGCCTGATGGCCGGGCTGCTGGTGTTCGAGCTGGTCAACATGCTCACCCCACAGTTGCAGCGATTGATCGAAGGCCGACGTGCCCGCTGGCTCGCGGTAGCGTTGCTGGGCACCCTGGTGGTCAGTGTGCTGTCGTTGATCTTCGCCGGTGCAATCAGCTTCCTGCTGCATGAAGCGGAAAACCCCGGTGCATCCCTGGACAAGTTCATGGCCGTGGTCGACCGCGCCCGCGGACAGTTGCCCCCCTTCATCGACGCCTACCTGCCGGCCAGCGCCGCCGAGTTCCGGGTAGCGATTGGCGACTGGATGAGCAAGCACCTGAGCGACTTGCAACTGGTGGGCAAGGACGCGGCGCACATGTTCGTGACATTGCTGATCGGCATGGTGCTGGGGGCGATCATTGCCTTGCAGCGCGTCCCCGACCTGACCAAGCGCAAGCCCCTGGCCGCCGCACTGTTCGATCGCCTGAGCCTGTTGGTCAAGGCGTTCCGCAACATTGTCTTCGCCCAGATCAAGATTTCCCTGCTCAACACCTTCTTCACCGGGATTTTCCTGGCGGTGGTGCTGCCGCTGTTCGGCATCAAGCTGCCGCTGACCAAGACCCTGATCGTGATGACCTTCCTGCTGGGGTTGCTGCCGGTCATCGGCAACCTGATGTCCAATACTCTGATCACCATTGTCGGCCTGTCGCTATCGATCTGGGTTGCCGTGGCGGCACTGGGTTACCTGATCGTGATCCACAAGCTCGAATACTTCCTCAACGCCCGCATCGTGGGTGGACAGATCAGCGCCAAGTCCTGGGAACTGCTCATGGCGATGCTGGTGTTCGAAGCGGCGTTCGGCCTGCCGGGGGTGGTGGCGGGGCCGATTTACTATGCGTATCTCAAGAGCGAGTTGAAGCAGTTGGGGATGGTCTGATTCCGGGAATGCATTGTCTGATCCGGTCCCTTCGCGAGCAGGCTCGCTCCCACAGGTGACCGAGTCTCTTCAGCAAGCACCCGGTGCAATGTGGGAGCGAGCCTGCTCGCGAAGGCCGCCCCGCAATATCAGGTCAGGCCTGGGTCCCGTAGCGCTTCATCGCCTCGATCGCCAACCCGCTGCCAATGCTCCCGAAGATGTTCCCTTCCACATGCCGCGCCTTGGGCAGCATGGCCGAGACGCTGTTGCGCAGGGCCGGGATGCCACTGGAGCCGCCGGTGAAGAACACCGTGTCGACCTGATCGACGCCAACGTTGGCGTCGCCGAGCAGTTGCGTGACGCTGGCGCGAACCCGCTCCAGCAGACCGTCGATAGCCGATTCGAACAATGCGCGGCTCAGGTCCACGCTCAAGCCCGGTTCGATCCGGTCCAGGGCCACGTGGCGCTGGTCGGCGTGGGTCAGCTGGATCTTGGTTTCTTCCACTTCCATCGCCAGCCAATGCCCGGCGCGCTGTTCGATCAACTTGAACAGTCGGTCGATGCCGCCAGTGTCTTCGATGTCGTAGCGCATGCTGTTCAGGGCCAGGGTGGATTTCTGCGCGTACACCGCGTTGATGGTGTGCCAGGTCGCCAGGTTCATGTGGTGGCTGGTGGGCATGTAGGCGCCGCTTTTCATCCGGCTGCCATAGCCGAACAGGGGCATCAGGCCCTGTAGGCTCAGTTGCTTGTCGAAGTCGGTCCCACCGATGTGCACGCCGCCGGTGGCTAGGATGTCGGCGTGGCGGTTGTCGTGGTTGCGGCGTTCGGGAGACAGGCGTACCAGGGAGAAGTCCGAAGTACCGCCGCCGATGTCGACGATCAGCACCAGCTCTTCTTTTTCGATGGTCGATTCATAATCGAATGCCGCAGCGATGGGTTCGTACTGGAACGAGACCTCCTTGAAGCCGATGGCGCGAGCCACCTCCACCAAAGTGTTTTCGGCCTCCTGGTCCGCCAGTTCATCGTCATCGACGAAAAACACCGGGCGGCCCAGCACCACTTCCTCGAACTCCCGACCAGCGGTCGCCTCGGCGCGTTTTTTCAACTGGCCGATGAACAGGCCGAGCAAGTCCTTGAATGGCATCGCCGTGCCCAGCACGCTGGTGTCGTGCTTGATCAGCTTGGAACCGAGCAGGCTCTTGAGCGAGCGCATCAGCCGGCCTTCGTAGCCTTCCAGGTATTCGTGCAGGGCCAGTCGGCCGTAGACCGGGCGGCGCTCCTCCAGATTGAAAAATACCACCGAGGGCAGGGTGATCTTGTCGTCCTCCAGCGCGATCAGCGTTTCCATGCCGGGGCGCAGCCAGCCGACGGTGGAGTTGGACGTGCCGAAGTCGATGCCGCAGGCACGGGCTGGGGATGCGTTTTTCATGTCTTTCAGGTTCCGGTCGAAAAAACGGCCGCGCAGTGTATGCCAGTGCGGCGCGGATTCGAAGGCCGGTTATCCGCTAATTCGCACTCTCAGCCTTGAAAGACAGCGTTGGACCCCCAAACTTGTCGGCATGAGACTGGCAGCCACAGGGCGGACACAAGAACCGCCACCGGTTGCCGATAAACTTCTGAAGCGCCGCCAGGTCCCAATCTTGAGATGGATCAACCCGGTGCCCGCTGATCGGGGCATGCTGTGGACGGTGGTGCGACATCGATAACGGGTGGTGATGCTTAGATGGACTTCAAAGACTATTACAAGATCCTGGGTGTGGAACCGACGGCTGACGACAGCACGATCAAGGCTGCCTATCGCAAACTCGCGCGCAAATACCACCCGGATGTCAGCAAGGAAAAAGACGCCGAGACCAAATTCAAGGATGTCTCCGAAGCCTATGAAGCGCTGAAAAGCGCCGACAAACGCGCCGAGTACGACGATCTGCGTCGATATGGCCAGCACGGCCAGCCGTTCCAGGGGCCGCCGGGCTGGCAGAGCCGCGGTGGTTTCGGGGGCCAGGATACCGGGGATTTTTCAGACTTCTTCAGTTCGATCTTCGGCAATCGCGGGCCAGGATTCGGGGGCGCACAGTCAGGTCGCAGCGCCGGCCGTCGGGGGCAGGACGTGGAGATGGAATTACCGATTTTCCTGGAAGAAGCCCTGTCGAATGAGTCGAAAAAGGTCAGCTTCCAGGTGCCGCAGTACAACGCGGCGGGCCAGCACGTCAGCAACACCAGCAAAAGCCTGAACGTGAAGATTCCGTCAGGCGTGACCGACGGCGAGCGGATCCGCCTCAAGGGCCAAGGCGCGCCGGGTATTGGTGGCGGGGCCAATGGCGACTTGTACCTGACCATTCGCTTTGCCCCGCACCCCAAATTCGATGTCGAAGGCCAGGACCTGATTATCACCCTGCCGCTGGCGCCCTGGGAGTTGGCGCTGGGCACCGAGGTGGCCGTCCCGACCCTCACCGGCAAGATCAACCTCAAGGTCCCGGCCGGCAGCCAGAACGGCCAGCGCATGCGCGCCAAGGGTCATGGCCTGCGCAACAAGGCCGGTGAGCGCGGCTACCTGTTCATCCAGCTCAAGGCCGTGATGCCCAAGTCCAACGACGAAGCGGTCAAGGCTTTGTGGGCAGAGCTGGCGAAGAAAGCCGCGTTCGATCCACGGGAGAATTTCTGACGGCGGGGCCTTTGCCAGCCCTGCCCTATCAAGGTATTGGGAGAAGCACACCATGAGCAACCCGATCATTGAACTGAGCCTGACGGAGTTCTGCGAGGCCGCCGCGTTGCAGGATGTCCATGTGATAGAAATCGTCGCCCATGGCATCCTCGAACCCCACGGCGCGGCCCCGACGGACTGGCGGTTCACCGACTACGAGCTGGTCCTGGCCCGTCGTGCCGCCAAGCTGCGCCGCGAGCTTGAACTGGAATGGGAAGGCGTCGCCCTGGCGCTGGATCTGTTGGAAGAAGTGCAACAACTGCGCACCGAGAACCGCATGCTCAAGCAGCGGTTGGGGCGGTTGGTGGAGTGATGCAGTTCATTGGGCGAAGGGAGCAGGCTTTGTGTGGGAGCAAGGCCTGGTGTTGGAGCAAGGCTTGGTGTGGGAGCAAGGCTTGCCCGCGATGAATACAACGCGGTTTCCCTGATGTTGAGTTGCTTGTATCGCGAGCAAGCTATGCTCCCACGGAGTTTCTTCGCCACTCAGTCAAAACAGAAAATACCGCTGCGCCATCGGCAGCGACTCGGCCGGTTCGCACCACAGCAACACACCGTCGGCCTTGACCTGATAGGTCTGTGGATCGACGTCGATGTCCGGCAGGTAGTCGTTGTGGATCAGGTCGGTTTTCTGCACACCCCGGCAACCCTTGGCCACCGCGATTCTTTTCTTCAGGCCTAACTGTTCCGGCAGGCCCGCATCGGCGGCCGCCTGGCTGATGAAGGTCAGGCTGGTGGCATGTCGCGAGCCGCCGAAGCTTGCGAACATCGGTCGGTAGTGCACCGGTTGCGGTGTCGGGATCGAGGCGTTGGCGTCGCCCATCAGGCTCGCGGCAATCGCTCCGCCCTTGAGGATCAGCGTCGGCTTGACGCCGAAGAACGCCGGGCGCCACAGCACCAGGTCGGCCCACTTGCCCACTTCGATGGAGCCCACTTCATGGCTGATGCCATGGGTGATCGCCGGGTTGATGGTGTATTTGGCGATGTAGCGCTTGATGCGGAAGTTGTCGTTGCCTTCGCCGTCGCCGGGCAGGGCGCCGCGTTGTTTCTTCATTTTGTCCGCAGTCTGCCAGGTGCGCAGGATGACCTCGCCGACGCGGCCCATGGCCTGGCTGTCGGAGCTGATCATCGAGAACGCGCCGAGGTCATGGAGGATGTCTTCGGCGGCGATGGTTTCGCGGCGGATTCGGCTTTCTGCGAACGCCACGTCTTCGGCGATGCTTGGGTCCAGGTGGTGACAGACCATCAGCATATCCAGGTGTTCGTCGATGGTGTTGCGGGTGAACGGCCGGGTCGGGTTGGTAGAGCTGGGCAACACGTTAGGGAAACCACAGGCCTTGATGATGTCCGGCGCATGACCGCCGCCGGCGCCTTCGGTGTGGTAGGTGTGGATGGTACGCCCCTTGAAGGCGCCCAGGGTGGTTTCCACGAAGCCGGACTCGTTGAGGGTGTCGGTATGGATCGCCACCTGCACGTCGTACTGGTCGGCCACGTTCAGGCAGTTGTCGATGGCTGCCGGGGTGGTGCCCCAGTCTTCGTGCAGCTTCAGGCCGATGGCGCCGGCCTTGACCTGTTCGATCAAGGGCTCCGGTAGGCTGGCATTACCCTTGCCGGTGAGGCCGATGTTCATCGGGAAGGCGTCGGCGGCCTGGAGCATGCGCGCCAGGTGCCATGGGCCGGAGGTGCAGGTGGTGGCGTTGGTACCGGTGGCTGGGCCTGTGCCGCCGCCGATCATGGTGGTGACGCCGCTCATCAAGGCCTCTTCGATCTGCTGTGGGCAGATGAAGTGGATGTGGGTGTCGACGCCGCCAGCCGTGAGAATCATGCCTTCGCCGGCAATCACTTCGGTGCTGGCGCCGATGGCGATGGTCACATCGGGTTGGATGTCCGGGTTGCCAGCCTTGCCGATGGCCGCGATGCGTCCGTCCTTGAGGCCGACGTCGGCCTTGACGATGCCCCAGTGGTCGATGATCAGCGCGTTGGTGATCAACGTGTCCACCACCTCCGCGGCCAGCAGCTGGCCCTGGCCCATGCCGTCGCGAATCACCTTGCCGCCGCCAAATTTCACTTCTTCACCGTAGGTGGTGAAGTCCTTTTCCACTTCGATCCACAGCTCGGTATCGGCCAGGCGGACCTTGTCACCGACGGTGGGGCCGAACATGTCGGCGTAGGCTTGTCTCGAGATCTTCATGTGCTTTCCTGATCGTTCCCATGCTCTGCGTGGGAATGCCGCCATGGACGCTCTGCGTCCGCTTGTGGGACGCGGAGCGTCCCGAGATGCATTCCCACGCAGAGCGTGGGAACGAACTGCGACCTAGAGGTCGCCCATGACCCGCCCGGCAAACCCGAACACCCGGCGATGCCCGGCCAGGTCCACCAGTTCCACCTCGCGGCTCTGGCCCGGCTCGAAGCGCACGGCGGTGCCGGCCGGGATGTTCAGGCGCATGCCGCGGCTGGCGGCGCGGTCGAAGGTCAGGGCGTCGTTGGTTTCGAAGAAGTGATAGTGCGAGCCGACCTGGATCGGCCGGTCGCCGCTGTTGGCGACGGTCAGCGTCACGGTACGGCGGCCGACGTTGAGTTCGATGTCGCCGGGCTGGACCTGGTATTGGCCTGGAATCATTGCGGTTGTCCCAAAAGCTTGTAGTAGATGGCGGTCGGGGTGTACGTCCCGTCCGGGCTCTGGCAGTAGTCGGGCAGTTCACCGACACGGGTGTAGCCCATGGCGCGGTAGAACGCCTCGGCCTCGGAGCCGGCCTCGGTGTCGAGGTACAACAGGCCACGCTTGTGCTGGCGGGCGCCGAGCTCCAGGGCACTCATCAGCTGCTGGCCCAGGCCCCGCCGGCGGGCCTCGCCTCGGACCAGCAGTTTCTGCACTTCGGCGCGGTTCAGGCCGTTGGGCTTCTGACATAGGGCAAGCTGGACGCTGGCCTGCACCTGTTCGTCCTTGACCACGACCCACAACAACAGACTGCCCTGATTGAGGCTGGTCTGGACTTCGTCGAAGTAGGCGCGGGCCTGGACCGCATCGAGATCGGCCATGAAGCCGACACTGGCGCCGTACCCCACGGCGTCGAGCAACAGATCAATCAGGCCTTGGCGGTAATGCGCAAAGCTTTCGGCGTGGACTCGACGCAACTGGGCGGCGTTCATCTGATGTCACTCCTTGTTGGAAACAGGCGCAGGTGCCCCGGGATTGAGGATCAACTGCATGAAAGTCAGGTCCAGCCAGCGACCGAACTTGGTCCCCACCTGGGGCATCTGCCCGGTGATGACGAAACCGGCCCGCTCGTGCAAACGAATCGAAGCCGCGTTGCCGCTTTCAATGGCGGCGACCATGACGTGTTTGCCACACGCCTTTGCGCGCTCGATCAACACCGTCATCAACCGTGGGCCGAGGCCATTGCCACGCTGGTCGCTGCGCACGTACACCGAATGCTCCACGGTGTGCCGGAAGCCGTCGAAGGGGCGCCAGTCGCCGAAGGCAGCATAGCCGAGTACATGTTCTTCGCCGTCGACGATCACCAGCACCGCGTAGCCCTGGGACTGCCGCGCATCGAACCATGCCTGGCGGTTGCCCAGGTCCACGGCCTGTTCGTTCCAGATCGCCGTGGTGTTGAGCACCGCGTCGTTGTAGATGTCGCGGATGGCGGGCAAGTCCGCCGGGAGCGCGTCACGAATCCGATACGTCATGGCACGGTCCTCAGGCGATCGGCTGATGGACGGTGACCAGCTTGGTGCCGTCGGGAAAGGTTGCCTCGACCTGGATCTCCGGGATCATTTCCGGGATGCCTTCCATCACCTGTTCGCGACTCAGCAGGGTGGTGCCGTAATGCATCAACTCGGCCACGGTCTGACCGTCGCGGGCGCCTTCGAGCAGGGCCGCGGAAATGTAGGCCATGGCCTCCGGGTAATTGAGTTTCAAGCCGCGGGCCAGTCGCCGCTCGGCGACGAGGCCGGCGGTGAAGATCAACAGCTTGTCTTTTTCGCGTGGGGTCAGGTCCATGTGCAATCCATAAGAGGCAGATAAATAATTCGCGCTAAGCTCAACCCTTGGATGGGAACCCGTGGGAGCAAAGCTTGCTGGCGATAAACGATAACGCGGTCTTTTTCTGTGTCGAGGCGCCTACATCGCGAGCAAGCTTTGCTCCCACAGAACTCAGTACTCCCACAGAAAAGCAATTCAGGTACTCCAGATTCTCGGTGGCACGGCTTCTCGCCCCAACACCGCCGGGCGCAGCAGTCGCCACAACTCAACCAGCCACCCCCGCGCGAGCAAGGCCTCGCTCGCCAGGCACCGCGCCACGACCAGCCCCGGCAACTGCGTCAGGTCGCCACGCACGGCGTGGCCCAGGGAGCGGCATTGCTCCAGCAGTTCGCTATCGATCTCTCCGGTCACCAGCAGCGTCGCAAACACCGGGTCGCCGCCCAGCCCGATGGGTGAGTCCAGTAAACCGTCGCCACCGACGATGCGCTGGCGCTCATGCCACAACAACTGTCCGTCGCGGCGAATGTCCAGCCGCGATTGAAAGTGTCCCAGGTCGAAGCGCTCGCCGCTGGCGGGGCGGCCGAGGGCAACCATGTCCCAATAAAACAGGCGCCCGTCGCCCTGCAAGTCGATGGACGTGCCGAGTTCGGCCTGGGCGGCGCTGAAAACAATGGTCTCCTGGGGCAACCACTCCAGTGTCGCCCCGGCTGCCACGCTCAGGCTCAGTTGCTGACAGGCAGGCGCCGTGGCGCGGTACCACTTGGCCGCGCCGGGGCTGGTCAGCTGTGCCCAGGCGCCGGGGCCGACGTGAGCCGAGATCGCCAATCGGTCACCGCCAGCAATGCCCCCAGGCGGGTGGACAATGATGTGTTGGCACACCTCGGACCCTTCGGCATACAAATGTTTTTGCACCCGCAGCGGGCCTTTATGGCGGCGTTGTACCGGGCGCGTGCTGTCGCCAAAGCGGGCGTAGGCCAGCTCCAGCTCGGCGTGCCAGCAGGGCGTGAACAGGGCAGGTACAGAAAGAGGTAGATTCATGATTTCTGATTATTGTCCGGACGCTACAGACTAGATCGTAACCAGTCCGCGCACACCCTCGGCTTCCATGTTTTCTCCGCGCCCCTGCTGCACGATCTCGCCCCGGGACATCACCAGGTATTGATCGGCCAGCTCGGCGGCGAAGTCGTAGAACTGCTCCACCAGCAAAATCGCCATGTCGCCCCGGGCCGCCAGTTGCTTGATGACCGCGCCGATTTCCTTGATGACCGACGGCTGGATGCCTTCGGTGGGCTCGTCGAGAATCAACAGGCGTGGGCGACTGGCCAACGCCCGGCCAATGGCGAGCTGCTGTTGCTGGCCGCCGGACAGGTCACCGCCACGGCGCTGTTTCATTTGCAGCAGCACCGGGAACAACTCGTAGATGAACGCCGGAACTTCCCGCGCCTCGGATGCGGGAAAACGCGACAGGCCCATCAGCAGGTTTTCTTCCACCGTCAGCCGTCCGAAAATCTCCCGACCCTGGGGCACATAGGCGATGCCGGCGTGAACCCGCTGATGTGGCTTGAACGCGGTGATGGTTTTGCCTTCCCAATTCACTGCCCCTTCCCTGGCCGGCAGCAGGCCCATCAGGCATTTGAGCAGGGTGGTCTTGCCCACGCCATTGCGACCTAGCAGGCAGGTTACTTCGCCGACCTTCACGTCAAACGACAGGCCCCGCAGGATGTGACTACCGCCGTAGTATTGGTGGAGCTTGTCGACTTGCAGCATGGTTTGAATTCCCCTCAAATCCTCTGTGGAGCAATGGCTTTCTGTGGGAGCAAAGCTTGCTCGCGATAGCAGCACCTCGGTCCAGCAGAAGACCGCGTTATCGTTCGTCGCGAGCAAGCTTTGCTCCCACAGGCCCTATCCCATAGAGGTAATGTGTTCACAGCTCTACCGACCGAGATACACCTCGATCACCCGCTCATTGTCCTGGACCTGCTCCAACGACCCTTCGGCCAGCACACTGCCCTGGTGCAGCACGGTAACGTGGTCGGCGATGGTGCCGACGAAGCCCATGTCATGTTCCACCACCATCAGCGAATGCTTGCCCGCCAGGGATTTGAACAGCTCGGCGGTGAAGTCGGTTTCGGCGTCGGTCATGCCCGCCACGGGTTCGTCGAGCAATAGCAATTGCGGGTCTTGCACCAGCAGCATGCCGATCTCCAGGAACTGCTTCTGTCCGTGGGACAGCAGCCCGGCCGCGCGATTGACCGATGGCGTGAGGCGGATGGTCTCCAGCACTTCATTGATACGGTCGTGCTGCTCGCCGGTCAGCTTCGCCCGCAGGCTGGCCCATACCGACTTGTCGGTTTTCAACGCCAGTTCCAGGTTCTCGAACACGCTCAGGGCTTCGAACACTGTGGGCTTCTGGAACTTGCGGCCGATACCGGCCTGGGCGATCTGCACTTCGCTCATGCCGGTCAGGTCGAGGGTCTCGCCGAACCAGGCGTTGCCGTGGCTAGGGCGGGTCTTGCCGGTGATCACGTCCATCAGCGTGGTCTTGCCCGCGCCGTTGGGGCCGATGATGCAACGCAGTTCGCCCACGCCGATGTACAGGTTCAGATCGTTCAGGGCCTTGAAACCGTCGAAGCTGACGCTGATGTCTTCCAGGGTCAGGATCGTGCCGTGACGGGTATTCAGGCCTTCGCCGGCGGCCCGGCCGAGGCCGATGGCGTCGCGGCTGCTGCCGGCGTCCTTGTTGGGTTCGGTTGGAAAAAAAGCTGGCTCGAGCATGAATTCGGCACTCGCTGTGATTCTCATTGTTCGCCTCGTTTCTTCAGCAGGCCCACCACGCCCTTGGGCAGGTATAGGGTCACCACGATGAACAGCGCGCCCAGGAAAAACAGCCAGTACTCCGGGAAGGCCACGGTGAACCAGCTCTTCATGCCGTTGACCACGCCGGCGCCCAGCAGCGGCCCGATCAGTGTGCCGCGCCCGCCGAGCGCCACCCATACGGCGGCCTCGATGGAGTTGGTCGGTGACATTTCGCTGGGGTTGATGATGCCAACCTGTGGCACATACAGCGCCCCGGCCAGACCGCACAGGACCGCGCTCAAGACCCAGACGAACAGCTTGAAGCCCCGGGGATCGTAACCGCAGAACATCAGGCGGTTTTCCGCGTCCCGCAGGGCGGTCAGCACCCGGCCGAACTTGCTGCGGGCCAGTCGCCAGCCGATGAACAGGCTCGCCACCAGCAACAGCACGGTGAGCAGGAACAGCACGGCTCGGGTGCCGGGTTCGGTGATGCCGAAACCCAGGATCGAGCGGAAATTGGTGAAGCCGTTGTTGCCGCCGAAGCCGGTTTCGTTGCGGAAGAACAGCAGCATTCCGGCGAATGTCAGGGCCTGGGTCATGATTGAGAAATACACGCCCTTGATCCGCGAACGAAAGGCGAAGAAACCGAACATCAACGCCAGCAGCCCCGGCGCCAGGACCACCAGGCACAAGGCCCAGAGAAAACTGTCAGTGCCGGTCCAGTACCAGGGCAATTCGGTCCACGACAGGAACGTCATGAACGCCGGCAAGCCATCACCGGCCGCCTGGCGCATCAGGTACATGCCCATGGCGTAGCCGCCCAGGGCGAAGAACAGGCCATGGCCCAGGGACAGCAAGCCGGCGTAGCCCCAGACCAGGTCCAGCGCCAGGGCAACGATGGCGTAGCAGAGAATCTTGCCCACCAGCGTCAGGGTGTAGGCCGAGACATGCAGTGGATGGTCCGCCGCCAGCAACGACAGCAGTGGCAGGCTCAACAGTACGGCCAGGATCAGCGCACCGACGGCGAGGGTGACTTTAGGCCCGGCCTTTTGCGTGGCCGTGAGCATCAGGGGCTGGTTCATCAGTCGATTACCCGTCCTTTGAGCGCGAAGAGGCCTTGCGGACGCTTCTGGATGAACAGAATGATCAGCGCGAGGATGAGGATCTTGCCGAGCACGGCGCCGATCTGCGGTTCGAGAATCTTGTTGGCGATGCCCAGCCCGAACGCGGCGGATACGCTACCGGCCAACTGGCCGACGCCGCCGAGCACCACCACCAGGAACGAATCGATGATGTAGCTCTGGCCCAGGTCCGGGCCGACATTGCCGATCTGGCTCAGGGCCACGCCGCCCAGCCCGGCAATGCCCGAACCGAGGCCGAAGGCGAGCATGTCCACGCGCCCGGTGGGTACGCCGCAGCAGGCCGCCATGTTGCGGTTCTGGGTGACGGCCCGCACGTTCAGGCCCAGGCGGGTCTTGTTCAGCAACAACCAGGTCAGCAACACCACGAACAGTGCGAAGGCGATGATGACGATGCGGTTGTACGGCAGCACCAGGTTCGGCAACACCTGGATCCCCCCCGACAGCCAGGCCGGGTTGGCCACTTCAACGTTCTGCGCGCCGAATACCAGGCGCACCAGTTGGATCAGCATCAGGCTGATGCCCCAGGTGGCGAGCAGGGTTTCCAGTGGCCGTCCGTAGAGATGGCGGATCACCGTGCGTTCCAGGGCCATGCCGATGGCGGCGGTGATGAAAAATGCCACCGGCAGGGCGATCAGCGGGTAGAACTCGATGGCGTTCGGCGCGAAGCGCTGGAACAGCATCTGCACGACGTATGTGGAATAGGCGCCGAGCATCAGCATCTCGCCGTGGGCCATGTTGATCACCCCCAGCAGGCCGAAGGTGATGGCCAGGCCGAGGGCCGCGAGCAACAGGATCGAGCCCAGGGACATGCCGCTGAACGCCTGGCCCAGCAACTCGCCCACCAGTAGTTTGCGCTTGACCTGGGCGAGACTGGTCTCGGCTGCGGTGCGCACGCCCGCATCGGTTTCGGCGCCAGGTTCGAGCACGCCTTCGAGACGGGTGCGGGCCAGCGGGTCGCCGGTTTCCCCCAGCAACCGGACGGCCGCCAGGCGCACGCTTGGATTGGCGTCCACCAATTGCAGGTTTGCCAGGGCCAGGCTCAGGGCGGCGTGGACATCTTCGTCTTGCTCGCCGGCCAGCTGCCGGTCGAGAAAAGCCAGCTGCGCCGGGCGCGCGCTTTTTTGCAGCTGTTGCGCTGCGCCCAGGCGCATGCGGGGATCACTGGCAAGCAGTTGGTGACTGGCGAGGGCGGTTTCGATCAGCCCCCGCAAGCGATTGTTCAGGCGCAAGGTCTTGGGCTGGCCGTCGACGGTCAACTGGCCTTGCTGCAAAGCGTTGAGCAGTTCGACACGCCCGGGCTCGGGCTGCGCCGCCCAGGTTTCCAGCAGTTTGGCCTGCAGGGTCGGGTTGGCGGCGACGAAGTCTTCGGCGTCGCCCGCGTGGGCGCCCAGTGGCAGTAACATCACCAGGGCGAGAATCAGACGGTAAAGGGCGGTGGGCATATGCTCGGCCTTGCGCAGTGCTTTTTGTGGGAGCGAGCCTGCTCGCGATAGCGGCGTACCCGTCACGTTTGCGCTGACTGATCCAGCGCTATCGCGAGCAGGCTCGCTCCCACAGGAGTCGTGTGTCGGTCCCGGGATCCGGGGCCGACACCCATGGGCTCAGTTACCCTTCACCGCATAGTCGGGCTTCTTGTCGTTGCCGGCGATGAAAGGGCTCCACGGCTGGGCGCGGACCGGCCCCTCGGTTTGCCAGACCACGTTGAACTGACCATCGGCCTGGATCTCGCCGATCATCACCGGCTTGTGCAGGTGGTGGTTGGTCTTGTCCATGGTCAGGGTGTAGCCCGACGGCGCGGCGAAGGTCTGGCCGGCCAAGGCTTCGCGGACCTTGTCGACGTCGGTGGACTTGGCCTTTTCTGCCGCTTGGGCCCACATGTGGATACCGACATAGGTGGCTTCCATCGGGTCGTTGGTCACGGCCTTGTCGGCGCCCGGCAGGTTCTTGGCCTTGGCGTAGGCTTTCCAGGCGTCGACGAATTTCTTGTTCGCCGGGTTATCCACGGATTCGAAGTAGTTCCATGCCGCCAGGTTGCCCACCAGCGGTTTGGTGTCGATGCCACGCAGCTCTTCTTCGCCCACCGAGAACGCCACCACCGGTACGTCGGTGGCTTTCAGGCCCTGGTTGGCCAGTTCCTTGTAGAACGGCACGTTGGAGTCGCCGTTGACCGTGGAGATGACCGCGGTCTTGCCGCCGGCAGAGAACTTCTTGATGCTCGCCACGATGGTCTGGTAATCGCTGTGGCCGAACGGGGTATAGACCTCTTCGATGTCCTTGTCCGCCACACCCTTGGAGTGTAGGAACGCGCGCAGGATCTTGTTGGTGGTGCGCGGGTAGACGTAGTCGGTGCCCAGCAGGAAATAGCGCTTGGCGCTGCCACCTTCTTCGCTCATCAGGTATTCCACTGCCGGAATCGCCTGCTGGTTCGGCGCGGCGCCGGTGTAGAACACGTTAGGCGACATCTCTTCGCCTTCGTATTGCACCGGGTAGAACAGCAGGCCATTGAGTTCTTCGAACACCGGCAGCACGGATTTGCGCGACACCGACGTCCAGCAGCCGAACACCACGGCGACCTTGTCCTGGGTCAGCAACTGCCGGCCTTTTTCCGCAAACAGTGGCCAGTTCGAGGCCGGGTCCACGACCACCGCTTCGAGCTGCTTGCCGTTCACACCGCCCTTGGCATTGATTTCGTCGATGGTCATCAGTGCCATGTCCTTGAGGGACGTCTCGGAAATCGCCATGGTCCCGGACAGCGAATGCAGGATGCCGACCTTGATGGTCTCGGCGGCCTGGACGGTCCAGGCCATGCCCATCGCGGCAATGCTGGCCGAGAGGGTAAAAGCCTTGATCAAGCTACGACGTTTCATGGTGCGATCTCCGTGAATTGGTGTTTTTTTCGAGGGCAGATGCAGACGCTGAACAGGGCTTTTGCAAGGGGTGTGCCCGGTCGTGGCAAGGCCGGGAAATGTGGGGGCGATGCGCTGGGGAGCGCAGGGCAACGCACCACGAGCGACCGTCGCTTGTGCGCTGGTGCGATCAGATGCGCCACATCGGTGCGCAGAAATCGCAGGCCTCGAATGCCTTGATGTGGGGGCGAGCCTGCTCGCGATAGCGGTGGGTCAGCCAATACAAGTGTTGGATGATAAAC